>JACPCH010000124.1 GCA_016179875.1 Candidatus Rokuibacteriota bacterium | reverse complement strand
GCCGAGGCCGTGGGCGCCGACGAGCATCTCGGCGGCGATGAGCGCCCGCCAGCCGTAGGCGAGGCCGAGGCGCATGCCGGTGGCGATGCTGGGCAGCGCGCCCGGGATCAGCACCTGAAGGATCACGTGACGCCGCGAGCCACCCATGGTCCGCACCGCGTGCTCGAAGAGCCGCGGGACCGCCCGCACGCCCACCAACGTGTTGAAGAAGACCAGGAAGAAGATGGTGTTGCACATGATGAAGGTCACGCTCGTCCAGCCCAGGCCGAACCAGGTGATCGCCAGCGGCAGCCAGGCGATCCCGGACAGCGCGTTGAAGAAGCCGACGATGGGCTCCACGACCGGCGCCAGGCGCCGGTTCAGGGCCACGAGGACGCCGAGGGCCACCGCCAGCGGCACGCTGATGACAATGCCGAGGAGCACGCGCCCGAGGCTCGCCGCGATGTTGACCCAGAGCGAGCCGTCACGCGCCAGCTCCACCGCCGTTCGCACCACGTCGCCCGGCGGCGGCAGGAAGAGCGGCGCCACCAGCCCGGTCCGCGTGATCAGGGCCCACGCGACCACGAGCACCGCGAACGGCGCCAGCCCCCGGAGCACCGCGCTCATCGCTGCACGAGCCCCCAGCGGGCGATGGTGGCCTCCTCCAGCGGGCGCAGCAGGAAGTAGTCGAGGACCACCCACAGCACGCCGATGATCCCCATGCCGAGCATGATCCGCGCGGTGAGATGGAAGTTCTGGGCGTTGAAGATCATGAAGCCGAGCCGAGGCCGTGGGCGCCGACGAGCATCTCGGCGGCGATGAGCGCCCGCCAGCCGTAGGCGAGGCCGAGGCGCATGCCGGTGGCGATGCTGGGCAGCGCCCCGGGCACGAGGACGTCGCGGACGATCCGCCAGCGGGGGGCGCCGAGCGTCCGGAGCGCGTTCACGTAGATCGGCGGCACGCTCCGCACGCCCAGCAGCGCGTTGAAGATGACGGGGAAGAGCACCGTGTAGTTGACGGCGACCAGGATCGTGCGCTCGCCGAACCCGAACCAGACCAGCAGGAGCGGCAGCCACGCGATGCCGGACACGGACTGGAAGAAGTTCAGGAGCGGATAGAAGAAGTCGGCCACGCGGCGGCTCATGCCGAGCAGGAGACCGGCCGGCACGCCGACCGCGAGCCCCAGCAGCGCCGCGAGCAGCATCCGCCGCAGGCTCTCGGCGACGTAGGTGGGCAGGATCCCCTTGGCGACGAGGTCGCCCAGCGCGGCCAGCACCGCGGTGGGAGGCGGCAGGTAGTACTCGGGCAGCGGCAGCGTCGCCGCCGCCAGCCCCCACGCCGCCACCGCCGCCGCCAGCACGACGACCCAGCTGACGACGGCCTCCCGGTGAGGCGTCACCCGTCGCCCCCCCCGCCCTCCACCTCCTCGCGCACCAGGCGCAGCACGCGGTCCTTCATCGCGCCGAACGCCGGGTCGGACGTGAAGAGCTTCCACGTCCGGCGCGCGCGCGGGATGTCCACCGGCACCAGCGCCTTGACGCGCCCCGGCCGGCGCGCGAGCACGCAGCAGCGGTCGCCGAGGAACACCGCCTCCTCGACGTTGTGGGTCACGAAGAGGATCGTCTTGCGGGTGGCCTGGGCAATCGCGTTCAGCTCCTCCTGGAGCGTGATGCGGGTCTGCGCGTCCACCGAGGCGAACGGCTCGTCCATCAGCATCACCTCGGGGTTCGCGGCCAGCGTGCGGGCCACGGCCACGCGCTGGCGCATCCCGCCCGACAGCTCGTGCGGGTACTTCTTCTCGAAGCCGGCGAGCCCGATCAGCTCCACGAAGCGGCGGACGGCGGCGGCCCGCTCGACCTTCGGGACCCCCTGGATCTCGAGGCCGTGGGCGATGTTCCGCTCCACCGTCCGCCAGGGCAGGATCGCGAACTCCTGGAAGACGACGCCGCGGTCACGGCCCGGGCCCGTCACCGGCCGGCCGTCCACGAGCACGGCGCCGCGCGTGGGCGGGATGAGGCCGGCCAGGATGTTGAGCAGGGTCGTCTTACCGCAGCCGCTCGGCCCCACCACCGTGAGGAACTCACCGTCGGCGACGTCCAGGGTCAGGCCGTCGAGGGCGAGGACCCGCTCGCGCGTGAACGGGTTGACGTACTCGTGGCCCAGTCCCTGCACGGCGATCTTGGCGGTCACGCCGGGCCCGGACGTCCGCCCCTCAGGGCACCGGCTTGAGATCCGTGAAGAGCTGAGGGTGGCTCTTCGTCACCTTCTCGATGAACCGCAGCTCGATCCCCTGCTGCCAGGGCAGGACCGCCTTGAGCTTTTTCTGCTCGATGAGGATCTTCACGTTCTCGTCCCACGAGGCGATCGTGTGCGGCGTGATCCGCGGGTCGAAGGTCATCTGGCGCAGCGCCTGCTTGGCCACGGCGGCGTCCAGCCCGGCCACCCAGCGCGTGGCGATCTCCGCGGCCTCGTCGATGTTCTTGCGCGTATACTGGGCGGCCTCGGCGACCCCGATCACGTAGCGCTCGACCACGTCGGGAGTCTTCTCGATGACGTCGTTGCGCACGGCCATGTTGATGTAGTAGCCGAGGTGCCCGCCGCCCCGCGACACCAGGACGGCGTCGGGTACCTTCGACTGGACGAGCGAGCCGAACGGCTCCCACACCGCCACCGCGTCCACGCTGCCGCCCTGGAGCGTCGAGACGGCATTCCCGGGCGGGACGTTGAGGAAGCTCACCTTCTCCCGGGGCACGCCCTTCTTCTTCAGGAGCACGCCCAGGTACTCGTCGGCGGTGCCGCCGACCGCCGTCCCCACGCGTCGCCCCGCGAGATCCTCGATCTTCGCGATCCCGGTGCCCTTGCGCGTCCACACGCTCACCGGATCGTCCGAGTAGCGGCTGGTGCGATCGCCCATCATGCCGACGACGCCCCGGGCCGCCATGCCGCGCTCGACCGCCACCGGGTAGTTGGAGAACGCCGAGCCGATGATCTGGGCCTCGCCGGCCTGCAACGCCTTGGCCATCTCCTGGCCGGTGGCCAGGACCTTGAGCTTGAGGTCGACCCCGTGCTTGAGGAAGATGCCCTTCTCGACGCCCACGAAGGACGGGACGTGGTTCATGTTGGCGCCGACCGCCGCGGTCAGCACCGCCGGCTGCTGGGCGCCCGCCGTCCACACCAGGCCCGCAGCCATCACTGCCAGCGCTCCGGTGAATGCGATCCGCCTCATGGCGTCTCTCCTCGTCTGGGCGGCCGGTCTCTACCGGCCGGAAAGTTCGATCGCGTCGTGGTTCGGCGAGTGCAGCTGCATGCCCGGAATCCCCGCCGACTGGACGTCGCCGCTCACCAGGTGCAGGCGGGTGCCGAGCGCGGCGCCGGCCAGGCCGTGGCGCGGCGCCGGCATCCGCGGCAGCGCCGTCCACCGGTTGGTGGCCGGCTCGTAGGCCTCGACCGCCCGGAACGCGGCCATGAACTGGTCGTTCTGGCCCTCGCCGCCCGCCACGTAGATCCGTCCGCCGTGCACGCCCCACGCCACGGCGCTCCGCGCCGTCGGCATCCGCGCCCGGACGGCGCCCCACTGGTCGGTGGCCGGGTCGTACTCCTCGACGACGTCGGTGTTGCTGGCCACGCCGATGAACGCCGCCCCGACGCGGCCGCCGAGCACGTAGATCTTGTTGTTCACGGCGCCGATGGCCGCGTGGTTGCGCGCGGTCGGCATCGGCGAGCGCGCGCGCCAGGTGTTGGTGGCGGGGTCGTACTCCTCGACCATCGCGACCGCGCGGTGGGGCCGGGCCGGATGGATGCTCGTGGCCGGCGAGCCCGGATGGGTCGAGGCGCCGCCGATCACGTAGAGCTTGCCGCCGGCCGCGGCCGCCACCGGCGAGCCGCGCTTGCTCGGCATCGGGGCGAGCGCCCTCCAGCTGTCGGCCGCCGGATCGTACTCCCAGGCGTTGTCGATCGGGGCCCAGGCCGGCGGCCCGGACGCCGGCGGCACGAATCCGCCGAACACGTAGATCTTGCCGTTGAGCTCGGCGACGGCGACGTGGTGGGCGGGCAGCGCCATCGGCTTCTTCTTGGTCCAGGCGTTGGTGGCGGGATCGTACTCGAACACGAGCCCCCGCGGGACCCAGCCCGGGGCCAGGCCGCCGAAGACGTAGAGCTTGCCGGCGGCCGCGATCCCGTACAGCTCCTCCGCCGGCTCCGGGAACGGCGCGAGCTTCGCCCACGGGTCCGGGGCCTGGGCCGCCGCCGGCGGCGGGACCACGGCCATCACCAGGAACAGGACTAGCGCCAGCAGTCTCAGCATGGCTCGCTCCTCTCGCGTCTCTCGCGCGTCGCGGGGCCCTATATCTATCACGGGCCGGCCGGAGCCGGCGTCCCGCAGATGCGGCAGGCGTACGCCACCAGGGCGCGCGCCGTCACGCCGACCGCCTTGTGCTGCCGCCGGTTGTACTCCTCGGGCTCGAGCTCCGTCCGGAACGAGTCGTTCAGCCGGTTGATCATGTTGAAGAGCGCCGTCGCCATCGACAGCTCGACGATCTCGGCGTCGCCGAAGTGCCGCCGCAGCTCGCTCCACGCCCCGTCGTCCCCCCGGGCGGTGTTCAGCGTCATCGCCTCGGCCCAGCCGAGCACGGCCTTCGCGCGCGCGTCGAAGAGGGAGCTCGCCCGCCAGTCGCCCTCGAGCGCCGCGAACTCGGCGTCGGTCAGTCCGAGTGCTCGACCGAGCACGAGGTTGTGCTCGGTTCAGTAGCGGCAGCCGTTCAGGATCGAGGTCCTCAGGATGGCCAGGTTCCGCAGCCGGACGTCGGACACGGCGCCGGCGCTCGGTTGGCGGACGGCGACGACGAGCGGCAGGAACCACCGGGCGACGCCCGGGCTGTGGGCCAGGATGCGCACGAGGTTCGCCACCCGCCCGAGCATCTCGGTGGAGGCCTCGAAGACCTCGCGGACCTCCCCCGCCGCCTCGTCGTCGCCGATCCCGCGGATGCGCTGCGCCATGGGTTCCCCCCCGCCGGCGCGTAGTATAGAGGATGTTTGATATCCTCGCCCCGAGGAGAGACCCTTCATGACAATCCGCGCGCTCATCGCATCGGCCTGCGCCGCCGTCTGCCTGGCGGGCGCGGGCCCCGCCGCCGCCCAGGAGCCCATCCGCGTCGGCTTCCTCGGCCCGCTGTCCGGCATCTTCGCCCAGGCCGGCAAGGACATGCTCGACGGGCTCAAGCTGGGGCTCGAGCAGGCCGGCGCCCGGGCCGCCGGCCGCAAGATCGAGCTCCACGAGGAGGACACCGAGGGCAATCCCGCGACCGCCCAGGCCAAGTACCGGAAGCTCGTCGCCCAGGACAAGATCCACGTCCTGACCGGTGTGCTGCTCGTCAACATCGGCTACGGCCTGGTGCCGCCGATCGAGCGCGACCGGCTGCCGTCGCTCTTCCTGACGACACCCGACGACCTCACCAAGCGCCGCCCGACCAGGTACATCCTGCGCGCCAACTTCAGCGCGAGCCAGCCGATGCACGCGCTCGGCGACTACGCGGCCAGGGTGCTCAAGTACAAGAAGGTCGCGGCCATCGCGATGGACAACGGCTTCGGCCACGAGGGCATCGGCGGCTTCCAGCGCGTGTTCGAGGACGCGGGCGGCCGCGTGGTCCAGAAGACGTGGGTGCCGCTGAACGCGATGGACTTCGCGCCCTACCTCACCCAGATCCCGCGCGACGTGGACGCGGTCGTCCAGGTGTTCGTCGCCGCGCAGGCCGTGCGGTTCGCCCGGCAGTACGGCGAGAGCGCGCTGAAGGGCGCGGTGCCGCTGATCGGCAGCGGCGTCTTCACCGACCAGTCGGCGCTGGTGGGCATGGGCGACGAGGTGACCGGCACCGTGACGTCGCTGATCTGGGCGCCGACGCTCGCGACGCCCGCGAACCGGACGTTCATGCAGCTCGCCGAGGCGAAGCTCAAGCGCCAGCCGTCGTACTTCCACGCGGTCATGTACAGCGCCGGGCGCTGGGTCGTCGAGGCCGCCCGGGCGCTCGGCGGCCAGGTCGAGGACCGCGACCGCTTCCTCGCCGCGATCCGCAAGGCCAGCGAGACGACCGAGGACCCGCGCGGGCCGATCAAGCTCGACGAGTACGGCAACCCGACCCAGAACGTCTACATCCTGAAGGTCGAGAAGGTCGGCGGACGGCTGCAGAACACCGTCGTCCACACCTATCCGATGGTGTCGCAGTTCTGGACCTACAAGCCCGACGAGTTTCTCAAGACGCCGGCCTACGACCGGAGCTACCCGCCGGTGCGCCCGTAGCGTGGTCGTCGACGTCCACGCGCACCTCTACCCGCGCGCGTTCATGGAGGCGCTCGCCGCCGAGGGGCCGCGCCACGGCGTGAGCCTCACGGCGGACGCGCCGCCCGTCCTCTGCTTCGAGGGCATCCGGTTCTGGCGCTACACCGAGGCGTTCTGGAGCCCCGAGCTGCGCTTGAAGCAGATGGACGCGGCGCGCGTGGACCGCCAGGTGCTCTCGCTCGGCCCGCCGATGATGTACTGGGCCGATCCCGAGCTGGGCCGGGAGCTCTGCCGGGTCTACAACGACGAGACGGCCGCCGTCGTGCGGCGGCACCCCGACCGCTTCGTCGGCTTCGCCGCGGTGCCGCTGCAGCGCCCGGAGGCGGCGCTGGCGGAGCTGGAGCGCGCGATCCACGGTCTCGGGCTCACGGGCATCGGGATCGGCTCCAACATCCACGGCACCCAGCTCGACCACCCGGACCTCGCGCCGTTCTGGGCGCGCGTGGAGGCGCTCGGCGTTCCGCTCTTCGTCCATCCGATCAACCCGGCGGGCCACGGGAACCTCCACGACTACCGCCTCGACCTCGCCGTCGGCTTCCCCTTCGACACCACGATCGCCGCCGCGCGCCTGATCTACGGCGGCGTGCTCGAGCGGCACCCGCGGCTCCGGATCTGCCTGGCGCACCTCGGCGGCGCGCTGCCGGCGCTGCGCGAGCGCCTCGTCATCGGCTGGCAGGTCGGGCGGGAGGCCTTCGGCGCCGCGTTCAAGATCACCCGGAGCCCCGAGCACTACATGGAGCAGCTCTGGTTCGACACGCTCTCCTACTACGCGCCGGCGCTGCTCGCCGGGATCGCCTGCGTCGGCGCCGACCGGCTCCTGATCGGCAGCGACGCGCCCTTCGCCGTCGGCGACCTCGCGCGCTCGGTCACCGAGATCGAGGGCTTCGCGTTTCTCACCGCGCGCGACCGCGCCCGGATTCTCGGCGAGAACGCCTTGCGGTATCTTCAGGGCTGATGAGAGCCTGGACACTCGGGCTGCTGGTCGTGGCGCTCGCGCTGACCGGGGAGCACGTCGCGCGCGCCCAGACGCAGACGGCGCCGGCGCTCAAGGGCGCCGTCCGGGAGCGCGTGGCGCCGGGCGTGCTGCCGCAGGCGCCGGCCCTCCAGCAGGCGCCGGCGGCGCCGCCCCGGCAGCTCAAGGCGTCGCCCCCGCGTGGCCGCGAGATCACCGGCGTGAACTACGTCGCCCGCGCCCCTCGGGGCCGGGAGATCACCGGCGTGAACTTCGTCGCGCGGGCCCCCGGCGCGAGGGAGATCACCGGCGTCAACTTCGTCGCCCGCGCGCCCGGCACCCGCGAGATCGCCGGGGTGAACTTCGTCGCGAAGTCGCCGGGCACCCGCGAGATCGCCAACGTGAACTTCGTCGCGAAGGCGCCGGGCAGCCGTGAGATCGCCGGCGTGGACTACGTCGCGCGCTAATGGAGGCTACGATGACCAGAGGCCTGCTGTTCGCTCTCGTCTTCACGGTCGGCGCGGGCGCGCCGGCCTGGGCCGACCCCGGCCAGTCCAGCGGCTGCGGCGACCACATCCACGTCAAGGGCCACGTGCGGACCTCGGACGGCCAGGGCGTGAGCGGCGCCGACGTCTCCTGGGACGGCGGCGGCGCGGCCAGCAAGGGCGGTGGCGGCATGGCCGCCTCGCGGGACCTGCCGTTCCTGCAGGGCCTGCCCCAGGGCTGCGTGTGCAATTTCCGCCTGGTCCGGACCGGCGGCGACGGCTCCTACGATCTCAAGATCGAGATCATGTCGGACGCGCGCTGTCTGTCCGCCGTGGACCGGGTCACGGTGGACAAGAACCGGCTCTACTGGCACAAGACGGGCGTGACGATCGTCCCGGCGCCGTGAAGACCCACCACCGTCTCGACGGGCCCGCGGGCGCGCCCGTCGTGGTGATGGCCCACGCCCTCGGCGCGACCCTCGACGTCTGGGACGCCCCGGCCGCCGCGCTCGCCGCCCGGTACCGCGTGCTCCGCTACGACGTGCGGGGCCACGGCGGCTCAGAGGTCCCGCCCGGGCCCTACACGCTCGAGCAGATGGCGGGCGACCTGCGGGAGCTGCTCGACGCGCTCGGGATCGCGGACGTCCACTTCGTGGGCCTCTCGATGGGCGGGCTCATCGGCATGGCCTTCGCCCTCGCCCATCCGGGCCGCGTCCGGAGCCTCGTCCTCTGTGACACCACCGCCTGCTACGGCCCGGCGGTGACGCCGATGTGGGATGACCGGATCCGCGTCGCCGAGACTCGCGGCATGACCGAGGAGCTGATCGAGCGCACGATGGCGATCTGGTTCACGCCGGAGTTCCACGCGCGGCACAAGACCGTCGTGGATCGCGTGAGCGCGATGCTGCGCGCCACCGACCCGCGGGGCTACGCGGCCGCGATCCGCGCCATCGGCTGGGTGGACCTGCGCGACCGCCTCGGCGCGATCCGCTGCCCCACGCTGGTGATGGTGGGCGAGCGGGACCCGGGCACGCCGCCCGCGATGGCCCGCGTCCTCCACGAGGGCATCGCGGGCTCCCGCCTCGTCATCCTTCCCGGCGCCATGCACTGCTCGCCGGTCGAGGCGGCGGACGCGTTCATCCGGACCCTGACGATGTTCCTCGAGGGCCGAGCGACTCCAGCACCGTGATCACGACCGAGAGGTCCTCGCCGGCGTGCCCCGCGGCCATCGCCGCGGCGTACAGGCGCTCGGCGACGTCGGTGAGGGGCAGCGGCGCGCCCACCGAGCGCGCCGCCTCCTGGATCAGGTGCAGGTCCTTCATGAAGAGGTCGAGCTTCATCTGGGGCGGGAACTCGCCCTTGACCATCATCGGGCCCCGCACCTCCCACATCCGCGAGGTGGCGGCACCCAGCGCCAGCGTGTCGAAGGCGAGCGGCAGGTCGAGCCCCGCCTTCTTCGCCATCGTGAGCGCCTCGGCGGCGGCGGCCGAGTTGAGCGCCACCAGCAGGTTCGCGATGAGCTTGAGGAACATCGCCTGGCCGGGGCGGCCGATCAGGACCGCGCGCGGCAGGATGGACTCGAGCGTGGGACGCCAGCGCTCGTAGACCGCGCGCTCACCACCGACGTAGATGGTGCCGTTGCCGCGCGCGACCATGCCGCTGGTGCCGCTGATCGGGCAATCGAGGAACTCGAGCCCCTTCGCCGTCACGCCGCGCGCCAGGCGCTCCGTCAGCGCGGGCGAGATGGTGCTCATCTGGATCACGGTCTGCCCGGGGCGCCCGCGCGCCGCGAGGCCCTGCGGGCCGAGGACGACCTCCTCCACGCTGGCCAGCGAGGGCAGCAGCACGCAGACGCCCTCCGCCGCCCGCGCCACCTCCGCCACCCCGCCGGCGCCGCGGCCGCCGAGGGCCTCGAGGGCCCTCACCTGGTCGGGCACCACGTCGTAGCCGACGACCGCGTGGCCCCCGGCGACGAGGCGCGAGGCGACGGCCGAGCCGAGGAGCCCGAGCCCGACGATCCCGACCGTCGCCATGACCGTCAGCCCCCGCCTAGACTAGCAGTGCTTGCAGGGCGGGTAGTCGCGCGAGTAGACGGGATTTTTCAGATATTCGTCCGGCTTGTAGGTCCAGAACTGGCCGACGCTCGGGAACGTGTGGATGATGGTGTTCTGGAGCTTCCCGTCCTTCCGCTCCACCTTGCGCACGTAGATGTTCTGGACGGGGTTGCCGAAGTCGTCGAACTTCATGGGGCCGCGCGGGGCGTCGGAGAGATCCACGCGCCGGAGCGCGGCCAGGAACTTCTCGGCGTTCTCGATGTCGCCGCCGATGGCCTCGAGCGCCGCCTTGAGCGCGATGCCGGCCACGTAGGTGCCCTCGGAGTAGTAGGACGGGATCTGCTTGTACTTCGCCTCGTACGCCTTCACGAATTTCTGGTTGGCCGGCGTGGCCAGCGCCGCCGAGTAGTGGAGCGCGGTCACGACGCCGAGCACCTCGTCGCCCTGGACGCGCAGCACGTGCTCGTCGGTGAAGGTGCCACCGCCGATCAGCGGCAGCCGCGCCTTCAGCCCGGCCTCGGTGAACTGCTTGCCGAAGCGGAGCGCGTCGGCGCCCGAGAAGACGCAGTAGATCGCGTCCACGTCGCGGCGGAGCTGGGCCAGGTACGGGCCGAAGTCGGCGGTGCCGAGCGGGGGCCAGAGCTTCTGCACCACCTGCCCGCCGGCCTCCTCGAAGCTGCGCTGGAAGCCCGCCGCCACCTCCCAGCCGAAGGCGAAGTCGTAGGCGATCATCGCGATCTTCTTGTAGCGGAGGGTGTCCACGACCCACTTGCCGAAGGGGTGCGAGGGCTGGGCGCTCGACCACCCGGTCCGGACGACGTACGGACTCCGCTTGCGCTGGGTGATGTCCTCGGCCGAGACGATCGGAAAGATCGTCGGCATCTTCTTGCTGTCCACGTACCCGGCGACGGCGTAGCCGATGGCGGCGCTGAGCGGCCCGACGATCACGTGCATGCCCTGGCCCTCGACGAGGCTGCGCGCCTTGGTGAGGCCGGTGGCCGGCTTGCCCTCGTCGTCCTCGATGACCAGCTTGATCTCGCGGCCGGCGAGCTTGTACCCGACCTGCTCGAAGAACAGCTCGAAGCCGTTGATCATGTCCTTGCCGTTCCCGGCGAGGGGCCCGGTCTGCGGCACCAGCAGGCCGACCTTGATCGGGCCCTTCTGGGCCGCGGTCTCGCCGGCGAGGCAGAGCGCCACCGCCGCCAGCACCAGCACGACCAGCACGAGAGGCTTTCGCATGCTCAGTCTCCTTTGTTCGAGAGGGCCGCCAGGATCTCCGCGTTGGTGAGCGGCCAGGCGAGCGCCGCCGCCATGAGGCGCAGCGCGAACCGGTGCATGTCCTCGCCGTCCATCGAGTCCACGGCGTCGGCGGCGACGACGACCCGGAAGTCGAGGTTGGTCGCCTCGAACGCGGCGTTGAGGACGCACGTCGTGGTGTTGATGCCGGCGAGGATCAGCGTGTCGGCGCCGAGGCCCCGGCGCAGCGTGAACTCGAGATCGGTGGCCTGGAACGAGTTGTACCGCCGCTTGCCCCGCACCACGAGGTCCCGGGGGCCGCGGAGCTCGGGGATGATCTCGGTCCCCGGCGAGCCGGCGAGGTTGTGGCGGAGGATCCCCTTCCGCGCCTTGCCCGGGTCGTCGTGCACGGCCTTCCAGAAGGGGTTCGCCGCGATCTCGGCCGCGTCGCGGTACTCGGTGACGACGTGGACGACCGGCACGCCGAGCGCGCGCACGCCGTCGAACAGCGCGGCCGCCCGCTTGATCACGGGGCCGCAGCGCTCGGCCGCCAGCGGCAGCGTGGCCACCGCCGGGTCGAGGTGGCCGCGGTGCATGTCGATCGCGACGAGGGCGGTCCGCCGGGGATCGAGGACGAGCATCGCGCGAGAGACATAGCACACTCGCCCGGGCCAATGCTAGCCTAGGGTGCCATGAGCCAGGATCTCCGGAGCTTCGTCGCCGCCTACGAGCGGGCGCACCCCGGCGAGGTCGTCCGCGTCGCCGAGCCGGTGTCCATCGAGCACGACGTGATGGCGCTCGTCCTCGAGTACGAGCGCCGGCGCCGCTGGCCGGTCCTGCTCTTCGAGAAGGTCGCCGGCCACGACATCCCGATCGTCGCCAACGCCGTCGCCAGCCGCCGGACGCTCGCCTTCGCCCTCGGCGTGCCCGAGCGCGAGCTGGCGGCCGCGTACGCGCGG
The DNA here is from genome assembly GCA_016179875.1 of Candidatus Rokuibacteriota bacterium. Taxonomy (GTDB): domain Bacteria; phylum Methylomirabilota; class Methylomirabilia; order Rokubacteriales; family CSP1-6; genus GWA2-73-35. The sequence goes on along the minus strand of JACPCH010000124.1, from coordinate 25,636 downwards.
CGCATCAAGGAGCGGGTGAAGCCGGTGGTCGTGCCCGACCCGTCGTTCCACCGGCGCGTCCTGCGCGGCGCCGACGTGGACCTCGCGAAGCTCCCGATCCCGCTCTATTTTCCGGGCGACGCCGGACGCTACCTCACCGCCGGCATGCTGGTGGCGCGGGACCCCGAGACGGGCGTCGAGACCGAGGGCTACCATCGCTTCCAGGTGAAGGGCCCCGACCGGATGGGGGTGAGCCTCCACTCGCGCCGGCGCATGTTCGAGTACCAGCGGCGGGCCGAGGCGCGGGGGCAGGCCCTGCCCTGCGCGGTCGTGCTCGGCCTCCACCCGCTCGTCTCGATGGGCTCGCTCGCCTACCCGCCGGCCGACGTCGGCAAGTTCGAGGTGGTCGGCGGCCTCTTCGGGGCGCCGCTCGAGGTCGCGCCGTGCGTGACGGCGGACCTGCACGTGCCGGCGCACGCCGAGATCGTCATCGAGGGCGAGATCCTTCCGGGCGTCCGCGAGCCCGAGGGCCCGTTCGGCGAGTTCACCGGCTACGTCTCGCGTCGCTCGACCGAGCACGTCTTCGTCGCGAAGGCCATCGCCATGAGGGAGCGGCCGTGGTTCCAGTCGATCGGCTCGGGGCGCGCCGGCGACCACATCACCACGCTCGGCCTGGTCCGCGAGGCCGAGATCCTGAACGCGCTCGGGCGCGCGATCCCCAACGTGGCGGCCGTGCACGTGCCGCTCTCGGGCACGTCGTCGTTCACGGCCTACGTCGCCATCCGGCAGGGCCGCCCGGGCGAGGCCCGGCACGTGATCCCGATCGTGCTGGGCGTCGATCACTACCTGAAGCTGGTCATCGTCGTGGACGACGACATCGACGTCTTCGACGAATCGGACGTGCTGTGGGCGGTCGCCACCCGCATGCAGGCCGATCGCGATCTCGTCGTGATCGCCGGCAGCCTCGGCGCCCTGCTCGACCCGAGCGCCGACGACCGCGGCGTCACCGCCAAGCTCGGCATCGACGCCACCCGGCCGTTCGGCCAGCCCTTCGCCGAGAAGCTCGTCATGCCCCCCGAGAAGATGGCCTGGGCCCGCGCCCTCGTGGACCGGCTCGGCCGCTGACTCCGACGCGAGAGGAGACCCCGTCCCGATGAAGCGCTACGTCGATCTCTCCGTGACCGTGGACAACACCACCATGAGCCCGCCCTCGACCAACCTCCGGCTCGAGACGACGCCGCACCGGCGCGGCCCCGGCTTCTGGCAGGTGACGAGCGTGCGCCAGAGCCTGCACACCGGCGCCCACATCGACTCGCCGCTGCACGTCTACAAGGACGGGATCACCACCGCCGAGATCGCGCTCGACCAGGTCATGGGTGAGGCGCTGGTGGTGGATCTGTCGTTCGTCGGCGCCAACCACAAGCTGACGATCGACGACCTCAGGCGCGGCGGCGCCGATCAGGTGAAGAAGGGCGACATCGTCCTGCTGCGCACGGACTGGACCGACAAAACGTACGGGAAGTGGCCCGACTACTTCACCCAGTCGCCGTACTGCCCGCCGGAGACGGCGGAGTGGCTGGTGGCCAAGGGCCCGAAGAACATCGGCTTCGACTTCTTCGAGGAGTACTGCGCGCGCCTGCCCGACTTCAGCTCCGAGGACTTCCCGATGCACCGGGTGATCCTCGGCGCCGGCGTCGTCATCATGGAGGGGCTGACGAACCTCGGCGCCCTCCCGGCGCGGCGCGTGGACTTCGCGGCGCCGTTCTACAAGATCGCGGGCACCGAGGGCGCCCCCGCCCGCTTCTTCGCGACGCTGTAGCGCGCACCTGATACTATGGGTTCCGCACCGTGTCGGTGCGGCGGCCGGCGCCTCTCCGGGAGGAGGGACGATGGATCTGCTCGAGGCGAAGAGCCGGGTCGCCGAGGCCCTCGTCGAGTCGGTCTTCCGCCGCGCCCGCTATCAGATCCGCCGCTGGCACAGCGATGAGCTCCCGCTCCGCTTCGGCCGCGAGGACTTCTCGCCCGACTTCTGCGCCGCGCCCGGCCCCGACGGCGCCGGCGAGCTCCTGGTCGAAGTCAAGTACCGCCCGTCCGCCGACCAGTTCGTGTCGGTCGAGAACCAGCGCGGCGACCGCTCGGTGTTCGTCATGGCGCGCCGCCACTGGCCCCACCTCTATTTCGTCCTCGTCACCGACCGCCCCGCGCCCGGGCGCTCGTGCTTCCAGGCGATCTCGTTCGGGGGCGCGCCGCCCGGCGAGCCGTTTCGGACGGTGGATCTCGCCGACCTCCGCGAGCTCCGGATCTTCCGCCACAACATCGAGGATCACGAGGAGCTGATCCGGAGGATCTTCGCGCTCCTCTCGGGCGCCGTGCCCTGAGTCGGCTCAGCGGAGCGCGCGGACCACGAGCCAGAGGCCGAGCGCGCCGAGGAAGGCCAGCACGAGGCGGTTGAACGTCGCCTGCTCCAGCGTCTTGAAGTCGGAGGCCGAGCGCGAAGGCGCCGAGCGCCACCACCGTGAGCCCGGCCGACGCCAGGAACAGCGGCCAGTCGAGCAGGCCGAACCAGACGAGCGCGCCGAGCTGCATGAGCTTGTAGAGCAGGAACGTGAAGGCGACCGAGCGGACGAACTCCGCCTTGTCCATCCCGAGCGCGTAGAAATAGAGGACGAGCGGTGTCCCGGGCACGTTCGTGAGCCCGCCCAGGAGCCCGGCCACGAGCCCGGCCGGCGGCGCGCACCAGGGCTCCAAACGGCGCGGGATCCGGGGCGCCACGCGGGCCACGTTGAGCGCAACGAAGACGACGATGAACACGCCGAGGACGAGCGTCACGGTGCGTGCCGGCAACGCGATGAGCAGGCGCGTCCCCAGCACCGTCCCGAACGCGCCGAACACGAGCAGGACCGCCATCCGGCGCGCCGTCGGCGCGAGCGAGCCGCGGCGCGCGGCCTGGACCCCGTCCATCACGATGTTGGGAAAGACGAGCAGCGGGACCGCCGTCTTCACATCGAGGAACAGCGCCAGGAGCGGCGTGGCGAGGGCCGGGAAGCCGAAGCCGATCGCGCCCTTGACGAACGCGGCGGCCAGCACGACGGCGGCGGCGGCGAGGGCTAGCGCGAGAGGGCCTCCCAGAGCACTTCGGCCGGGTGCCGGGCGCGCCGGCCGGCCAGATGGTCGATCTGCTGGCGGCAGGACACGCCGGACGCGACCACCTCGGTGTCGGCGGGCGCCGCCTTCACCGCGGGCGCGAGCCGCCGGTTCCCGAGCGCGACCGAGACGTCGTAGTGCTCGCGCTCGAAGCCGAACGAGCCCGCCATGCCGCAGCAGCCCGAGTCCACCTCCTCCACCTCGAAGCCCGCCCAGCGGAGCGCGGCCACCGTGGACCCGGTGCCGGCGAGCGCCTTCTGGTGGCAATGGCCGTGGAGCAGCGCCTTCCGCCCGCGCGGGGCGAAGGCCAGCTCGAGGCCGCGGCCGCGCTCGCGCAGGAGGAACTCCTCGAGCAGGAAGCTCTGCGTCGCGACCAGCCGCGCCTCGGCGGTGCGCAGGAGGTCCACTGACTCGTCGCGCAGCGTGAGCAGGCACGAGGGCTCGAGGCCGACGATGGCGACGCCGCGCGCGGCGTACGGGTGCAGCCGCGCGACGTTCCACGCCGCGTGCACCTTCGCCTCGGCCAGCATGCCCTTGCTGATCAGCGGCCGGCCGCAGCACGTCTTGTCGGCGAGCGTCACCCGGTAGCCCGCCGCCTCCAGGAGCCCGACCGCGGCCCGCCCGATGGCCGGCGTGTTGTAGGTCGTGAACGTGTCGTGGAACAGGACGACCTCGCCCCGCGGGGCGGCGGCCGGCGGGGCGTGCCGCGCGAACCACGCGGTGAAGGGCTCGGCCGCGAGCGGCGGCAAGGGGCGCCGCCGGTCGATGCCCACCACCCGGTCCAGCAGCCAGCGGTGCAGCGGCAGGTTCAGCATCCAGTTGAACAGCGCCGGCATGCGCGCGCCCAGCCGGTTCAGGCGCTCGATCCGCCCGAAGAGGCGGTTGCGCAGCGGCAGCCCGTTCGCCCGGTAGTAATGATGCAGGAACTCGTACTTGAGCTTGGCCATGTCCACGTTGGCGGGACACTCGGCCTTGCAGCCCTTGCACTCGAGGCAGAGGTCCATGGCCTCGTAGAGCCGCCGGCCGGTGAACTCGGCCGGCGGCAGCGCGCCCGACAGCACGGCGCGGAGCGCGTTGGCCCGGCCGCGCGTCGAGTGCTCCTCGTCGCGCGTGGCCATGTACGAGGGGCACATCGTGCCCTCGAGGGTCTTGCGACAGGCGCCGACGCCGTTGCACATCTCGACGGACGCGGCGAAGCCGCCCTGCGCCCCGAAGTCGAGCAGCGTCGCCGGCTCCCACGTCGTGTACTGCGTGCCGTAGCGCAGGTGCTCGGTGATGCCGGGCGAGGCGACGACGTTGCCCGGGTTCAGCCGGCCCTCGGGGTCGAACGCGCCCTTGAGCTCGCGGAACGCCTGCATGAGCCGGGGGCCGTACATCCGCTCGAGGAGGGGGCTGCGCGCGCGGCCGTCGCCGTGCTCGCTGGACAGCGTGCCGCCGAACTCGCCGACGAGGTCGGCGATCTCCCCGGCGATCGCCCGCACCTGGTCGAGGCCGCGCGGAGTCTTCAGATCGATCACGGGGCGGATGTGCAGGCAGCCGACCGAGCAGTGGCCGTAGTAGGCGCCGACGGTGTCGTGCTTGGCGATGACCTCGCGGAAGCGCGGGACGAACTCCGCGAGGTGCCGGGGCTCGACGCACGTGTCCTCGACGAACGCGATCGGCTTCCGATCGCCCTTCATGCCGAGGAGGAGCCCGAGCCCGGCCTTGCGGAGCTTCCAGATGGATTGCTGCTCCGCCGCGTCGAAGGCGAGATGGGCGGCGTAGCCGAAGCCTCCGCGCGCGCGGACCGCCTCGAGCGCGTCCACCTTCGCCCGCACCTCGGCGTCGGTCTCCCCCGCGTACTCGACGATCAGGATCGCCTCGGGGTCGCCCTGCACGAACCCCATGCGCGCGGACTGCTCGATGTTCGCCCGCGCGAGGTCGAGGATCATCTTGTCGGTCAGCTCGACGGCGTAGGGTCCGGTCTCCAAGATCGCCTGCGAGGACTCGAGCGCCTCCTGGAGGTCGCGGTAGTGGATCACGCCGAGCGCCGTCCGCGCGGGCCGCCGCATCAGGCGCACCCTGGCCTCGACGATGGTGACCAGCGTGCCCTCCGAGCCCACGAGGAGCCGCGCCATGCTGAGGGGCCGCGGCGTCCCGTCCCCGCCGCCGCCCGCGTACGACCCGGGCTTCACGCCGAGGCCGAGCAGCTCGTTCAGGTTGTAGCCGGAGACGCGCCGCCAGTGGCGCGGGTAGCGCGCGCGGATCTCGCCGGCGCAGGCCTCGCGGATGCGGGCCACCTCCCGGTAGATCCGCCCCTCGAGGCCCGGCGCGCCGCACTTCCGCTCGAACTCCGCCGGCGTGACCTCGCCGAAGACGGCGCGGCTGCCGTCGGCCAGCAGGCACGTCAGCTCGAGCACGTGGTCCACCGTGAGCCCGTAGGCGATCGAGTGCGAGCCGCCCGAGTTGTTGCCGAGCATGCCGCCGAGCGTGGCGCGGTTCGAGGTCGAGGTGTCGGGGCCGAAGAGGAGGCCGAGCGGGCGGACGTGGTCGTTCAGGTTGTCCTGCACGAGCCCGGGCTGCACGCGCGCCCAGCGCTCGTCGGCGTTCACCTCGAGCACCCCGTGCATGTGCCGCGAGAAGTCCAGCACGAGCGCGCGGTTCACCGTCTGGCCGGTGAGCGAGGTGCCACCGCCGCGCGGCAGGAGCGCCGCCTGCTGCCGCCGCGCGACCTCCACCGCCGCCTGCACGTCCTCGGCGTCGCGCGGGATCACGACGCCGAGCGGCTCCACCTGGTACATCGAGGCGTCGGTCGAGTAGAGGAGGCGCGAGGCGGGATCGAAGCGCACGTCGCCGCGGACGACGCGCCGAAGTTCGTGCTCGAGGTCGTTCACCGGGGGCTATTATACGCTCATGGTTTCGCGCGCCTTGTCCGTCGCCGTGCTCGTCGCGCTGGTCGCGGCGGCCGGCGCGGACGCGGCGCCGGCGGCGCCGGCCTTCCGGGTGCGGCTGTTCGACGGCAAGGCCACGCTCGACTCGCGCGACCTCCTGGGCAAGAAGATCCTCGTGCTGCGCTTCCAGGCGTCCTACTGCACGCCGTGCGCGAAGGAGTCGGCGGCGCTCGGCGCGCTCGCCGAGCGCTACCGCCCGCGGGGCGTCGAGGTGCTGGCGCTCCACGTGCAGGATACCACCGTCGACGTGCGGCGCTTCGTCGCCGCGCACAAGGTCGCCTACGCGGTGGCGCTCGACCCGAAGCTCGCGGTCGGCAACCGCTTCGGCTTCAAGGGCACGCCCTACACCGTCGTGATCGACCGCCGGGGCGAGATGGCGGCGCGGATCCACGGCGAGTCGGCGCTCGCGCGGCTGCCGAAGCTCCTCGACGAGCTCCTGGCCGCCCAGGCCCGCCCCTCCCGCAAGCTCTAGGGCTTCAGCATCACCTTGACCGCGCGGTCCTCCTTCTTGTCGAAGATCGCGTAGCCCTTCGGCGCGTCGCCGAGCGGCATCGTGTGGGTGATGATGCGCGCCGGCCTGAGCTTGCCGCCCTGCACGAGCGGCATGAGCGGCGCCATGTAGTTGCGCGCGTTGCAGATGCCCATCCTGAGGTTCAGGTCCTTGAAGAACGCCTCGCGCGCCGGGAAGCCCATGCTCGTCTCGACGTAGACGCCCACCGACGAGACGGTGCCGGCGGCGCGCACGGCCTGGATCGCCTGGGTGAACGGCGTCTCGTGGCCGACGCACTCGAGCACGACGTCGGGTCCGTGGCCGCCGGTCGCCGCGCGGAGCTGCTCGGCCGGGTCGCCGAGGTCGAGGTGCACCGGCTCGGCGCCGAACTCCCCGGCCAGCGCGAGCCGGTAGTCCACGCGGTCCACCGCGAAGACGCGCGCCGGGCCGAAGAGCTGCGCCGACTGCATCGCGAGGAGCCCGACCGGGCCGGCGCCGAAGACGGCGACGGTGTCGCCCGGACGGATCCCGCCGTTCTCGGCGCAGACGAACCCGGTCGAGAGGATGTCGCCGAGGAAGAGCGCGTCCTCGTCGGACATGCCGGCCGGGACCTTCTCGCAGAGGTGATCGGCGAACGGGACGCGGATGCGCTCGGCCTGGCCGCCGGGAAACACGTGGCCCCAGCGCCCGCCGAACACGGCGCGCTGCGTGGTGGCGCACTGGGTCGGGAGCCGGCGCCGGCACCACTCGCAGCGGCCGCACGAGACGGAGAACGGCACGATCACGCGGTCGCCGCGCGTGAGGGTCGTCACCCCGGCGCCGACCTCGTCCACGACGCCCATGAACTCGTGGCCCATCACCGAGCCCGGCTGCACGAGCGCCCCGCCCCGGCCGTGGTACTGGTGCAGGTCCGAGCCGCAGACGGCGCTCGTGGTGATCCGCAGCACCACGTCGGTCGGGTCGACGATCGTCGGGTCGGGCACGGTCTCGGTCCGGACGTCGCCCACTCCGCGGAACGCGATCGCCTTCATGGCTGTCCCTCCGTGTGTCGAGCGGTCGTGAGCTCGTAGAGCGCGAGCGCCGCCGCGCCGCGCATGCTGGTCGCCTTGTCCCCCGGGACGATGAGGACGCGGGTCAGCGCGAGCGCCCGCGGGAACGCGTACTGCCCCGCCGCTTTCAGAATGCGTGTCTCCAGCGCCGCCAGGGAGGCCGCGACGCCGCCCGTGATCACCACCACCTCCGGGTTGAGCCCGTTCACCACGGTGCCGAGTATCGCGCCGAGCGCCTGGCAGGCCTCGTCCACCACCGATGATGCCACAGGGTCGCCCGCGGCGGCGGCGCTGAAGACGAGCGGCGCGGTGATCGCCCCCGCGTCGCCGCCGGCCACCGCGAGGAGCGGCGCGTCGGGGTGGCGCGCGACCCGCGCGCGGGCGGCCTCGGCGATGCCCCGCCCGCTCGCGTAGAGGGCGAGGCACCCCCGCCCGCCGCACCAGCACGGCGGCCCGTCGAAGTTCACCGGCGTGTGGCCCAGCTCGCCGCCGAAGCCGGCGACGCCGCGCACCAGCCGGCCGTCGAGCACGATGCCCGCGCCGAAGCCGGTGCCCGGCGCCAGCACGACGAGCGAGCGCGCGCCGCGGCCGGCGCCGAACGTCCACTCGCCGAGGGCGAGGGCGTTCACGTCGTTGTCCACGAAGACCGGGAGCCCGAACCGCGCGCCGAGCTCCGCGGCCAGCGCCCGGCCCGCCAGCTCGGGCACGTGGGGCACGTGCTCGCCGACGCGGCCGAGCGCCGTGTCCACGGGCCCGGGGACGCCCACGCCGACGCCCGCGATCGCGCCGCCCGCGCGCCCGGCCTCGGCGCGGACCGCGGCGATCAGCCCGGCGATCGTCTCGAACGCCCGCCCGGGGCCGTCGCGGTGGGTCGAGACGCGCCGCTCGACGACGACGGCACCGGCCCGCGTGACCGCGCCGGCCGCCGTCGTGGTGCCGCCGACGTCCACGCCGAGCAGCAGCTCCGCCGCCGTCATCCCGCTAGCCTGGATTATTCATGAACGCCCACCGCGCGAGGCGAGCGGGTCCTGGCGCCGGGTGCGGCCCCGACCGGTCGGGCTCCGTCACCCGTCGACCGCACCCGCCGTTCTCCGAACGGCGAGCGGTCGAGGGGTCCCACTCCGCCCGCCCCGCCGGGGCCGCACCCGGTGCCACCCGCTCGGTCGCCGCCAATCCGTTCATCAATAATCCAGACTACAGGTCGCCGAAGTGGCAGAGCCGGATGCCGAGCGCGGCGGCCGTCGCGCGCGCGGCGGGCGTGCCGAGCCCGACCAGCTCGGTCTCGCGCTGGCGCCCGTAGCGGCTCCCGGCGAGGCCGGCGTCGTACCAGCCGGGATGCGCCATGAACTCCGACACGCCCGGCGGCAGCGCCGCCAGGCGCGCGCGCGTCGTCGCCGGCGTCCAGTAGGCGCCGGGCCCCGACTCGCCGAAGAAGTGGTCCGGCGTCCGGAGCCCGGCCGCGCGGGCGCGCGCGCGAGCCGCGGCGTTCTGGCTCCGCACCGCCAGGCCGAAGCGGCGCGCGGCGGCCAGCACGACGCCGGCCACCGGCTCGTGCAGGCCGACGTGGTGGTGCGTGTCGAGGTGCGTGGGCGCGCGGCCGACCAGCGCCGCGAAGCGGTCGAGCTGGGCCTCGAGCTCGCGCTCGACGTCGGCGGCCGCGGCCCTGGCCGCGGCGCGCCGCGCGTCGCGGACGAAGCGGCCGTCGGCGCCGGTGAGCGAGCTCCGCCCGGACAGCGGCCGCCCGAGCGTGAGGTTCACGTGAAGGCCGAGGCCCAGGCCCGCGTCGCGCGCCGCGCTCAGCAGGTCATCCTCGACCACAATCGTCGCGAGCAGGGTCGCGCTCGTCACGATACCGTGGCGCCAGGCCGCGAGGATCCCGGCGCTCACGCCGCGGGTGAGCCCGAAGTCGTCGGCGTTGACGATGAGGCGCCGGGTCACGGGCGTCTCAGGCCGGGAGCGCGCCCTGGACGACGAAGCGCTCGACCGTGGCCGGCACGCCGGTGGCGGGCACCGTGGCCTCGGGCTCCACGGCGCGGATGTGCTCGAGCCGCTCGTAGCCGATGCGCGGGAACGGCTGGGTCTCGCGGGCGACGATCGACGGGACCAGCCCGGCGGCCTCGAGCCTGGCGTACGCGGTCTCGCGCCCGAGGAACGCGAAGATCGTGAACACGAGCCGCCCGCCCGGCCGGAGATGGCCGCGCGCGCCCGCGATCACCCGGTCCAGGAGCGCCCAGCCGTCGGCGCCGCCGTTGTCGGCGGCGGCCGCGGCGTCGTCCCGCCCGCGGCCGGGCGGCGTCGGCATCTGCGGCGGGTTCGTGCAGACGAGGTCGAAGCGCTCGCCGGCGACGGGGGCGTAGCAGTCGCCGAGCCGCGCGTCCACCGTCACGCCGTTGAGGAGCGCGTTCAGCCGGACCGCCTCCACCGCGGCGGGGACCACGTCGGTCGCCACGACCGCCGCGCCCTGCCGGGCCAGGAGCACCGCGCCGAGCCCGAGGCCGGCGCCGAGCTCGAGGACGCGCTCGCCCGGGCGCGCGGCGAGGTGGCGGCAGAAGAAGAGCGAGCCGCCCTTCGGCGGCTGGACGCCGTCCGGGACGCGGAAGACGCAGCCGCGCCAGGCGAAGAGGAGCAGGCCCTCGTCGCTACCGGCCAAGGACCTTCCGGAAGTACAGCCGGAGCGCCTCCTTGAGCTGGGCGCGCGCCCCCGCCGAGGTCTTGGCGTCCTCGAGCTGATCGAGGTCGAGCTGGAGCGGGACGCCTTCCTTCTTGACGCCGTCGAGCTCCGCGGTGAGCCCGCACCGCTCGTCGGACTCGGTGAAGACGAGCTTGGCCCGCGTGAACGCGCCGTCGTCGCGCGCGAGCTGCTCGACGGTCTCGACGAGCACCCGCTTGATCTCCTCGGCCTCGGCCGCGGGGACCGTGGAGAACGCCGCGGTGAGGCTAACGTCCGCCATCGGCGTACACCTGCAGGATGTCCGCGTGCGTCTTCGCCGCGTTGGCGCGGATCGCGAAGCTGATCGCCTCGCGCACCTCGTCTTCGCTCGCGCCCGATGCCCTGGCACCTGCCAGGTCGCGCTTCGCTCAGTGGGTGTTGCCGGCGGCGAGGTTCGCCGCCAGGTAGCAGAGGAACGCGGTCTTCGGGTCGAGCGCGCCCTTCCGGTACTTCCAGCTCGCGATGACTTTTTCCTCGAGCTCGGCCATGCGGTGACCCTCCTCGTTGAGCACGGGTGTGCCTAGTATCCGGCCGCGGCGGCGGGACGCAAGGGGTCGAGCCCGGCCTCGAGCCCCTGCGCGGTGACCCGCACCCCCACCGGCTTGGCGAAGTTCATGCTGGCGTACGTCTCGTGCCGCGCCACGACCTGGTGGCCGAGCCGCGCCAGCCCCGCCAGCGCCCCCTCCCCCACCCGGTCGTCCACGAGCAGCTCGCCGCCCTCGGTGTGCAGGCGCGGCGCCTCGATCGCCGCCTGGAGCGACGGCGCGCCGTCCACGAGCGTGGCGACGACCTGCGGGATCGCCGACACGATCCGGCGCCCGCCGGGGGCGCCGAGCGTGAGGTGCGGCGCGCCCCGGCGGAAGGCGAGGACCGGCACCATGTTGACGAGCGCGCGCTTGCCCGGCCCGACCGAGTTCGGCTTGCCGGGCTCCGGATCGAACCAGATCATGCCGTTGTTCAGCAGGATGCCGGTGCCGGGCACGACGACGCGCGAGCCGAAGATCGAGACCGCGGTGTGGGTGAGCGCCACCATGTTGCGCCGCCGGTCCACCACCGAGACGTGCGTGGTGCAGTCGGCGGCGCCGGCGGCGGCCGGGCCCGGGCCGCCCGCGCTCCCGGCCCGCCGGAGCTCGGCGGCGACCGCCGTCGCGTACGCCGGGGACGCCAGCCGCTCCCACGGCGCCGCGACGTGCCGCGGATCGCCGAGGAGCGCCAGGCGGTCGCGAAAGGCGCGCCGCACGGCCTCGGCGCGGAAGTGGAGCCCGCCGGTCGTCTGCCAGCCGGCCTGGCTCGGGGGGAGCTGGTCGAGGATGTTCAGGATGGCGAGCGCCGTGATCCCGCCGGTCGCGCCCGGCGAGAACGCGAGGTCGAGGTCGCGGTAGCGCCCCGTCAGCGGCGCCTCCACGTGCACCTCGTAGGCCGCGAGGTCCTCCCGCGTGAGGAGCCCGCCGTGAGCCGCCATGTCCTCGTGGATCGCCTGCGCGAGCGCGCCGCGGTAGAAGGCGTCCGGCCCCTCCCGCGCGATCAGCTCGAGGCTCCGGGCGAGGTCCGGGTACCGGACGCGGTCGCCCTCGTCCATGGACGGCGGCCGGTGGATCGCGTGCCCGTCGCGCAGGTACATCCGCGCCGCCTCGGGAGCCGCCGCCAGCTCATCGAGGTGGCGGGCGGTCGTGAGCGCCTGGTACCAGTCCGGCACGAAGCCCTCGCGCGCGAGCGCGATCGCCGGCGCGAGCGCGTCGGCGAGGCTCAGCGTGCCGAAGCGCTCGAGCGCGAGCGCCAGGCCCGCCAGCGACCCGGGCACGGCCACCGAGAGGTGACCGTGCTCGTTGGCCGCGCCCTCCACGCACGGCCAGGCGAAGAGCCCGCCGGAGACGCCGCCGGTGATCCGCCACATCGCCGCGTGGGCGCGCGCCGGCGCCGCGCCGTTGAAGTCGAGCGCCACGCACTCGCCCCGCTCGGCCAGGTACACGAGCATCGTGCCGGCGCCGGCGATGCTGGACATGAAGGGCTCGACGACGGTCATCGCGAAGGCGGCGGCCACGGCGGCGTCCACCGCGTTGCCGCCGTCCTCGAGCACGGCGGCGCCCACGCGCGCGCCGGCCGGATGCTCGGCCGCGACCATCCCCCGCGGCGCGAGCGGCGTCTCCTTGGTCACGACGAGCCGGGACTCGATCACGAGCGGAGCGGACGGCGCCGGGGCGGCGTCACCTGATGAGGTACTGGGTGATGTCCACCACGCGGGTGTCCTTGAAGTAGATCCGCCAGCCGAGCGGGTACGCCCACGCCTCCGTCGCGCCGGCGGCCTTGATCGCCGGCCAGTACCGGCGCGCCAGCTCCTCCATCCGCGCCGGCTCCGTGGTCGCGACCAGCGGCGGCCCGAGCAGGAGCAGCACCAGCTCCTTGGTCATGCCCATGGTGACCCGGCGATTGAAGCGGAAGGCCGCGATCTCGAGCGAGTTGGCGAACTCGGGATGGGCCCGGAGGTAGTCGGAGATCTTCTGGTCCATCTGGTTGTCCCAGTGGCGGCGCTCGTCGAAGCTCGGCGTGCGCCCGGTCGATTCCAGCACCGCGTAGCCCCACACGTCCTCGGCCACCGGCCCCTGCGCCGTCCGCTGCTCGACCCCGCCGCGCATCGTGGCGCAGGCGGCGAGCAGGACGGCGAGCGTCGCGACGGCGAGCGTGGCGGTCCGCACGCCCCGCATCATATCAGGGCCGACTCCAGCACGATGCCGCGATCCACGACCCGCGCGACCTGCGCCAGGAGCCGCGCCGTCTCCGCCGGCACTTCCGCGCTCTCGGCGAGCTGGCGCAGGAGGTCGATGAGCCGGCGCATCGCGCGGATCAAGTCGCCCTCGTGGCCGCCGAACGAGTCCTCGACGATCCCGGTCCAGTCGTCCTCGCCCGACGCCCAGCGGAGCACCGCGGGCATGAACCCCGGGTGCACGCCGACGGGCATCCGGAGGTGCCGCGAGCGCTGGGCCTCGTGGACGGTGTCGGCGACGGCCAGGAGCTGGTCGAGCTTGCGCCTGAGCTTCGGCCGCTTGCGCAGGAAGAGCCGCGCGACGTTGGGCTCGCCCGAGCGGGCCTCCTCGATGAGCGCCGAGCAGACCGCCGCCGCCTCCGCCGCCGTGAGGTCCGCGAACACGCCGCGGGCGACGCACTCGGCCACCAGCAGCTCGTTGTCGTGGCGCAGGCCCGCGATGAGCCGCCCCTTCGCTTCGAGGCGCCGGTCACGCACGGCCCCGAACTGCTCGAGCACCTCCACCACGCGCAGGAACTCCTGCCAGTAGGCGCCGCGGAAGGCCTCGAGCTGCCCGCGGCGCCCCTGGAGGCGCTCGCCGGTGGCCTCGACGTCGCGCCAGGCGCGCTCGCAGCGCGAGGTCGCGCCCCAGGGGCAGCGGTGACACTCGATCGCCGCCAGCGCCGCCTCGGGCCCCTGCGCGCGCTCGCGCTCGAGCAGCTCCGGCACCGAGAGCCGCTCGAGCTCGCCGGCCAGGTGGCCGAGGCCCCGTCCGTGCCCGCGGTGGAGGTCGCGCGGCACGTGGAGCGCCGGCGTCGCCCAGAACACGCGCTTGATCGCCGCGCTCTTGAGCCGCACCACCGCGCCGTGGGGCAGGAGCGCGTCCACCAGCACCCGGTGACCGCGGATCGAGTGGACGCTCAGCAGCATCGCGAGGCTCGGCGCGCCCTTGCGCCGGACGAGGGCGAGCCGCCCCGGCTCGGCCTCGGCGACCGGCCGCTCGCCGCGCCGCGCCCCGCGCCCGAGCGCCTGGCGGCGGGCGTCGACCTCCTGGCGCGCCCGGCGGTAGCGGCCGATGCGCGGGAAGTCGCCGCACGGCGCCTCGTACCGTCGCGCCTCGTCGCGCTGCCCGGTCAGCCGCGCGACCTCCGCGTCCATCTCGCGGATGCGCTTCAGGTTCTGGTACTGGCCGAACGACGACTCGATCCGCCGCCGCAGCACCTCGGGCTCGGCGCCGGTGCCGAGCAGGAGCGCCACCGAGCCGTAGCCGAGCTTGAAGCGGCTCTCGATCGGCTCCGGGGCGCCGTCGATCACGTGGAGCACGCCCTCGAGGCCGTCGCGGGCGTCGAGCGCGACGACGCAGGTGCCCTCGGGGTCGATGCCGCGGCGCCCGGCGCGGCCCGCCATCTGCGTCAGCTCGTTGTGCGAGAGCGAGCGGAAGCCGCGGTCGGTGCGCTTGGTGAGGCTCTGGAGGACCACGCTCCGCGCCGGCATGTGGATGCCGAGCGCCATCGTCTCCGTCGCGAAGACGACCTTGCACAGCCCGCGCTCGAACAGGACCTCGATCAGGCGCTTGACGCCCGGCAGGATGCCCGCGTGGTGGAGGCCCGCGCCGAGGCGCAGCGCCTCGAACACCGACTGGTTCAGCGACGACTCGCCGGCCGCCGGGCTCTCGGCGAGCAGCTCGCGGATCGCGCCGTCCACCTCGCCCTGCTGGGCGCGGGCGAGCAGGCTCCGGCCCTCGGCCAGCACGTCCTGCAGCGCGCGCTCGCAGCCGGCGCGGCTGAAGATGAAGTAGATCGCCGGCAGCCAGCCGCGCGCGGCCAGCGCGTCGATGAGCGCCGCGGGGTCGGCCACGCGGCGCGGGTACCAGCGCCCGCGCGCGTCGGGGCCGCGCGACTCGTCGCCCACCAGCCGGGCGCGCCCCGCCCGCACGGCGTCGAGCGCGTGGATCTCCGCCGCGAGGTCGGCCACCGCGTAGGCGAGCGGCACCGGCCGGTCGGGGTGGAAGATCGGGACGATCGGCCGGTGCACGAGCGAGATCCAGTCGGCGATCTCCTCGACGTTGGCCACGGTGGCCGAGAGGCCGACGAGCTGGGCGTCCTTCGGCGCCGCCACGATGATCTCCTCCCACACGGTGCCGCGCCCCTCGTCGCCCATGTAGTGGCACTCGTCGAGCACGATGTAGCGGAGATCGTCGAGGCCGGAGCCGTAGAGCGCGTTGCGGAGGATCTCGGTCGTCATCACCAGCACGCGCGCCCGGGGGTTCACCTTGACGTCGCCGGTGAGGATGCCCACCGTGTCGGCGCCGAAGGCGCGCGTGAAGTCGGCGAACTTCTGGTTCGACAGCGCCTTGAGCGGCGTGGTGTACGCCAGGCGGGTGCCCGACGCGAGCGCGGCGTGGATCGCGAACTCGGCGACGAGCGTCTTGCCGGCGCCCGTCGGCGCCGACACGATGACCGACTGGCCGCCCTCGATCGCCTGGATCGCTTCGAGCTGGAAGTCGTCGAGGGCGAAAGGATAGCGGGACTTGAACCGCTCGAGCAGCTCCATCAGGCCCACACTACCACGGGGATCGGCGCCCCACCGAGGAGGCCCTCCGGCTGTGGCGACGCAGCCAGCTCGAGCAGGCGCTCAAAGATGGGTACCGGGCGAACACCCTTCCGTCGCTACTCAACGGTCGAATCCCTTCCATGAGTCCCCCGGTCAGGTGATGATTGGCATGGCAATGGCAGTGTTGACAAGGAAGCTTCGATGGGTCACATTTTGTGTGATTGGAGGTGTGACATGAAAGCGAAGACCCACCCCAAGACGGTTCGTCGAAGCGTGGCGCTAGCGCGGCAACTCGTCGACGACGTGAAGGCAGCCGCCCCGCCTGAGCTGCGTGAAAACCTCAACCGACTCGTCACCGTGGCTCTTCAGGAATTCGCGGCTAAGCGCAAGGAACGGGCCTTCGAGGAGGTAATGGCCCAAATGGCCGCAGACCCTGCGATCCAGGCCGAGTGTGCGGCCATATCGAAAGAGTTCGCCGCCGCTGAGACCGATGGGCTGAAGAATGATTAGCCGCGGCCAGATCTATTTCGTCAGTCTCGATCCGACAAAGGGCCGAGAACAGGCTGGACGCCGGCCCGTCCTCGTCGTTTCAGCGGATGCTATTAATCGGCAGCCTTTGGTTGTCACCGTGGTGGTTGGCACTGATGCGAGAAACGTGCCCCGTGACTATCCCACGAATGTGCGCGTGACGAGAAAGGAATCGGGTCTTCCGATGGAGACCGTTTTTCTCTGTTTTCAGATTCGCTCTCTGGACCCGGCCCGTTTCTATGAGCCCAAGACTCGCCGTCCAAATCTTGCAGGAGCTCTCCCGGCGGCTCGCATAGCGGACGTAGAGAGAGCCCTAAGGCTGGTGTTGAGCATGTAAAGGCTACTTCTGCGCTTGCCCACTTCCTGCTCGCTCTGGCGAACTTCTGGGCACGGCCGGCGGCCGGAGTCGAGCACGGGCGCCAGGCGGTGGCGCTGCTCTGCTCGGCGGGCGACCCCGAGGGGGCGCGCGCCCACGCCGAAGCCGGGCTGGAGGCGTTCGACGCGCTCGGGCTCGAGCGCTTCGCGGCACGGGCCCGCGCGCTGCGGGCGAGCCCGGCGCCTTGACGTAATCGGGCGGACCGACGAGCCGGCTGATACGCTGGGCGTCGGCCCATGATCGTCTTCCACGTCGCCATCACCGCCGCCGACAACTACCTCACGCGCCGCGAGCCGCACCGCCGCGCCCACCTCGAGCGCCTGCAGGGGCTCCGCGCCGCCGGCATCCTGATCGGCGGCGGCCCGGCGCCCGACGGCACCTCGGCCGATCTCGTCTATCGCCTGCAGCAGCCGGGACAGCTCAAGCACGCGATCGAGGAGGATCCGTACTGGACGGGCGGCGCCTGGGTCGGCTACACGCCGCGGAGCTTCGCCCAGTTCGTGGAGCCGTGGGAACAGGTGCCGGTCGTCCTCGACGGCTCGCGCCGGATCACCATCGTCGAGGGCCCGGTGGCCGACCACGCCATGGCGCAGTTCGCGCTCATCGAGATGCGCGGGGCCGGACGATTGGCGTTCGGCGGCTTCTTCGAGGACGGCCAGACCTTCGCGCTGATGAACACGCCGGACGCGGCCCAGGCCCTGGCGTGGTTCGGCGAGACCGGCTTCTGGACGCCGGGGGCACTCGCGGCGCGCCCCCTGCTCCACGTGATCTGACGCGCGATGAGCGTCCTCGTCACCGCGTGCCTGCTGGCCGTGGCGCCCGCGGTCGGCGCCGCGGAGCCCTTCCAGGCGCGCGTGGACGAGCTGATCGCCGACGGCTTCGCGGTCCCGCTCGGGCGGACCCGTGTCGAGCTGGCGGCGAGCCTCGGTCCGCCCCGATCGGCCACCGTCCGGCGCGTGCAGAACCGGCACGAGCCCGGACGGACCGATGAGGTGCACGAGCTCGAGTACGACGGTCTCCGCGTCGTCCTCTACCGCGTCAGCGCGACCGGCCGCGAGCTGCTCATGGAGATGTCGCTCACGAGCGAGCGCTATCGCGTGAAGTGGGGTCTCGGCGTCGGCAGCACCCGGGACGCGGTACGGCGCGTGCTCGGTCCCGGCGTCCGCGCCGAGCCGGGCGAGATCGACACGGACCGGTACGAGGACTCGGAACGCCTCAACCGCGTCGAGTTCTCGTTCCGGGGCGCCCGGGTCCGCCGGATCGACTGGGTGTTCTGGCTGGACTAGCGGGAACGCCCGTCCGGCACGCGCTGCGCGACGTGCCGGTTGAGCGCAGCCCAATCGGGGCGCACGCGCACCGCCGCCACCGCCTCGCGCCAGGCGAAGTGCCGGTGGCCGAAGTGGTCGAACACGCGCCGGGCCAGCTCGAGGTCCTCCGGCGCGTCCACCGTGAGCCGCAGGTCGCCGTCACTCGGGTCGGCGACGAGGTCGCGGACGCGGAACCGCTCGGGGCGCTCGACGATCCAGAGGGTCACGTGCTCCCGGTGCGCCGGCGCCGTGGCCTCGCGCCAGGCGCAGTCGAGCGCGGCGTGCGCCACCACCTCCACGGAGATCCCGACGGGAAAGGTGCCGCTCCGCGACGTGCCGACGTAGTCCCACGGCGGCTCCGCCGCCGCGCGCTCGCCGACGGCCCAGTCCACGAGGGCGCCGTCCACGAAGGGATTGTCGCCGGTCAGCCTGACGACGACGTCGGCGCCGTGGGCCCGCGCCGCGCGGGCGAGGCGGTCCAGACAGTCCTCGTCGGCGCCGCGGAAGCAGGCGACGCCGAGCCGGCCGGCCAGCGCCGCCACCGCGTCGTCCGCCGGGCGCTCGGTGGTGGCGATCACCAGCGCGTGGAGCGTCCGGGCGCCGCGCACGCGCTCGACGATCGCCTGGAGCAGCGGGACGCCGCCGACCGGCGCCAGCACCTTGCCGGGAAGGCGGCTCGAGCCCATCCGCGCCTGGACCAGCGCGACGACGCGCGGGCGGGCGCCCGTCACGGCAGCGGGCGTGGCAGGTACTGGCCCGCGTCCACCCCGAGCACCTGGCCGGTGACGTGACGGGCGGCATCGCTGCACAGGAACACGATCGGCGGCGCGATGTCGGCGGGGGTCCCGAGGCGCTTGATCGCGCACTCGCCGAGCACCTGATCGCGGACCTTCTGCGGCGTGTTCACCTGCGTCGTCGTCTCGATGAACCCGGGCGCCACCAGGTTCACGTTGACGTCCCAGGCGCCCAGCTCGGCCGCCGCCGTCCTCACCAGGCCGACCAGCCCCGCCTTGGCGGCGTTGTAGCTCGCGGTGCCGGGGCGCCCGCCGAGGCCGTTGACCGAGCCGACGCAGACGATCTTGCCGTAGCGCTGGGCCTGGAAGTGGGGGGCGGCGGCACGGATATAGTTGAAGGCGCTCTTGAGCGAGAAGACAACCGCGTCGTCCCAGTCCGTCTCGGTCATCGCGGCGAGCGGTCCCCTGCGCGCGATGCCCATGCCGCCGGCGCCGCACACCAGGATGTGCAGCCCGCCCAGCGCCGCGCGCGCTTCCTCCACCACGCGTGCGGCGCGTCCGAAGTCGCGCGCGTCGGCCTGGAGCGGGAGACAGCGGCGCCCGCCCCGTTCGACCTCGGCCGCGAACCCGCGCGCGGCCACGCCGTCCTGGGCGTAGGTGACCGCCACGTCGGCGCCGGCGGCGGCGAGCCGGCGCGCCACCTCGGCGCCGAGGCCCTTGGCCCCCGCGGTGACGAGCGCGACCCGCCCGGTCACGTCGATCACGCCAGGCGCTCCACCCGGCGCTCGCGCGCGGCGGTCTGCGCCGCGAGCGCGACGGCGAGGGCGCGCCGGCCCTCGTCGAGCCCGACGAGCGGCGTCGCGCGCCCGAGGACGCAGTCGAGGAAGTGGCGCAGCTCGGCCACGTACATATCGTTTTCCTCGAAGCGGTACGGCAACCGCTCCCACTGCTTGCGCGCGGCCCGGAAGACCTGGATCTCGCGCGCGTCGTAGTCCCACACGAGCGTCCCCTCCGTGCCGGCGATCCGGCACGCCCGGCGGCGGACGCGCTGGACGCAATCCATGTGGATATCCGCCTGCGGGCCATCGGCCGGCCCGCCGCCCGGGAACCGCAGCAGCACGGTCGCGCAGTCCGCGACGTCCATCTCGAGCCCGCTCACCTTGCCGGCCATGCACACGACCTCGGTCGGCTGCCCCAGCAGCCAGAGCACGTAGTCGATCTCGTGCGACGCGTCGAGGATGATACCGCCGCCGAGATCCGCTCGCGCCGAGTAGTTCGTGCGGTAATCCCGGCCGGGCCGCCACTCGCGCAAGTCGAAGCCGAATTCCCCGTGAAGCCAGAGCACCCGGCCGACGGCGCCCGCGTCCACCAGCCCCTTGAGCTGGCGGATTCCCGGGTGGAACCGGAGGTTGTAGCCGACCTGGACGGCCCGCGCCGCCGCGCGGGCCCGGGCGGCCAGCTCCTCGACGCCGGCGAGCGAGTGCGCGAGCGGCTTCTCGACGAACACGTGGGCGCCGCGGTCCACGGCGCGCAACGCCTGCGACACGTGCGACACCGGCGGGCTGCAGACCAGGACCGCGTCGGGCGGGCCGGCGTCCAGCGCCTCGTCCAGGCCCGCCAGCGCCGCGACGCCGAGCTCGTCGGCGACCGCCTTCCGCCGCGCCGGGTCGGGGTCGCACGCCGCGAGACGGCCGACGCCGAGGTCGCGGAGGTTCCGGAGGTGCCGCCGCCCGATCGAGCCCGCGCCGGCGACCACCACCGACAGGCCGGCCACCCGCGCGTCGGCTGGGGCGCTCACGGGCGCGTGATCTTCGCCCACGTCCAGTTGAAGATGATGTTGCCGTCGGCCTGCCGGCCCTCGACCACGCGGGTGCCCCGGCCGCGCTTGACCGCGTCGTATTCGCGCGCCAGCGCCAGCGCGTCGAACGCGTCGGCGATCAGCTCGACCCTCCAGCCCTGGCGCTCGATCCAGCCCGTGAACCAGCCGGTCTCCCAGGTGTTCTGGTACACGAAGTCGAGCGGCTCGCCGGCGTCGTCGTAGGCGTGGCTGACCGCGCGCTTGACGATCGTCGTGTACTCGCCGAGGAGGGTCCGGACCAGCAGCACGCTCTTCGTGCTGTCGAGAAGGTTCCGGACGGGGCGGCGGAAGTCCGGCAGGTGGAGCAGCACGTTGCAGCAGTAGACGACGTCGAACGGCTCGCCCGGGAAGAGCGGCTCGTGGACGTCCTTGACGTGGAAGCTCGCGTGCGGGTCGTCGCTGAAGATCTCGCGGGCGCGCTCGACGTAGTGGGCGTAGGCGTCGACGCCCGTGTAGTCGAGCCGCGGGTCGAGCCCGCGCAGCCCGCGCAGGTAGTGGCCCACGTTGCAGCCCACGTCGAGCACGCGCATCCCCGGCCGGTAGACGCCGGCGACCAGCTGGACGAGCTGCTTGGTGGACTCCATCGGGGGCAGCGCGCCGCGGGCCCGCTCGACGAGCGTCGGCTCGGTCTCCGGGCGCTTGGCCCACTGCTGCCAGGGAGCCGTCACGCCCTAGACGACCCCCGCCACGGCCAGCACGCGCCGCATCCGCTCCACGGCCTGGTCGGGATCGGCGAGCAGGCCGGCCTGATCCATCAGGACGAACTGCTGGGCGAGATGGACGACCGGACGCGCGCTCTCGAGGCCGCCGACCATCCGGAAGTGCGCCTGGTGACCGTTCAGATACGCGGCGAAGACGACGCCCGTCTTGTAGAAGCGCGTCGGGTCGCCGAAGACGTGGCGCGAGAGCGGCAGGGTCGGCGCGAGGATCGCGTCGAAGCCCACGACGTCTCCGCGGTCGAGGGCGTGGAGCGCCGCGGAGGCGGCCGGCGCGATCACGTCGAAGATGCCGAGGAGCGCGTCCGAGTGGCCGTGGGCGTCGCCGCGGATCGTCGTCGGGTAGTCGAAGTCGTCGCCGCTGTACATGCGGACGCCGGGCGGGAAGCGCCGCCGCATCGCGATCTCGCGCCGCTGGTCGAGGAGCGAGACCGCGCCCCAGTAGCCGCGGAGCGCCGGATCGAACATGTCGCCGAGCCAGTGGATGATGACGGGCTCCCGCGCCTGGCTCAGGATCCGGCCGTAGACCTTCCCGTAGTCGTCGGCGCCCCTGGCGCACGCGGCGAGCGCGCGGCTCGCCATCAGGATGATCCGCCCGCCGACCGACTCGATGACGTCGCACTGCTCCTCGTGCGCCGTCTCGACGTCCGACAGCGTGACGCGCGGCCCCGGCTCCAGGTGGTCGGTGCCGGCACCGCTCGCGAGCACGGCGCCCGACATCGTCCGCGCCTCGGCCACCGAGCGGCCCCAGTCGAGCCCCATGCCGCGCTGCGCGGTGTCCATGGCCTCGGCCACCGCGAGCCCGAGCGACCAGACGTGGCGCCGGTAGGCCAGCGTCGCGTCCCAGTCCAGCCGCGTCTCGAGGGCCGGATGGACGTTCGCGAGCGGGTCGGCGACGACGTGGACCGCCGCGTACGGGATCCGGCTCCTGATGGGCCCGGGCGGCGGCATCACCGGGGCGCGGCCCGACAGCGTGTAGGGCGCGAGCGTCCCGTCCTTCTGCGGCAGCGTCAGCGTCGGCGGCATGGATCGGCTAACAGTCTTACACACCCCGCGCGGCCTCCGTCAATGTTTGACAGCCTCGTGCGCCTGCCTTATCGTTGGCGCACTTTCCCGACAGCCCGCGCAGCGACATCCGAAGGAGGCCGGTGATGGCGACCAAGGGGAGCGACAAGTACCGCACGAAGTTCACCCTCGACGAGAGGGACATCCCCGCCAAGTGGTACAACATCATGGCGGACTTCAAGACGCCGCCGCCGCCCGTCCTGCACCCGGGCACGGGCCAGCCCATCGGACCTCAAGATTTGGCGCCGCTGTTCCCGATGGAGCTGATCAAGCAGGAGGTCAGCCAGGAGCGCTGGATCCCCATCCCCGACGGCATCCGCGACGTGCTGCGGCTCTGGCGCCCGAGCCCGCTCTACCGCGCGCGGCGCCTGGAGAAGGCCCTGGGCACGCCCGCCCGCATCTACTACAAGTACGAGGGCGTGAGCCCGGCGGGCAGCCACAAGCCGAACACCGCCGTCGCGCAGGCGTACTACAACAAGAAGGAAGGCGTCACCCGCATCGCCACCGAGACGGGCGCGGGCCAGTGGGGCTCGGCCCTGGCGATGGCGACCCAGATGTTCGGGCTGCAGTGCAAGGTCTACATGGTGAAGGTCTCCTACCAGCAGAAGCCGTACCGCCGCATCATGATGGAGACCTGGGGCGCCCAGGTCGTCCCGAGCCCGAGCCCCGACACCCAGGCCGGCAAGAAGATCCTCCTGGAGGATCCGAGCTCGCCCGGGAGCCTCGGCATCGCGATCAGCGAGGCCGTCGAGGACGCGGCCACGCGCGAGGACACGAAGTACTCGCTCGGCAGCGTGCTCAACCACGTGCTCATGCACCAGACGATCATCGGCCTCGAGGCCAAGAAGCAGCTCGAGAAGGCCGACGACGAGGCCGACATCGTCGTCGCCTGCGCCGGCGGCGGCTCCAACTTCGCCGGGCTCTCGTTCCCCTTCGCCGCCGACAAGCTCGCCGGCAAGAAGAAGAAGCTCCGGCTCATCGCCGTCGAGCCCAGCGCCTGCCCGAGCCTCACCAAGGGCCGGTACGTCTACGACTTCGGCGACACGGTGGGCCTGACGCCGCTCGTGAAGATGCACACGCTCGGCCACTCCTTCGTGCCGGCGCCGCTCCACGCGGGCGGGCTCCGCTACCACGGCATGGCGCCGCTCGTCTGCAAGCTCTACGACGAGGGCGTGATCGAGGCCGTCGCCGTGCCCCAGATCTCGACCTTCCAGGCCGCGCTCCAGTTCGCGCGCGCCGAGGGCATCATCCCCGCGCCCGAGGCCGCCCACGCCATCCGCGTGGTGATCGACGAGGCGCTGCGCTGCAAGAAGGCCGGCAAGCGGCAGACGATCCTCTTCAACCTCTCGGGCCACGGCCACTTCGACCTCGGCGCCTACGAGGCCTTCCTGGCCGGCAAGCTCCAGGACTACGACTACCCGGCCGAGAAGATCGAGGCGGCGCTGCGCGGCCTGCCGAAGGTGAGTGTATGAGCACCGGACGCCGTGACTTTCTGAGAATCGGCGCCGCGGCCGTCGCCGCGGCCGCGGCGCCTGGCCTACCTGCAGCTCGGCTGGGCGGCGACCGAGATCATCCACAAGGAGGACCTGCTGGGCAAGCGCGGCTGGCAGGCCGAGTACTCGATCGTGCCCGGCGCGCCGGGCCCGCTGCTGAACCAGCTCGCGTCGAAGAACGTGGACGCGATCGACATGAGCTTCGCGCTGGCCGCCAAGGCGTTCGAGGACGGCGTGCCGCTCAAGGTGACGGGCGTCGCCACCGCGGTGCTCGGCGCCATCGTGGCCCGCAAGGACGCCGGTCTCGCCAGGGTCGAGGACCTCAAGGGCAAGAAGATCGCGGCGATCGTGGGCACCTCGACGTTCTTCGACATCAACGCGCTGCTGAAGAAGGGCTACGGCCTCGACATCCAGAAGGAAGCCCGGATCGTCACCGCGACCTCGCCGCCCGACATGGTGACGCTGCTCGGGAAGAAGGACGTGGACGCGATCATCGCCTGGCAGCCCATCACCGACTCGGTCGTATTCCGGGGCGAGGGAGTGTACCTGGTCAAGCAGATCGACCTCTGGCGGAAGGCCACCGGCCGCGCGACGGGGTTCCCGGTGCACGTCTGCTACCTCGTGCACAAGGAGTTCCTGGACAGGAACGCCGCGATCGCGAAGGACCTGAACGACGCGCAGCGGGACGCCGTGGACGTCTGGTACAACAAGCCGGCCCGGGCGATGGAGATCGTTGCCGAGGTCACGAAGCTCCCGAAGGACGTGATCCAGGTCGCCCACAAGGAGACCGTGCGGATGCTGCACGGCCTGCCCGACGAGCAGGTGGACACGCTGATCGCGCAGCTCAAGATCAACAAGGAGTTCGGCTTCCTGAAGTCCGACCTCTGGGACAGCCCGGAGCGGATCCGCCGCGAGTTCTTCCACCGCGCGTGAGCGCTTCACCGGGGGGCGGGCGGGACTGGGCCGCCCGCCTCCACCTCCCCACCCTCGGCGCGATGCTCCTGGTCGCCGCCGTGTGGTCGCTCCTGTCCTGGCGCTACGGCGCCTACGTGCTGCCCTCGCCGCTCGCCGTCCTGGCCGGCTTCGTCGAGATCCTCCGCTCGGGCGAGGTCTGGCAGCACACCGGCGCCTCGCTCTACCGTATCCTGGCGGGCTTCGGCGCCGCGGTGGCCGCCGGGCTCCTGATGGGCCTCGCCGCCTTCCTGTCGCGTCTGGCCCGCGGGGTCGTGCAGGACGCGCTCGCGATCCTGAACGCGACGTCGGTCTTCGTCTGGATCGTGATCTCGATCATCTGGTTCGGGCTCTCGAACTGGGCGCCGATCTTCACGACGTTCATGATCACGCTGCCGGTCGTCGCCTCGAACCTCGTCGAGGGCGTCGCCGGCGTGGACCGGCGCCTGCTCGAGATGGGCGACGTCTACCGGCTGTCGGGCCGGCAGAAGTTCACGGCGATCGTGATCCCGTCCACCCTGCCCTACCTGGTGGCGGGGATGAAGATCGGGTTCGGCCTCGCGCTCAAGGTGTCCGTGGTGGCCGAGATCTTCGGCGTGACGTCGGGCATCGGCTACATCATGAATTACAGCCGCGAGATCCTGGAGACGCAGATGGTCTTCGTGTGGGCGCTGGTGATGATCCTGGTGATGATGGCCACCGACAAGCTCGTGTTCGACGCGGCGGCCCGGCGGCTCACCCGATGGCGGTGAAGCTCCAGGTCTCGGGCGTCGGCAAGGACTTCCTGATCCCGATCATCGACACCGTCTCGTTCGGCGTCGAGACGGGCGAATTCGTCTGTGTCCTGGGCCCCAACGGGTGCGGAAAAACCACCCTGCTCAGGATCATCGGCGGGATCGAGCCGGCCACCCGCGGCGTCGTGCTGCTCGACGGCGAGCCCGTCGTCGCCGCCCACGACCGCCCGCCGGCGGCGCCCGGACGAAGAATCGGCATCGTGTTCCAGGAGGACCGCC
>JACPCH010000263.1 GCA_016179875.1 Candidatus Rokuibacteriota bacterium | reverse complement strand
TCCACCAGTCGCCGGCGGCGGCGGGCATCGGCCACGTCGTCATCGCCACCGGGAAGGCGGCCTGCAGGAACGCGCGGCCGAGGAGCGCGGGGTTGAACACGTTCTGGCCGAGCCCCCCGAAGAGAAGCTTGCCGATGGCGAGACCGAACACGCCGCCGGCGAAGGCCATCCAGAGCGGGATCCCCGCCGGCAGGGTGAGCCCGAGGAGGATCCCGGTGATCGCCGCCGAGCCGTCGCCGAGGGTGCCGCGCCGGCCGAAGACGCGCTCGGCCGCCACCGCGCCGGCCGTCGCGGCGGCGACGACGAGCAGCGCGCCCGGACCGAAGAAGTACGCGGCGGCCGCCACGAGCGGCACCAGGCTCGCGACGACGGTCCACATGATCTTCGGCGTGCTGTCGCCGGCGCCGAGGTGGGGCGAGGCCGTGATGAGGAGCGACGGCCCGCTCATGCGGCGGCCGGGCGCTTGCGGAGGGCGGCCTTCGCGAGCGCGAAGAGCTGCGGCAGGGGGATGTTCGACGGGCACGTGTAGCCGCAGCAGCCGCACAGCAGGCAGTCGGCGAGGTGGCTCGCCTCCATCTCCGCCCAGCGCTCCTTGAGGGCGAGCTGGCCCAGGAGCTGGGGGTTGAGAAAGACCGGGCAGGCCTCCAGGCAGCGGCCGCAGCGGACGCACGGCCAGGACGCCGCCGGGCGGGTGTCGGCCGCGGTGAGGACGACGACCCCCGTGGTGCCCTTGGTGAGCGGCGTGTCGAGGTGGGCCTGGGCGATGCCCATCATGGGCCCGCCGAAGATGACCTCCCGCGCGTCCTCGGTGAAGCCGCCGCAGGCCTCGACGAGGTCGCGGAGCTTCATGCCCACCGGCACGATGAGGTTGGACGGCCGGCGGATCCCCCGGCCGGTGACCGTCACGATCCGCTCGATCAGCGGCAGCCCCGTGTCGAAGACCTCGGCGATCGTCGCCGCCGAGGCGACGTTCTGGACGACGACGCCGACGTGCATCGGCAGCTTCCCGGACGGCACCTCGCGGCCGAGGAGCGCCTCGATGAGCATCTTCTCCGCGCCCTGCGGGTACTTCACGTCGAGGGCCTGCACGGCGACGTCGAGGTCGGCGGGCACGGTGCGGCGGATGGCCTCGAGGGCGTCGGGCTTGTTCTTCTCGATGCCGATCAGCGCGCGCCGCACGCCGAGGCACCGCATCATGATGCGGACGCCGAGCTGCACGCGCTCCGGATACTCGACCATGGTGCGGTGGTCGGTGGTGAGGTACGGCTCGCACTCGCACCCGTTGACCAGGACCGTGTCGATCGCCTGGTCCTTGGGGGGCGCCAGCTTGACGTGGGTGGGGAACGCCGCGCCCCCGAGGCCCACCACGCCCGCCTGACGGATCGCCTCGATCAGCTCGGCCGGGCCGAGGCGCGTCCAGTCGGGCACCAGACGCGGCCGGGGCGCCTGCGGCGAATAGCGGTCGACCGCGATGCGCACCGCCGGCGCGTAGGAGCCGTCAGGGTGGGGCCACAGACCGATCTCGCGCACGGTGCCGGCGGCGGAGGCGTGGATCGGCGTCGACACGTAGCCGTCGGCCTCGGCCACCGGGTCGCCGCGCTCGACACGGTCGCCGACCTTGACGGTGAGGCGCGCGGGCTTGCCGGTGTGCTGCCGGAGCGGCAGCACGACCTCGTCCGGGTACGGCACTCGCCGGATCGGGACGCGGGCGGTCAGATCCTTCAGCTCCGGCGGGTGGACGCCGTGACGGAACTTCAGCCGCGTCCACATGGAAGCGTCATCAATTGAAGGGCGTGGCGCGCTGGATCCACTTCGCCAGGTCCTTTTCCTTGGGGTTCAGCGGCGTTCCGGGATGGATGATCTTCACCGGGCACTTCTCGGCGGCCTGCACCAGCTCCTTGAACGTGCCCGCGCGCGGGTCCTTGATGTACGCCTGCTTCTTGGCGTTGTAGGCGAACAGCCGCTTGTTCAGGTTCGTGCACTCGTTGCAGGCCGTGCAGAGTGCCCCGTCGATGTACGGCTCCATCGCCAGCGCTTCATCCCGCGCCGCCGGAGCCGCGGCGACGGCCGGCGCGGGGGCCGTGGCGACGGAGGCCGCCGCGACGGCCGGCGCGGGCGCCGCGGGCCGCGCCAGGACCGCCCCGCCGTTGCCGCCCGGGGAGGGCGCCCCGGGCAGCGTTCCCGCCTTTTCCAACAGGCCGGCCAGCGCCTCGCTGCCGTCACCGGCCTTGAGGAGGCCCTCGGCCAGGCGCCGCGCGATCGCCCACGGGTAGCGCGCCTTGAGGTCCGCCAGCTTCGCCTCGTACTCGGCGCGGAGCGCGGCGAGCTTCTGCTCCAGCTCGGCCTCGGCGGCGAGCGCCTCCGGCGCCTTGAGCCCGGCCATCTCGCGCAGCAGGTTCCACACCGCGCGCCGGTCCTCGGCCAGGCGGACGACCTCGGCGTCGACGGCGAGCCGGCCGAGCCGCCGGCCGGACTCCAGCGTGTAGATGAAGGGCCGCTTGCCGGCGCGGTCGTCCGGCGCCAGGGGCAGGTACTCGTGGAGCGGCACCAGCTCCTCGTCCCCGGCGTCGCCGGTGATCCGCGTGAAGTGCTTGCGGAACCTCGACTCGGTCGCCGCCCAGTCCGCCACCGTCACCGGCAGCTCCATCGTCTGCTCGGCGCCGCCGTCGTCCACGTAGGTGAGGGTGTAGGCCGGCTGCGGCTCGTCGATCGAGGGGTTGCCGTCGAGGCTGAGCCGGTCGGCCATGCTCGGTCCGGCGGCCGGATCGTAGACGAGGAGCGGGAAGGCGCGGCTCTCCAGCGACAGCTTCGCGGCGTTCGGCGCCGCCTCGTCGGCCAGGCCGTGCTCGGGCGGGCACGGGCAGTGCAGCGAGAACACGGTCGGATGGCGGGACTGGAGGCCCCGGAGCACGCCGGCCAGCAGGTGCGAGGGCGAGGCCTGCGAGGACTGGACCACGAAGACGTTGCGGTGGGCGACGGCGAGGAGCGCCAGCTCCTTGCGCGTCTCCTCCTTGCCGCGCTGGCCCGGCCCGAACTCGGCCATGTCGCTCACCTGGCCGAGGAAGCCGCTGGTGCACGCCTGCCCGCCGGTGTTGGAGTAGACCTGCGTGTCGAGCATGACGACGCGGATCGGCTTGCCGGAGACGAGCAGGCGCGAGAGGTTCTGGAACCCGATGTCGAGCATGGCGCCGTCACCGCCCACCGCGAAGATGGGCGGACAGAGCGCGAACTCCGCGTCGGAGAAGCCGCGCCAGTCGAGCTTGGCCAGCTCGGGCTCGTGCACGGCCGCGTCGTACTCGCCCGCCCGCTCGAGCTCGGCACGCCGCACCACCCGGACGCCGTCGGCCATCTTGCGCATGTGCCCCTCGAAGATGCCGATGGCGATGCTGGGCGCGTCCTGGAAGAGGTGGTTCACCCACGGGAAGGGGTACGGGTTGTAGGGATACGTGCTGCCCCACACGGAGGAGCAGCCCGTGGCGTTGGCGATGCCGCAGGAGGCGCGGCCGCGGCCGCTCGGGCCCTCGGTGTAGCGCCAGCGGAGGTCCTTG
Source organism: Candidatus Rokuibacteriota bacterium (assembly GCA_016179875.1). Taxonomy (GTDB): domain Bacteria; phylum Methylomirabilota; class Methylomirabilia; order Rokubacteriales; family CSP1-6; genus GWA2-73-35. The sequence goes on along the minus strand of JACPCH010000263.1, from coordinate 531 downwards.
AGGTCGGCGATCACCTTCGCGAGGCGCTCGACCTCCCGCCGCTTCGTCTGGTCGAGCGGCACGGCCACCGCCTCCGTGGTTCCCGCGACCCGGGCCAGATCGGCGTCCGAGGCGAGGAGGGTCCGCGCCTTGGCGTCCAGGGCGGCGATGAGGCCGTCGAGGTGCTCGACGTGGGCGCGCACGCGCGGCTGCATGAGGGCGTTGAGCGCCCCGAAGACGAGGTGGAGGATCGTCTTCTCGCCGCAGCCCATGCAGGCGCCGTCGCCTCCCAGCATGGAGGTGTAGTTGGTCTGCTTGAGGAGCAGCGACGGCAGCGTCCCGATGCCCTCCTCGAGGCTGGCGATGTTGACGTAGCGGTCGTCCGTCTCCGGCAGGTGTTGCCAGAGCCGCCAGTTCCGGCGCAGGCGTTCGACGACCGCGGCGTCCTGCTTCACCGTCCGCAGCGCGTCGTCCGGGCAGACCTCCACGCAGATGTTGCAGCCCTTGCAGGTCTCCGGATTGATCGTGATCGACAGCAGGCCGCCCGACCCC
>JACPCH010000123.1 GCA_016179875.1 Candidatus Rokuibacteriota bacterium | reverse complement strand
CCGAGCAGCGTGTCGGGCTCGCGGAAGTGGACGGGCAGGAGCGTGGCGTGGGAGTCGGTAAGGTGCAGCAGCGTGACGTTGCCGAGCGGCTCCATCTCGAGGAGCCGCCCGGGCGCGTTTGCGCTCTCCGCGACGTCACGCGGCGTCAGGCCCGAGCCGGCCGCGACGGCCAAGAGCTTGAGGAGATCGCGGCGGGTGACCTGCATGGGCGCTAGTGGCGGATCCCCGGCACGGACAGCGGCTTGCCCTGATCGAAGGTCGTGAGGAACATCTCGAGCTCCGCGTACTCGACGGCGTCGGCCGGCAGCATGTTCATGCCGAGCGGGGTCATGCACCACTGGAAGCGCTTGCGCATATCCCACACCTCGGCCTGGCTCGTGCGCCAGAGCGGGAAGTGCTTCGTGAAGCCGTCGAAGACGTTGCCGAGCAGCCGGCCGCCGAGGAACTTGTTGGCGCCCTTGTCGGGCGTGTGGCAGTCGGCGCACGCGTGGTTGCGCTCGCCGACGCGGCGGTAGAAGGTGGCCTTGCCGCGCGCCAGCGCGGCGCGCGCCTCGGGGCTCGCGGTGTCGAGGTCCACGGGCAGGCCGTTCGACGCCATCTTGACGTGCATCGTCAGGTTGAGGTTGTCGGCCGACTGGGCGGGGTACGGGCGTCCCGTCGTGTCGGGCCCGTGGACCGTCAGGAAGTCCTCGACGCTCATCACCCGCCCGTACGCCTTCACGAACTTCGGGTAGCGGGTGGCGACACCGCGCATGGCCTTCGCGGCGCCGCCCGCGTGGCAGTCGGCGCACGCCTTGCCCGCGGGACCCTTGGCGGCCCACAGCGTCTCGGCGCCCTCGGCGAGGAGCACGCCGGGGTTGTTGGTCGGATCGAGGTTGTCGCCGAACCCGACCGGCTTCTTCCGCGTGAACGGGTTGCGGTCCGGGTCCTTCTCCGGCGGCAGGGGCCCCTTGAGCGTCTGGAGGTAGGCGACGAGGTGGACGATCTCCTCGGGCTTCAGGCCGCCCGCCGCCCCCCACGGCGGCATCGAGGTGTTCGGGAAGACCACCCGCGGGTCGTAGACGAGCTGGTAGAGGTACGCGTCGGGCAGCTTGCGGTCGCCGATCGTGGACTGATCGGGCCCGACGCTTCCGGCCGGCCACACGTCGTCGCCCGGGATCAGGTGGCAGCCCGTGCACGGGCCCTTCGAGCGGTTCCGGAAGAGCGCGCGGCCCGTCTTCGGGTCGCCCGTGACGCCGGCCGGAATCGCCGCCTTCTGCACCGCCGGCTCGGGCCGCGCGTCGTCGTAGGCGTAGGTGCGGAACGCCCCGAAGTCGCGCGTCGTCCAGCCCTTGTAGCGCACCGCGACGCGCTTGCCGTCGGCGCCCACGCGGAAGTCCCCGCGCGCCTCGGGCAGCGCCCGCGTCGTCCACTTGGGGACGTTGCTGTAATCGGGAGCCTCGAGGGTGGCGCCCGCGCAGCCCAGCACCACCGCGCCCAGCGGCACCCAGGCCGCGATCCGCGACACTCGTCCGCCTCTCATGTCGTCCCCCTCACGAGAACTTGATGTCGACCGTGCCCTCGTACTTGCCGCCGTGGGTGTCCAGGAACGCGATCTTCAGCGTGCCGGGCTCGGTGGCCCGGAACGTGAACGTGAAGAAGGGGTTCTCGCTGACCGACTGCGTCGTGTCGGCGGCGAGGATCTCCCGGCCGTTGTAGGTGACGACGACGCGGTTGATGAACTGATAGTTCTTGTCCACCGGCTTGCCGTCGCGCCGCTGCACGATCTCCATGGGATGGATCACCAGCGTGCGGACGCGCACCACGTCGCCCTGCTTGATGCTCGAGGGAACCCGGATCCGGATCTTCCCGATGTCGGCCATCGCCTAGCCTCCGCAGCCGCCGACGGTGACCTTTACCTCTCGCTTGGCCATCAGCAGGCTGCCGTCGCTCAGCTCGGCGACCGCGCGCACGTCGGTCGTCTCGCCCAGGCGCACGTTGGCGCCGACGAGCGCCGTGCCCATGGCGGGCGTCAGCGTGAACCGGGCGTTCATCGGCCGGCGGTTCTTGTCCGAGATGATGTAGATGTGCTTGACGTAGTTGGTCGGGGTCATCGGCGACTGCACCTCGACGGTGATCGGCACCACCGCGCCGTTCTCGGCGATGAGCGGCATGTCGATCTTGATGGCGCCCGAGCCGTCCTTGATGGGCCGGCCGCCGAACAGGCGCTTCATCGTCGCCTCGACCTTCTCCTCGGGCTGGAGCGCCCCGAGGGTGCCCTGGGCCGTGATGGCGCCCGGGCCCAGCAGGGGTCCCGCCGCGCCCCCGAGCCCCGCGACCGCCAGGGCTCGCAGCAGCGTCCTCCGCGTGATCCGGCTCGTGCTCGACGTCTTCTCCATGTCGCCTCCTCCTTGGCTGTCGCCCGTCCCGCTCATCCCCCGGCTCGGACTATCATGAGCCGATGACTGCCGGCTCTCCAGCGCCCCGCGACCCGCGCGGGCTCCTGGCCCTCGCCCTCGGCCTCCTGCTCCTGGCCGCTCCCGCGTCGCCGGGCGCCGACGGTCCGGCCGTGCGCGCGCGGGCGGTGGACTATCCCGGCGCCGAGGGCGACATGCCGGCCCGCCTCTACGAGCCCCCGGGCGCCGCGCGGCTCCCGGGCGTGCTCGTGCTGCACACCATCGCCGGTCCCGGCCCCAACCTCGAGGCCTTCGCGCGGGAGCTGGCCGCCGCCGGGTACGTCACGCTGACCCCCGACGTCTTCGCGCTCCACGACTTCGGCGCCGAGGGGCGCACCGACCACCCGCTGATCCTGGGCGATCTCGCGGGCGCCCTCGACTTCCTCGCCGCCCAGCCCCGGGTGGACGCCGGGCGGCTGGGCGCGGTCGGCTTCTCCTTCGGCGGCCGCGCGGCGGTGCTGCTGGCGGCGGCGCACCCCGAGCGGCTCCGCGCCGTGGTCGTCTACTACGCGATCGCCTCCCACGCCGCGCTCGGCCGTCCCCTCGCCGGCCGCGCGGCACGGGCCGAGCCCCTCGCCGCGCGCGTCGGCGCGCTCCACGCCCCCGTCCTGATCCATCACGGCGAGGCCGACACGAACGTGCCGGTCGAGCAGGGGCGCCTGCTCCACCGGGCCCTGGCCGCCGCCGGCAAGCCGGGCATGCTCTACACATATCCAGGCGCCGAGCATCTTTTCAACTTCTCCCTCGGTCCGGACGTTCACTTCAACCCCGACGCCGCCCGGCTCGCCTGGCAGCGCACCGTGCGCTTCCTCGACACGCACCTCAAGCCGCCCCGCTGACCCCGGGCCCCGGTGGGGTGGGGGCCCATCGGCGGCCACTGCGGGGGTCGAACGGCCCCCCACCCCACCGGGGCCCGGGGTCAGCGCGCGGCTCCGAGCACGCGCGTGAGGAAGCGCACGGTGCGCTCGAGCGCGTCGGCGCGCGCCAGGTCGTCGCCGAGCGTCCGCCCGTTGCGGCGGAAGTCGAACGCGCGCTGGGCGCCCGGGTAGACGACGAGCTCCACGTCCACGCCCCGCTGCGTGAGCCGCTCCGCGACCCGCACGACCAGCTCGCGCCGGAGCTGGTGCTCCCGCTCGCCGACCATCAGGAGCGCCGGCACCCGCCACTGCTCCACCTCCGGCATGTAGCGGTAGACCTGGTCGGGCTCGGGCGCGTTCGGATTCTGCAAGTGCGGGTAGTAGCCGACGACCGCGCCGACCTCCGGGCGCCGCACGCCGAGGAGCGCGGCGTGGTAGCCGCCGCGCGAGATCCCGACGACGCCGAGCCTCCCCGGGCGCACCGCGGGCCGCGCCTTCAGATAGTCGAGCCCGCGCTCGACGTCCCGCTCGGTGGCCGGATCGTGGGGGACGGGGTTCTCCGTGATGAAGCGCCCGAGGTGGTAGTCGGGCGCCAGCACGACGAAGCCGCGGCCGGCGAGGCGCAGGGCCTCGGCGCGCAGGCGGTCGTTCCAGCCGCCCCGGCCGTGGACGAACAGGACCCCGGGGTACGTGCCGCTCGGCTTGGGCGCGGCCAGGACGGCCGGGACCTCGATGTCCCCGCTCGTGTACTCGACCGAGCTGACGGCGAGCTCGAGCGCCGGCTGGGCCACGGCCGGGCCGGCCGTCAGCAGGAGAATCGTCAGCGCGAGCGCGCTCGCCCTCATGGGTTGACGAAGCACCCCTTGGCGATCGCCGCCTGCTCCGACCGGCGCGCGGCCTCCGCCGCCCGCCCGACCACGGCGCCGACGTCCTCGGGCGTCACCTGGGGCAGCGCCAGGCCCTCGCACGCGGCGAGCGCCGCGACGGTCGCCGCCACCCGCCGCGGGTCGGTGGCGTGCCAGCGGAGCGCCCGCTCGACGGCCACGACCGCGCGCTCGTCGCAGAAGAAATCGCCGGTCAGATAGACCGCCTTGATCACGTCGCCCGCCAGCGTGAGGTGCGCGGAGACGAGCCCGCCGGGCGTCTTCATCGTCGCCGAGCCGGCCGTGTCGGCGATGGCGGGCTCGCGCTCCACCCACGCCGCCGTCCCGTAGCGCTCGCGCTCGAGCTGCGCGATCTCCCCGTGCTCGTCCGCCGTGAAGTCCCCCGGCGCCAGGTCCACGCCGAGCGTCGCGGCGTAGCCCTCGCGCACCAGCGCGCGGACCTCGTCCACCGGCACCGCGGACCCGCTCTCGCGTCGCACCGTCGTGACCCGCTCGGCGACGGTGGCGATCTCCTTGTCGGAGATCTTCTCGAACGGCGTCCGGAGGACCGCGAGCATCAGCGGGATGTCGAGGTCCACCAGCAGGCTCGCGTGGAAGAGGAGGCCGCCCGACCGGTCGAAGTAGATGCCGAGGCCGGCGATCTTGCGGCCGTTCACCTCGAGGTCGTTCTTCCGCCGGTACTCGGCGGGGATGCCGAGCGCCCGGAGGGCGTCGCAGAGCCCCGCGCCGAAGCGCTGGAACAGCTCGCGGGTCCGGTCGTACGAGCGCTCGAGCTCGGCGCGCGGCGTCATGACGGCGACGCCCAGCTGGTCGGCGCCCATCAGGATCGCGCCGCCGCCCGTCGGGCGCCGGTTGATCGCGACCCCCCGCCCGCGGCACTCGTCCAGACGGACTTCGGCCGCCGCGCGCTGGAAGCGGCCGACGAGCGCGCAGTGCGAGCGGTAGGTGTAGAGGCGCACGGTGGGCGGCGCCTGCCCCGTGCCCTGCCGCCGCGTCACGGCCTCGTCGGCGGCGAGCCCGAACGAGGCGGTCACGCCGTCGTCGGCGATGTAGCGCCAGTCCCCGCCCCGCCCGCGGCTCACCGGATCACGATCAGCGCGAGGGCGAGGAGCCCGAGCGCAATGGGGACCGCGCCGAGGACGACCGTCAGCACCGTCGAGCCCCCGTACTCGCCCGTCTCGATGCCGCGGTAGGTCTTGCGATAGCCATAGGTGGCCAGGGCCGCCATGGGGGCGCCGCCCAGGCTGAAGGCGGCGCCGAGCGTCACGAACAGCTCGCCCCGGCTGTTCCCGGCGACGTGGAAGTACCCGGCGATTCCGACGCCGAGCGCGATGAGGGCCAGCGCCGTGCGGACCCAGGCCGCGTACGTACGCTCGTTCGCGAGGTGCGTCCGGCGCTTCGCCTCGGCGGTCCGCTCCCGCGCCAGCTCCTCCTGGTTCCACGACCGGGGTCCGGCCGGCCTCACCGCACCCTCCGACCGAGATTCGGAGTTTCTGAATCTCGAAACATTGGACGGGAACGGTACCCGCCGCTCTGACGCGTGTCAACCGCCGGCTGCGACCTGCTCACGCGTCGCGTCACAGCGGAAGACCCGGCGCCCCGTCGGCCGCCTCGGGGTCGACCGACGGCGCGCCGCACCAGAAGCAGACGGTCACCAGGCGGCGCTCGTCGGAGCCACCGCTCCAGCCCGGGCTCGAGAGCGCCGCGCCGAGCGAGTGCTCGCAGTCGCAGCCGGGCACGGGGCGCATCACGAGGGCGACGCCGCGCCGCGTGGATAGTCGGCCTTCCACGGGATGATCTGTCTGACGCCGCCCTGCGGCGAGGGATGATCGCCCGCGTAGCGGGGGATCAGGTGGACGTGCGCGTGACGCACGCTCTGTCCCCCCGCCGGCCCGACGTTCACGCCCACGTTGTAGCCGTCGGGCTTGAGCTCCGCGTCGAGCGCCGCGCGCTCCTCGCGCGCGAGCGCCATGCACGCGGCGATCTCCTGGGGCGAGAGGTCGAAGAAGCTCGAACAGTGCCGCCACGGGATGACGAGCGAGTGGCCCGGGCTGACCGGGAACGAGTCGCGCGCGCAGTAGGCGAGGGCATTCTGCCGCGTCACGCCGCGCGGATCGTGACAGAAGATGCAGGGGTTGTTGGGGTCCCGCACGTCGTCAGCCGGCCTCGGCCGCCGGCGCGCGGCTCGCCGCGTGGAGCATCGCCGTCGTCCGGTACACGACATGGGCGAACTTCGAGTACGGGAGGTAGACGAGCAGGAAGAAGATCAGGACCAGGTGCACGACGTACATCGGGTACGCGAGCCTCGGCAGGTCGGCGAGGCGCAGCGCCTGGCACAGGAATCCCGTCAGCGTCGTGAGGAGCAGGATCGCGAGGAACAGCCAGTCCGAGTACGTGCTCTTCCCCGCCCGCTCCCCGTCGGCGATCCGGCGCCAGGCGAACACCGCGAGCGCCGCGATCACGGCGAATCCGCTCGCGTTGCCGAGAAGCTTCACGGGGTGCCAGAGCGGCCAGGGCGTCAGGTAGCCGAAGGCGTAGATGCCGATCCCCACGGAGGTCGTCGTGACGACCAGCCCGAGGAACCCGTAGAAGACGGCGAGGTGGGTCCCGTAGAGGTGCCCCTGGTTTGTCGTGCGGCTCCCCGCCGCGTGCGTCCGGCACTCGTCGAACGTCCGGTGCCTCAGGGTCGTCAGGAGCGTCGGGACGAGGGCGCGGCGCGGGCCGACGCCGTCGCCGCCCATCTGTGCGCTCATCGCCCGCCAGTACCGGACGCCTCCCGCCAGCGCGCCGAGCGCCGTGAGGGCCATGAACGCGACGAAGATCCCCTCGAGATAGATGATCGGCAAGAGCTTCGAGAAGACGATACGCCCCGGCGGGGGCGCCCCGAGGTGGCCGAGCCAGCCCAGGAGGGCGAGGAAGATCACGACGGGGAGCGCGAAGAGCAGCGGGAGGTACCGCGGGGCGGCGAGGGCCCGTCCCATGAATGCCGGCACGGCGTAGTGGGTGATGCTCGCGTCCCGGAGCGCCGCCATCACGCTCGCCGGCCTGGCGTCGCGCGGGCAGTACGCCGTGCACGTCGCGCACTGGTGGCAGAGCCAGATGGAGGCGTTGGCGAGGGCGCGCGCCTTGAGCCCCCACTGGACCCAGAGCATCTCCTTCCGGGGGAAGGGGTTGTCGGCGGTCGAGATCGGACAGACCACCGAGCAGGTGCCGCACTGGTAGCAGCTCGTGAGGTCGCGGGCGCCGAGGCCGAGGATCTCCCGCGTGAAGGCGAGATCCGGCCGCGCGGGCGCCGGCACTAGAAGCCCTTCATCGGGTTCGGGCCGACGGCCTTGATGGTGTTCACGAACTCCGCGAGCCGCGCCGGCAGGGCGTCGTAGTCGGAGATCTCCGTCGTCATCACCTGGGCGCGCTCGGGCTCGAGCATGAGCCGCGAGAGCGTCTCGCGGACGTTGTCCATGCGCGTGGTCAGCAGCTCGCTCCCCGTGATGAAGTGGCACTGGTAATCGTCGCCGGGCTTGCAGCCGAGCAGCAGGACGCCGTCGAAGCCGCGCGAGAAGGCGTCGGCCGCCATGATCGCGTTGACGGAGCCGAGGCACCGGACCGGGACGACGCGAAGCGACGCCGGAAGCTCGCGGCGATTGATCCCCGCCATGTCGAGCGCCGGGTAGGCGTCGTTCTCGCAGGCGAGCACGAGGATCCGCGGCTTCTCCTCGTCGCCCTCGGGGACCTCGACGGCCTTGATCATCGCGGCCACCATGTCCACCGAGTAGTCGTCGAACGAGATGATCTGGACCGGGCACGCGCCCATGCAGACCCCGCACCGGCGGCACCGGTTCGTGACGACGAACGGCGTGTCCTTCCCCGGGGTCAGCTCGATCGCGCCGAAGGGGCATTCCTGGCTGCAGCGGCCGCACATCGTGCACTTCTGGAGAAAGAAGCTCGGATACGACAGATCCCCGACGCGCGGGTGCACCGCCGCCCCCGCGGACGCCTTTTCCACCGACTGGATCGCCTTGAGCGCCGCGGCGGCGCCGTCGAGCGCGGCGGCGGCGAGGTCCATCGGCTTGCGGACCGCGCCCGCCGAGTAGATGCCGGTCCGGCGCGTCTCGTAGGGGAAGCAGAGGAAGTTCGAGTCCGCGAATCCATGGCGCGAGACGGGCAGCCCCTTGCCCTGCAGGTACTGGAGGTTGAGCCCCTCGGACTCCGAGGACACGGGCACCATCCCGGCCGCGAGGACCACGAGATCCACCTCGAGTTGGACCGCTCCGCCAAGTAGCGAGTCAGCGAGGTCCACCAGAACGCTCCCGCCGGCGCCCTCGGACACGCCGGTCACCCGCGCGCGCGTGAAGAGGACGCCGGCATCCTCCTGCACGCGCTTGTAGAAGTACTCGGACTGGCCGGGGGCCTGCATGTCCCGGTAGACGACGTACACGGTCGCGTCGGCGACGAGCGACCGGACGTAGGTGGCCTGCTTCAGCGCAACGAGGTAGGTCACGTGGGCGCCGTACTTGATGTTCGTCTCGTCCTCGGCCCCGTCGCACTGGAGGAGCGCGACGGTCTTGACCGCCTTGCCGTCCGAGGGGCGCGCGAGCTTCCCCGCCCGGACCATCTCCTCGAGCGTGACGTTGGTGACGACGTTCGGATGCCTCCCGAGCCCGTACCGCTCGAGCTGCGCGGCCTCGAGGGGCCGCCAGCCCGTCGCCCAGACGACCGTGCCCGCCTTGGCCGCCCGGACTTCGCCGTGGCTCCTCACCGACACCTCGAATGCGCCCGGCTGGCCGCCGAGGCCCTCCACCTCGGCGGACGTGAGGACCTCGATGGCCGGGTGGGACTCGGCCTCCCGCACCAGGGCGTCCACGCCCACGTCTTCCAGGTCGCGATAGGGCGGGTGCTTCGGGTACTGCTTGCCGAGCTTGAGCGCGAACCCACCGAGCCGCGCCTCCTTCTCCACGAGCACGACCCGAGCGCCGGCGTTCGCCGCGCCGAGGGCGGCGGAGAGGCCCGCCACGCCGCCCCCCACCACGAGCACCGTCCGCTCGCGGCCCTCCGTGTACGGAGTGGGGAGCTTGAGCTTCTGGGCCCTGACGATCCCCATCCGGAGCGAGTCGTTCGCCAGGTTCTGGGTCTCCTCGTGACCGGGGGGATGGCTCCAGGCGACCAGCTCGCGGAGGTTGACGCGCTCGACCGTGGCCCCGGGGAGCGCGAAGACGTCGGTGTTGACGCGCGGCGAGCACGCGGCGATGACGACGGCGTTCACTCCGTCCCGCGCGACGCCGTCCCGGATCACCTGGACGTCCTCCAGGCAAAAGGCCGGAGACGTCTTCACCACCGCGACCTGTTGCTCCTGCGCGACCCGGGCGAGCGTGTCCTGGTCCACGCACTCGCCGATCCCGCAGCCGCTGCAGACGTAGACGCCGAGCTTCTTGTCCATTCGCCTATCTCCGCGCCGCGCCCTGGATCGCCTGGATGGCCAGGAGCGCGGCCGCGGTCCCCTCCTGCGTCGCCGTGGCGACGTCCACGGGGCTCCGCGCGCAGCCCGCCGTGAAGATCCCGGCGCCCGAGGCGTCCGGGACGACGAACGAATCCGCGTCGAGCGCGACGCCGGCTGCCGGCGGCTTCGTGCCTTCGAGGCTGGGGGTCATGCCCGTCGCGAGAACGACGAGGTCCACCGTCAGCCGCGTCTTCGTGGCCCCCAGGACGTCCTCGGCCTCGACGATCAGGTCGCGGGTGGCCGGGTCCTCCTCGATCCGGGCGACCTTGCCCTTCATGATCGAGACGTTCGGGTCGCTCAGGACCTTCTTGGAGAAGAACTCGTAGGTCCCGGGCGTCCGGAGATCGATGTAGAAGATGTGCGCCTTCGCGTCCGGGTTCTGCTCGCGGAGGTACACCGCTTCCTTGAGGGAGGCCAGGCAGCAGATCCCGGAGCAGTACCCGAGGTGGTTCACGTCCCGCGAGCCGGCGCACTGGATGAACGCGGCGCTCCCGACCGGCTTGCCGTCGGACGGGCGCAGGATCTTGCCCCGCGTGGGCCCGTTGGGCGCGGCGAGCCGCTCGAGCATCACGTTGGTGATGACGTTCGGGTAGCGGCCGAATTTCAGATTATCGATGCGCGCCGCGTCGTAGGGCTTCCAGCCGGTGGCCATGACCACCGCGCCGACCTTCAGCGTGAGCGTCCGCGGCTGCATCGCGAGGTCGATCGCGTCGTACGGGCAGGCCGCGACGCACCGGGCGCACTCGGTGAGCTGGCACGCCGTGCCGTCGATCACGTACTTCATCGGCACGGCCATCTCGTGCGGGAGGTAGATGGCCTTCGTCGTCCCCATGCCGTAGTTGAACTCGTTGGGGCGGTCCACCGGACAGACGGCCACGCAGGCGTTGCAGGCGGTGCACCGGTCGTTGACGTAGCGCGGGTGCAGGACGATCGTCGCGTCGAAGTCGCCGGGGCCCCCCTCGATCTTCTCCACCTCGGCGAGGGTGAAGAACCGCACGCGGGGCTCCTTGCGGATCCGCTGGAAATTGATCTCGAGGCCGCAGTACGGCGGACAGAGCTTGGGGAAATACTTGTTGAGCTGCGCGACCCGGCCGCCGAGGTACGGGTTCTTCTCGACGATGGTGACCTCGTACCCGGCCTCGGCGGCCTCGACCGCCGCGGTGATGCCCGCGATCCCCCCGCCGACCACCAGGATGCCCCGGTGGCCGGCGGGCACGCGCGCGACCGTCATGGGATGGTGCTGAGGAACGGCGTCTTCTCGAGCGCCCACTCGCCCTTGGCGGCGTCGTAGCGCGAGTTGACGAACACCTTCCAGTTCTTGTCGTCGAGCGTCGGGTAGTCCGCCCGGTAGTAGTAGCCGGGCCAGCGGGTCTCCTGCCGGAACAGGAGGTGCCGCATGTGCGCCTCGGCGCACCACGTGCGGTCCCAGACCTCCCAGCAGCGGAGCAGGTCGTGCAGGTCCCTCGCCGCCAGCTTGCCCAGGTCCTCCTTGAAGAGCTTCATCCGCTCGAGCCCCTTCTGGAGCATCGCCTCCGTGGTGATGTACTGCGAGCCCTGGCCCGCCGCGTACTCGTCCATGATCTTCTGCAGGCGGTGGAGCGCCATCTTCGGGAAGAGATAGGTGGGGTTGATCTCGTCCGTCGTCGAGGCGGTCCGGCCCTTCTCGTAGTTCTCGAAGGGCTTCCAGAGCTCGGCCCTGATCGCTTCGACCTGGTCCTGGGCGACGCTCGGGGCGGCGCCGTTGTCCATGATGTAGGCGACCGCCGCCTTGCCCGCCAGCCGCCCCTCGACGTGCGAGCCCGAGGAGAACTTGTGGGCGGAGCCGCCGACCCCGTCGCCCGCCGCGAAGAGCCCCTTGACGGTCGTCATGCGGTTGTAGCCCCAGAAGTACTCCGTCGGGGCGGCGTCCTCGGGCCCGCTCACCCACGCGCCCGTTCCCGAGGCGTGGGAGCCCATCAGGTACGGCTCGGTGAGCACGATCTCCGAGGGCGTCTTGGCGGGGTCGATGTTGTCCGAGGCCCAGATCAGCGCCTGCGACATCGTCATGTCGAGGAAGTCTTCCCAGGCGTCCGCCTCGATCTCGCGGATCTTCTTCGGATCGTTCGCGGCCTCCTGGTACATCCGCTGGAGCGCCGTGTCCGTTCGGAGGAAGAAGGGCGCCCCGCCCGCCCGGAAGTCGGCCATCATCTGGTGGTTCCTGAGCGGCGTGGGGATCGGCTTGCCGCTCCCGTAGGGCTCCCACTCCTTCAAGAGACTGGCCCACTTCTGCTCGATGTTCTCGCCCTTGGCGTTCTCGAGCACCGCCTTGAAGAGGAGGAACCACATCCCCACCGGGCCGTAGCCGTCCTTGAAGCGGGCCACCACGAGCCGGTGCTCCATCTGGGTCATCGTCGCCCCGGCCTGGATCATCAGGCTGTACGCCGACCCGGTGTTCCACGGCGCGTACCAGATCCGGCCGAGCCCCTCGCCGTGGGAGTGGGGACGGAAGACGCCCGTCGCACCGCCCGCGGTCACGATCACCGCCCTGGCCTTGAAGACATAGATCTTGTTCTCGCGCACGCTGAAGCCGACGGCGCCGGCGATCCGGCCCGGGTCCTTGTCGTCCAGCAGGAGCCGCGCGACGAAGATCCGCTCGTAGACGTTGCCGTCGCCCACCGCGGTCTTGGCCGCCTCGGCGACGATGGGCTTGTAGGACTCGCCGTGGATCATGATCTGCCAGCGGCCTTCGCGCTTGTAGGTGCCGTCGGGGTTCTTGAAGATCGGCAGCCCCCACTCCTCGAACATGTGGACCGAGGAGTCCACGTGGCGGGCGATGTCGTACACGAGGTCCTCGCGCGACATGCCCATCAGGTCCTGGCGGACGTAGTGGACGAAGTCCTCGGGCGTGTTCTGGTTCCAGCGCATGCCGAGGTAGAGGTTGATGGCCGAGAGCCCCATGGCCACCGCGCCGCTCCGCTCGATGGCGGCCTTCTCCACGATCGTCACCTTGAGGCCCTTCGCCCTGGCCCAGTACGCGGCCTCGAAGGCGGCGCCGCAGCCGGCCATGCCCCCGCCCAGGATCAGGACATCGGTTTCGACGACTTCGGTTTCCGGTTGCACCATGTCAGTGACCTCGCCTGATCAATGTTGTGTGGGCGTGGGAACCTGGTCCACCATGAGGGACTTCGGCTCGCCGTAGAGCTCCTGCTTCTTGAGCGCCGCCGCCGACGGCGTCGGGAACTCCTTGAACGGATCGATCGAGCCCCACGACGTCGTCCGGATCGGGAACTTGAAGCGCTTCAGCTGGCCGTTCCGGTACTTCGCGGTCCACATGATCGCGTCCGTCCCGCGCATGGGAACCAGCGAGCCGCCGAGCGGCACCACGTCGGCGTAGCCCCGCATGGTGATGGCGCCCGTCGGGCAGGCCTTCACGCAGGAGAAGCACTCCCAGCAGAGATCGGGCTCCTGATTGAAGGCCATCCCGTGCTCCTTGCTGAAGGCCTTGCCCAGGTCCGGGTCGTACTTCATCAGGTCGTTGGGACAGATGTACATGCAGGCCGTGCGCTGGAGCCCGCGGCATCCGTCGCACTTGTTCGGGTCCACGTACGTCGGCATCGCTATTGCTCTCCTCTCGCGTACTTGTGGAGCTTGACCTCGACCCTCTCCGCGAGCTGGGCGTAGTACTCCTGGAGGATCGCCAGCACCTCCGGCCGGCTGAAATGGTCCGGCACCTGGCCCCCCTCGGAGAGCGTCTTTCTCAGCATGGTGCCACTCACCGCCACGCGGTCGTCCGTGCCGTGGGGACAGGTCCGCCCCGTCGCCATCCCGTCGCATCGCCCGCAGTAGAACGTCATATCGATCTTGAGCGGCCGGAGCTCGAGCGAGCCCGGCGGGATCTCGTCGAAGATCTTCTGGGCGTCGAAGGGGCCGTAGTACTCGCCGACGCCCGCGTGGTCGCGTCCCACGAGGAGGTAGCTGCAGCCGAAGTTCTGGCGGAACACGGCGTGGAGCAGCGCCTCCCGCGGGCCCCCGTACCGCATCTCCAGCGGGACGCCCGCCTGGATGCACGTGTCCTTCACGAAGTAGTGCCGGACCAGCGTGTCGACGGCGCGCACCCGGACCTCGGCCGGGATGTCGCCGGGCTTGAGCTTGCCGAGGATCTGCTGGATCAGCACCCCGTCGCAGATCTCGACCGCGATCTTCGCCAGGTACTCGTGCGAGCGGTGCATGGGGTTGCGGAGCTGGAGCGCCGCGACCGTGCTCCACCCCTTGGCCTCGAAGGCCCGCCGCGTCTCCGCCGGCCGCATGTAGAGCCCGGGGTACCGGTCGGGGTACGGGCCCTCGCCCAGCACCTTCACCGGGCCGGCGAGGTTCACCTCGCCCTGCCCCATCACGGTCGCGACTCCAGGATGCGCGGGGTCGGTGGTCCGGAAGACCTGCGTGCACTCGTGGGCGCGGTCGATCGTGTACTTCTCGCGCACCGTCAGGGTCGCCATCAGGTCGCCGGTCTCGCCGTCCACGAGGGCGACCTCCCGCCCCTCCGTGAGGCGGCCGGCCTCCTCGCGCGCGGTCGAGAGCGTGATGGGGATCGGCCAGAAGGTGCCGTCGGCGAGCCGGTACGCGTCGCACACCCCCCGCCAGTCGGCCTCGCCCATGAACCCGTCCAGCGGCGTGAAGGCGCCGATACCGAGCATGATGAGGTCGGAGGTCTCCCGTGACGTGATCGTGAGTCTGGGCAGCGTCTGCGCCTTCCGTTTCGTCTCCGCGAGCTCCGCGCCCTCGAGCAGCAGCGGCTTCAGACGCTTGTCCTTCCCGTGCGGGTTGACCAGGCTCATGCCGATTCCCCTTGCGCGAGAGCTTGTCTCACACCGCCTAACCCCTTGTCCGACGCGGCCTCCACGTGGGCGCGGACCGCGTGGAGCCACGTCTCGAGCTCCCCCCTGAGCGTTCCGAGCACGCGCTCGCGCTGGAGCGCCCGGAGCTCCGAGCCGAGGTGGCGGGCGCCCGGAAACAGCGGCAGCCAGCGCACGACGTCTCGAAATGCCGGCGCCGGTGCGGGCCCGGCGTCGAGCGCGTCGAGCGCCTCCGCCGGCACCTCGAGGGTCTCCCGCTGTGTGAGACGGCACCCCGCCGGCGTCGCCTCCACCGTCACCCGCACCTCGAAGGGCGGGTCGGTCTCGCCGCGGCTCACGAAGAGCCGCGGCGGGACACACCGGACGCACCGGCTCCGGTACTCGAAGATCCGCCCCGCCTTCACGAAGCGGTGGCGGAAGGTCGAGCCCTCCCGAACCGGCTCGTCACCCTCCAGCTCGATCCGGACCACCTCGATATTCGGGTTGAGCCGCGCCTTGCGGCGGAGGTCGCTCACCAGCGCGAACACCTCCGCCGCGTCGGCGCGGATGTCCACCGACGCGGAAAACGTCAACCGCTCCGGCAGCGTCGTTCCTCCTCCTCGATCGCGTTACCTGAGCACCGGCGCCGCGAAGAGAATCCCGCCGAACAGCACGAACGCCAGGATCAGGGTCCAGATCACGTTCACGCCCTGGGCGATCAGGAACGCCCCCGCCGGCCGGCCGCCTTCCATCTTGACCAGCTCGGTGAAGCGTGTTTCGAGCCCGATGCAGGTGAAGGCCAGCGCGAACCAGAGCGTGCGCGCGGCGCCGAGCGTCCCCTTGGTGGCGCTCACGAGGGCGCCGTCCAGCACGAACGAGAACACGGCCGAGGCGATCAGGAAGCCCAGGACGAACTTCGGGAACCGCTCCCAGATCACCCGGGCGCTCGGCCGCACGCCGGTCTCCGCGCCCTTCTTGAACGTCCACCAGACCGACAGGAGGAACGCCGCCACGCCGATCAGGACGTTCTGCGAGAACTTCACGATGACGCCCGCCTTCATGGCGGGCTCGCTGATGAGGGCGCCCGCCGCCACGACCGAGCCGCTCGTGTCGAGCGTGCCGCCGAGCCAGGCGCCGCCGACGACGTCCGGGATGCCGAGGGCCTTCACCGCCCAGGGCATGAGCACCATCATCGGCACCGCCACGATCAGGACGAGCGAGGTGACGTAGGACAGCTTCTTCTTGTCCCCCTGGATCGCGCCGCAGGCCGCGATGGCCGCCGAGACGCCGCAGATGGAGACGGCCGTCGAGAGCATCACCGCGAACTCGTCGTCGACCCGCATCCTCCGCGAGAGCCAGAAGCACGCGTACCACACGACGCCGACGACCAGCAGCGCCTGGACGATGCCGAGGGCGCCCGCCTGCACGATCTCGCCGAACAGGATCCCGGCGCCCAGGATGACGAGTCCCGTCTTGATGTAGTACTCGGTGCGGACGGCCTCCTGGAGCCAGCCGGGCACCCCGATCACGTTCGAGACGAAGAGACCGATCAGGAGGGCGAAGATGACGTACTCGAGCCCCCAGTAGTTGACCGTCGAGTTCCCCGCGATCGCCTGCGAGAGCCAGGCCAGCACGTACACCACGGGGAAGCCGACGACGTACTTGCCCACGCTCCCGCCCAGGAGGGCGATGCCGATGGCCGACAGGATCAGGTACCCGATCCCCAGCACGATGGCCTTCCAGAGGTTCTCGCCGGAGACGACCTTGCTGACATAGGCGCCGGCATCGCCCCCGATCTTCCGGCCGAGGTCGTTCCCCCTCTTCTTGAGTCCGGCGTCCTTGGCCTTGCCCGCCGCTTCCTGGAGCTTCTTCGCGGCGCTCCCGATGGCCGCGCGGTCACCGGCGTCCATCGTGCTCTTGAGCGCCGCCGCCGCCGCCGCCAGTTCCGTCTCCGCCTTGGTCCCCGCGTCCTTGGCGAGCTTGTCCGCCGCCGGCGCGTTCTCGGCCGCGACGGCCGCGAACCCGCCGTCGGTCGCCCAGCGGAACTTCGGCATGTCCGGCCGCACGCCGGCCAGCACGACCACGAGGATGAGGAAGCCCAGCCACACCGCCAGCCAGTCTTCGCTTTTCAGCAAGGCCGATCCGCTCGTGTTCTCGTCCGCCATCGTTCCCTCCCCGATCCGAGGAGAAGTCCACCCGCCCGAGACCAGCCACCCCCGTGCCCCGCGATCTCTCGCCTCCTTTCTCGCCCCCGCCAGGAGCTACCCGTGCGTCCCGCGATCCCTCTTCTTCCGGCGCCCCGCCGCCCCGCCAGGCCCCGCCGGGGCCCGCCGTCCCGTGTCGGCGAGTGGCCCCAGATGCCGGGCGCCGTGGGACTTCGCGAACTCGAGGAAGCGCGCGCCGACCGGCGAGAAGTATTTCTGAGCGCGGTAGACGATGTGCATGGTCCGCGTGAGCCGGAAGTCGTCGATCGGCACCCGCTTCAGCACGCCGGTGAGGCACTCGTTCTCGATGGCGTAGCCCGAGACCATGCCGATCCCGAGCTGCGCCTCGACCGCCCGCTTGACCCCCTCCGTCCCCGGCATCTGCATGGCGATCCGGAGCGGCACCCCCGCCTCCCGGAGCCCGCGCTCCACGAGCTGCCGGGTCCGCGACCCGGCTTCGGGGACGATGAAGGGCATCCCCCCGAGGTCCCTGAGGGTGACCTTCGCGAGCGACACGATCGGGTGCGACGGCGCGGCGATCAGCACCAGCTCGTCCCCGCAGACCGGCTCGACGGCGAAGCGCCGGTCCTCGATCGGCCCGCCCACGAGCCCCATGTCGAGGACGTTCTGCAGGAGCTTCTCGAGGATCTGATCGGTGGTCCCGATGTGGAACACGATCTCCGTCTCCGGCCAGAGGCGCTTGTACTCCTGGACGATCCGCGGGAGCACGTACATGCCGCCCGTCGTCCCGGCACCGAGGATCAGCCGCCCCTTCGTCCCGTCGCGCAGCTCGAGGATCGCGCGCTCGGCCTCGTCCTGGGCGGAGAGGATGGACACGGCCGCGCGGTGGAGCACCTCGCCCGCGTGCGTGAGCCTGAGCTTGGGCCCGCCGCGCTCGAACAGGGGCAGCCCGAGCCGTCTCTCCAGGGCCTTGAGCTGCAGGCTGATCGCGGGCTGGCTCAGCAGGAGATCCGCGGCCGCCGCCGTGATGCTCCGGCGCTGCGCCACGGCATGGAAGATTCGCAGGTGATGCAGATTCATCGGTACGCGCGAAGAATGGCAGCAAGGCCCCGGGGACGCAAATAAATAATCCCGCTGGTTCCCATAAGCAATTCCTTATACCATCCCGTCAGCGCGCGGCCGGCCGGCGGCGGGCCCGGAACGTGCGCACGAAGGGCCACGTCACCGTCAGGAGCGCGAGCGCCAGCACGACCGCGCTGACCGGGCGGGTGACGAACACGGTGAGGTCGTTGGCGTGCGACACCATGCTGGTCAGGAAGTACTGCTCGGCCATGGGGCCGAGGATGATGCCCATCACCAGCGGCGGGATGGGCAGATCCCAGCGCCGCATGAAGAAGCCGAGGACGCCGAAGAGCATGGTGAGCCACACGTCCGCCAGGTCGTTGCGGAGCGCGAAGGCGCCGAGGAAGCAGAAGACGACGATGAAGGTGTTGAGGATGGGCGCCGGCACCTTCATGAGCAGGGCGAAGGAGAGGGCGGCGAGGTACCCGAGGGCGATCATCACCACGTTCGCGAGGATCATTCCGGCGAAGATCGTGTAGACCTGCTCGGGCTGCTTGACGAACAGGAGCGGCCCCGGCTGGATGCCGTGGATGAGGAAGGCGCCCATCATGACGGCGGTGGCGGCGCTGCCCGGGATGCCGAGGGTGAGCAGGTGGATCATGGCGCCGCCGGTGGAGCCGTTCACCGAGCTCTCCGAGGCGACCAGCCCCGCCGCGTGGCCGGTGCCGAACAGGTGCGGCTCCCGGGAGATCTGCTTCTCCAGCCCGTACGAGACGAACGACGACACGGTGGCGCCCGCCCCGGCGAGGCCGCCCACGGCGATGCCGACGGCGGTGCCGCGCGCCAGGGGCCAGCGCAGCGGCCAGAGGTCGAGGAGCGGCAGCCTGGGGATGGCCCGCGCGCCGGGGCGGGCCGGCGCCGGCGGGGCACCCGTGACGACGAGCGGCTCGAGCACTTCGCCGATGGCGAACAGCCCGATGAGCACGGTCACGAAGTCCACCCCCGTCTTGAGGAAGGGCACGCCGAAGGCGAACCGCTCGACGCCGTACTGGGCCTCCGTCCCGATCGTGCCGAGGAGGACGCCAGCGAACAGCGAGACGAGGGCGGCCGGCATGGAGGCCTGGCCCAGGACCGAGACGCTGGCGAGGCCGAAGACGACGACGGCGAAGAACTCGACGGTCGAGAAGGTCAGCGCGAACTTCGCGAAGGGCGGCGCGAAGAACGCGAGGAAGAGCGCGCTCACCAGCCCCCCGAAGGCCGAGCTCATGATGGCCAGGCCGAGCGCGTACTGCGTCTTCCCCTGGCGGTTCAGGCGGTAGCCCTCCCACGTCGTCGGCACGTTCATGGGATCGCCCGGGATGTTGAAGAGAATGCCGGTGATCGAGCCGCCGAAGACGCCGCCGCAGTACACCCCGATCATCAGGAGGAGGGCGGGCACGATGCCCATCAGGTAGGTGAAGGGCAGGACCAGCACGATCGAGTTCAGCATCGTGATGCCGGGCAGGGCGCCGGCGACGATGCCGATCGTGAGCCCGAGGAGGATCATCGCGAAGTTGAGCGGCTGCACGGCGTTGACGAAGCCGCCGCCGAGGTTCACGAGGATCTCGCCCACGCGCCGTCCTCAGTAGAGGCGCAAGGCGCGGTACAGGGCGAGGGTCACGGCCTCGAAGGGCCCGTCGCCCTTCGGGAGCGGCAGGTAGACGAGCTTGACGAAGAG
>JACPCH010000122.1 GCA_016179875.1 Candidatus Rokuibacteriota bacterium | reverse complement strand
ACGTAGATGGCGGTGGTCTCGAGGCGGTCGTGCAGGCGCTTCAGCTCGACCCGCATCTGCACGCGGAGCTTGGCGTCGAGGTTCGACAGCGGCTCGTCGAACAGGAACACCTGCGGGTGGCGCACGATCGCGCGCCCGACGGCCACGCGCTGCCGCTGGCCGCCCGAGAGCTGGCGGGGCTTGCGCTTGAGCAGCTCCTGGATGCCGAGGATCTCGGCGGCGTCCTGCACGCGCTTCTGGATCTCGGGCTTGGGGAACTTCCGCATCTTCAGCCCGAAGGCCATGTTGTCGTACACGGTCATGTGCGGGTAGAGGGCGTAGTTCTGGAAGACCATGGCGATGTCCCGGTCTTTCGGCGGCAGGTCGTTGACGACGCGGTCGCCGATCGAGATCTCGCCCGCGGTGATCTCCTCGAGCCCGGCCACCATCCGGAGCGTCGTGGACTTGCCGCAGCCCGAGGGCCCGACGAGGACGACGAACTCCTTGTCGCGGACGTGGAGGTTGACGTCCTTGACCGCGTGCACTTCGTCGTACTTCTTGTTCAGCTCTCTCATGAGGACCTGGGCCATCGCTGGTTCCCCCTCGTCGAGTCGGTGCGTCAGGCCTTGGTGCTGCCCGCGGTCAGGCCGGAGATGTAGTAGTCCATCAGGAATACGTAGAGTAGCACGGGCGGGAGGCAGGCGAGGATCGCCCCCGCCATGAGGCCGCCCCAGTGGTAGACGTCACCCTTGATCAGGCTGGTGACCGTGCCCGTCGTCAGCACCTGCTGGTCGCTGGAGAAGGTGAAGGCCAGCGGGTAGAGGAAGCCCGACCAGGAGACGGTGAACGCGAAGATGGTCGCCGCGATCAGCCCCGGCACCGCCACCGGCAGGAAGATCTGCACCAGCATCTGGAGATGATTAGCGCCGTCGACGAGCGCCGCCTCGTCCAGTTCCTTCGGGATCGAGGCGAAGTAGCCGATGAGGAGCCAGGTGGCGAACGGCACGATCAGCGATGGGTAGACCAGGACGAGGGACCACTTGGAGTTGAGCAGCCCCAGGGTCCCGATGATCTTGAACAGCGGGATGAAGAGCAGGGAGTCCGGGACCAGGTACACGAGGAAGACGGCGGTGCCGATGACGCCGGCGCCGGCGAAGCCCAGGCGCGAGAGCGCGTAGGCGGCCAGGACGCTGATCACCATGGAGATCACGACGACGGGGACGGTGACGAGGACCGAGTTCTTGAAGTAGATGAGGAAGTCGGTCTTGGTGAACAGATCCTGGTAGTGCCGCAGCGTCGCGCCCTTCTGGATGACGAAGGGGATGCCCTCCAGGCTCTCGATCTCCTGGTTCGTCTTGAACGACGTCAGGGCCATCCAGTACGGCGGGAAGAGGAAGAAGACGACGAACAGGCCGATGATCACGTAGCAGAGGAGGAGGGCCGCCGTCCGGCGCCCGCGGCGCGCGCCTCGTGCGGCCATCAGGCGGTGCTCTGGCGGATGCCGCGCAGGATGAAGAAGGCGGACACCGCGAGGATCGGGAACATGAACAGCGAGACGGCGGCACCCAGGGGGACGTCGCCGGTGGCGATGCCCAGCTCGAAGGCGTAGGTCCCGAAGACGTGCGTGGTCTGCCGGGGGCCGCCGCGGGTCAGCACGCGGATGATGTCGAACGTCGCCAGCGTCACGATCGTCGAGAAGAGCATCGTCACCGCGATGATGTTCTTGAGCATCGGCAGCGTGATGTAGCGCAACCGCTGCGGCGCGCTGGCGCCATCGATCGCGGACGACTCGTACAACTCCACGGGGATCGACTTCAGCCCCGCCAGATAGGTGATCATGAAGAAGGGCGTGCCGTACCAGATGTTGACGAGGATCACCGAGAACTTCGCCCAGAACGGGTCCGAGAGCCAGGGCTTGGGGCTGATGCCGACGACGACGAGGACCCAGTTGAGCGCGCTGTGGGTGGGCTCGTAGATCCACCACCAGCCCAGGCTCGACAGCGCCAGCGGCATGACCCAGGGGATCAGCGAGATGCCGCGCCAGACGCGCTGGCCGCGCTGCGGCAGCGCGTTGATCACGACGGCCAGCGTGAAGCCCAGCACGGCCTTCCAGAACACGGCCAGGAAGGTGAAGAGGAACGACATGCGGACGACCATCCAGAAGGTCTCCCGGGTGGTCAGGTACGCGAAGTTTGCGAGGCCGACGAAGGCCGTCTCCCGCTTGTTCAGCATGCTGAGATAGATCGAGTAGAAGAACGGGTAGGCGACGAGGCCGCCGATCAGCGCGAGCAGCGGCAGGCACATGAGGACCGCGACCGCCGAGCGCGAGCGCAGGCGCAGCCGCAGCGACCGCGCGGGGCGAACCCGCGCGGTCGCGGCGACATCGACCGCGGTGCTGTTGGGACTCATGACCGCCCAAGCGCTACCCGCGCTTGTAGCCCTCCAGCTCCTTGGCCGCCCACTTCACGGCGTCCTTCGGCGCCATGCCGCCGGAGGTCACCTTGCCGACCATCGTCGGCAGCAGCCACTTGTAGTAGATCTGCACGCCGTACTCCTGCTTGCCGGGCCAGCCCGCCACGATCAGCTTCTCGTCGCCGCGGACGGGATAGTTGTACTGCCCACCCTTGGGCGGCTCGATCTCCTGCCAGACGGGATGGTTGAAGAAGGCCGGCAGCGCCGGGTAATCGTAGCCCTGCGACGCCGTGATCAGCTTCCACTGCACCTCCCTGGTGGAGAGGTACAGGAGCAGGTCCTTCGCCGCCTGCTTGTTCTTCGACCACGACCAGACGCCCCAGGAGAAGGGCAGCGCGCCGCGCCAGCGGCCCTTGGGCCCACGCGGCATGTCGTGGTGCCACACCTGGGCGGCCACCTGCGGCTGGTCGCGCTTGGCCACGGTCCAGGCGCTCGGCGGGTTGATGATGGCCGAGCCCTTGCCCGAGATCAGCCAGCGGTTGTTGGACGCGTCGTCCCAGCCGTAGATGTCCTTCGGCATGTACTTCGTGAGCTCCCTGAGGTACTCGATCACCTGCAGGGTGGCGTCCTGCTCGATGGTGATGGTGCCCTTTTCGTCGATGGGGAAGACGCCGTGGGAGGCGAAGAGGGGCCCCAGCCAGTCGTTGGAGTCCGTGTTCTCGGCGATGGATGCGCCGAACGGGAAGCCGGCGGCGTGGACCTTCTTGGCGCCGGCCAGGAACACCTTCCAGTCCCAGGCGTCGATCTTCTTCCTGTCGCGCTTCTTGACGTCCGCCGGAAACATCTCCTGGACGTCGACGCCCGCGCTCTTCTTCCAGATGTCCATCCGGGTCTCGAGCGGGTAGGTGTGGGAGCCGATGGGGGCGGGCAGCGTGACCCAGCGGCCGTCCTGGAAGTTGAGGTAGGTCGCGTTCTCCTGGAACTTCCCGTACTGCTTGATCAACGACTCGGCCACGTCGGTCATCGGCTCGAGCTTGTCCTTGTAGAGCGTCGGGTTCCAGGTGCCGAGGGTGATGATGTCGTGGCCGCCGCCGGCGCGGTACTCGGCCGCCGCCGTGAGGTCGAGCTTGTTGCCGATCGACGTGATGAAGTCGATGCCGATCTCGATCCGGTTGCTCTTCCCCCAGTCCGTGACGATGCCCTTCAGCACGTCGTTGGCCCCGGGCACCCAGTGGTCCCAGAGGCCGAACGTGAGCTTGGTCTGCGCCCGCGCGACGTGCGGGACGCCGGCCACGGTCGTGGCGGCGGCGCCGCCGGCGACCGTCTTCAGGAAGCTGCGTCGACTTGACTGCTCCATTTGCTCCATTGCGGCCCTCCTCTTCGGTTCGGCGAGGTCCAGCGTGCATGGGGACGTGGAGTGGCGACACTATAGTCCGGCCGGCCGGACTCGACAAGGCGCAATGCGTCCGCGCAGAGCGTCCGCGCGGCTACCCCTTCACGGAGCCGGTGAGCCCGGCCACGTAATGCTCGACGAAGAAGGAATAGATCATCGCGACCGGGATGGAGCCCAGCAGGGCTCCGGCCATCAGCGGGCCCCAGAAGAACACGTCGCCGCGGATCAGCTCGGACACCACGCCCACCGGCACCGTCTTCTGGTGCGGGGTATTGATGAAGACGAGGGCGTAGATGAACTCGTTCCAGGAGAGCGTGAACGCGAAGATCCCGGCCGACAGGATCCCGGGCGTGGCGATCGGGAAGATGATCTTCAGCATGGCCTGGATCCGCGAGGCCCCGTCGATCCGCGCGCACTCCTCCAGCTCCCTGGGGATCGTCTTGAAGTAGCCCATCAGGAGCCAGGTGCAGAACGGGATCAGGAACGTGGGGTAGGTGAGGATCAGCGCCCACGGGGTGTCGGCCAGCCGGAAGGTGCGGATGACATCCGCCAGCGGGATGAACAGGAGCGTCGGCGGCACGAGGTAGGTCACGAAGATCGACGTCCCGAGGCCCCCGGCGAGCCGGAAGCGGAGCCGGGCCAGCGCGTACCCGGCCAGCAGCCCGCAGAAGACCGAGATCAGCGTGGACACGATCGCGATGAACATCGTGTTCCACAGCCAGGCGCTGAACAGGGTCTCCCGGAAGAGGTAGTAGATGTGCTCGAGCGTCGGGTTCGTGGTCCAGAACGGCGTGTAGTTCGCGCGGTTCCAGGGGCGGTAGAGCTCGCCGTCGGGGCGGAACGTGGTGACGAGCATCCAGTAGAACGGGAAGAGGAGCCCCAGGACGAAGACGGAGAGCGGGCAGTAGAAGTACAGCCAGCGCTGCCAGCGGGCGCCCTCGATCATGGCGTCAGCGCGTCTCCACCCGTCGGATGTACCAGAGCTGCAGGACCACCACCAGGAAGAGGACCGGGAACATCGCCAGCGAGATCGCCGCGCCCTCGCTCAGGAGCCCGGTCCCCACGCCGATCTGGTACGCGTACGTCGCGAAGAGGTGCGTCGCGTTGGCCGGCCCGCCGCCCGTCAGCACGTACACGAGCTGGAAGTCGGCGAAGGTCTGGATCACCGAGAACAGCACGACCACCATGGTCACCGGGAGCAGCAGCGGCCACGTCACCCGCCAGAAGCGCTGCCAGGCGTTGGCGCCGTCGATCGCCGCCGCCTCGTGCAGCTCGGGGCTGATCGTCTGGAGCCCGGCCAGCAGGCTGATGGCGAAGAACGGCACCCCGCGCCAGACGTTCACGATCATCACCGAGATCAGGGAGAGGTAGGGGTCCCCGAGCCAGTTGACGCGCGCGGTGATGAGGTCGAGCTTCCAGAGCCCCCAGTTGATGACGCTGAAGGTCGGATCGAACATCCACTTCCAGGCGAACGTCGAGAGCACCGTCGGGATGATGAACGGCAGCAGCACGAAGGCGCGGATCAGGCGCTTGCCGCGGAAGTGCCGGTTGAGCAGCACGGCGAGCCAGATCCCGAGCGCCAGCTTGAAGACCGTCGTGACACCCGTGTAGAGGAACGTGTTGAACGCGGCGGTGCGGAAGATCGAGTCGTTCCACGCCTTGTCGAAGTTCTTGAGCCCGACGAAGTGCCCGGCGACCCCGACGGTGGCGCTCGACACCGAGAGCCAGACGCCGAGGACGAACGGGTAGGCGATGAAGAGCGCGAGCAGGACGATCGTCGGGGTCAGCAGCAGGTAGGCGAGCGACCGCTCGTCCTCCAGCAGCCGCCCGAGCAGCGCCGGACGGGCGGCGCCGGGGCGGGGGAGCACCGCCTCCAGACCGGCGGCGCTCCCCGAGGCCCCGCGGATCGCCCGGCGGGCGCTCGCGTCAGGGCGTGGCGTCACGCCCTATCCGTAGATCTTCTGGATCTCGCCGTGGGCCCACTTCACGGCGTCCTCGGCCGACATGCCCTGCACGGCCTTGGCGTACATGTCCGTGATGATGTACTTCGTGAGCACCTCGGCGGCCTTCTTGCCGGCCGGCCCCGCGTAGCCCGGCGCGCGCCCGAGGCGCGCCGCGTCCTTGAACGGGAGCATGACCGCGTCCTCCTTCCACAGCGCGTGCTTCTCCCAGTCGCGCGTCGGGCCGACCGCGAAGCCCTTCTGGGAGACGAACCACTTGTCGAAGACCTCCTTGGAGCCGAGGTAGCGCAGCAGCTCCTTGGCGGCCTTCTGGTTCTTCGAGTAGCCCATGACCATGTGCGAGAAGGGCACGTGGAAGGCGAACTGGCCGGCCGGGCCCTTCGGCAGCGCCGCGTGGGCGATGTCCGTCCGCATCTGCGCGCCCTTGGCGGTCTTGTACTGGTCGGGCTTGCGGAGCGACTCGATGTAGATCGAGGCGCCGTTCAGCGTGGCGCAGATGGTGCCCGACAGGAACGCCCGGTTGTTGTTGGAGTCGTCCCAGGCGAGCCCGCCCTCGTCGTGGGCCTCCTTCCAGAAGGCCACCATGAACTTCACCGACTCGAGGGTCTCCTTCGAGCTCAGGACCACCTTCTTGCCGTCCTTCTCGACCTCCTTGCCGCCCCAGGACCACAGGTACGGATAGGAGAAGGCGGGGGCGTCGCCGAAGGTGTGGCCGAGCGTCTGCCCGATCGGGAACCCCTTGGCCTTCAGCTTCTTGCCGGCGTCGCGATACTGCTCCCAGGTCTCGGGGAACTTCGAGTACCCCACCTCCTCGAACAGCGACTTCCGGTACGCGATCGTCAGGCCGACGATCGCCCACGGGACCGCCAGCCACTTCTTGCCCGACTGGGCGACGGCCCGCGACTGCTCGTAGATGCCGCCCTGCTTCTTGGCCAGCTCCTCGGCCACGTCGCTCACGTCGACGACGCTCTCCTCGTAGAGCTGGGGCCAGTTGTTGAGCGTCATGATCATGTCGGGGCCGCTCTTCGACTGGACGGCGGCGGTGACGCGTGGCTGGATGTCGTTGGCGTTGACGGTCTCCAGCGTGATCTTCGCCCCCAGGGCCTTCTCAGCCTCCGGGATGATCGTCTTCTTCAGCAGCTCGTCCGAGGCTGGGACGAAGTCGTTCCAGCGGAGCATGCCGAGCGCGGTGCCCTGGGCGAACGCCGGCGCCTGCCGGGCCGCCAGGATCCCCTCGACCCCGGCCGTGGCGGCCGCCGTGGCCGCGGCAGACACCTTGATGAACTGCCTCCGATCCATGCCGTTCGTGTCCATACGGGGCTCCTCCTTAGGTCGGTTCTCGCTCGCTGTAGATCCGTAGGGCAAAGCGCCTGGAAAAGCGCCGCATTAGTACCACCTGGACGTCCGAAGTGTCAACCGGTGATGGCGCCGTGCGCCATCCGGGGCAGGACCCGCGGCGCCCGGAACGCGAGCGCCAGGACCATGGCCATCGTCCCGATCGCGGCCGAGCCCAGGAACAGCCACGCGTAGCTCCCCAGGTGGTCGTAGATCCACCCGCCGGCGTAGGAGCCGAGGCCCATCCCGAGCGTCGAGACGAGGAACACGCCGCCGTAGGCGGTGCCCATGACCTTCTCGCCGAAATACTCGCGCGTCACCAGCGCGTAGAGCGGCATCACCCCGCCGTACGCCACCCCGAACACGAGGGCGAGCGCGTAGAACGTCCCGGCGTCGCGCGCGAAGAGGTACGCGAAGACCATGACGGCCTGGAGCGCGAGCCCCGCGACCAGCGTCTGCCTGGCGCCGAAGCGGTCGGCGAGCATGCCGCAGCCGATGCGGCCGGCGATGGACGAGAAGCCGGAGACGCCGAGCACGGTGGCCGCCACCATCCCGGGCACGCCCTGGTCGATCGCGTGGGTGACCATGTGGAAGATCGGCCCCGAGTGCGCGGCGCAGCAGGCGAAGTGCGTCAGCGCGATCACCCAGAACTGGGGCGACCGCACCACCTCGCGCGTGGTGAAGTCGCGCTGGACGTGCGCGGCGCCGCCGAGGGCGACCGCGCCCATCTCGGCGGGCGCGTTCCGGATCAGGAGCGCGACCGGCACGATCACGAGCCATGAGAGATCGCCGAGGATCAGCATCGCGGCGCGCCAGTCGAGGAGCGTGATGAGCCAGCGCGTGAGCGGCGAGACCACCAGAATGCCGACGCCGATGCCGGCCGACACGACGCCGATGGCCAGGCCGCGGTTGGCGGTGAACCACTTGGTGGCCGTGGAGGTGAGCGGCGCGTAGAAGGCGCCGACCGCGAAGCCCACCAGGACACCGAACGTCACGTAGAAGTGCCAGAGCGCGGACGCCTGGCTCGAGAGCACGAGCCCGAGGCCGAGGAGCAGGCCGCCGGCCACGGCGACGGCGCGGCCCCCGAACCGGTCGGAGAGCGCCCCCCAGGTGAACGAGCCGAGCCCCATCGCGATCCAGTTGATCAGGGCGACCAGCGAGATCGCGCTCCGGCTCCAGCCGAGCGACTCCTCGATCGGCTTGAGGAAGACCGCCAGGGAGAAGAGGGCGCCCAGGGCGACGGCGATGACGGTGGCGGCGGCGGCCAGGACGACCCAGCCGTAGAAGAACGGGCGCTGACTCATGAGGGGCACCTACGATAGCATGAGCGCCATGTGGCCGCTCTTCTGGCCCGGCGTGGGCTTCATGGCGGCGGTGCTGGTGGCCCTGCTGCTCCGGAGCGCGCTCAAGCGCGCCCTCGGGCGCCACGTCCGTGGCCGGGACGGGCTGGCGGCCGTTCTCCAGGCCGTCCGCGGACCATCCCTCCTCTGGGTGGTCGTCCTCGGCCTCTACGTCGCCATCGAGGTGGCGAGCGAGACCGAGCGCCTGGGCCGCCGGCTCTCCCAGCAGCTCGCGCTCGTCCTCGAGGTCGCGATCATCCTGTCGGTCACGCTCACCGTCGCCGGCCTCGTCGGCTCGCTCGTCCGCCACGCGAGCGAGCGGCGGGCGCTCGGCGGCCCCATCAGCGGCCTCGGCCAGGCGGTCGCGCGCGGCGTCGTCTTCGTCGTCGGCGGCCTCGTGCTGCTCTCCGCCCTCGGCGTCCAGATCACCCCGCTCCTCACCGCGCTCGGCGTGGGCGGCCTCGCGGTGGCGCTGGCGCTCCAGGACACGCTCTCGAACCTCTTCGCCGGCCTGCACCTCCTCGTGGACCGCCCGATCCGGGTGGGTGACTACGTGAAGATCGCCGACACCGTGGAGGGCCACGTGGTGGACGTGGGCTGGCGCTCGACGCGCGTGCGGACGCTCCAGAACACCGTGGCCGTCGTGCCCAACAAGAAGGTGGCCGAGTCCATCATCACCAACTACGACCTGCCCGAGCCGCGGTTGGCGCTGCTCCTGCGCGTGGGCGTTGCCTACGCGAGCGATCCGGACCGCGTCGAGCGCATCCTGGTGGACGAAGCGACGCGCGCCGCCGGCGAGGTGCCCGGGCTGCTGGCCGCGCCCGCGCCGACCGCGCGCCTGATCCCCGGCTTCGGCGAGTACGCGCTCGACTTCACGCTCGCCGTCCACGTTGCCTCGTTCGTGGACCAGTACCCCGTCCAGCACGAGCTGCGCAAGCGCCTCCTGCGCCGCCTGCGCGCCGAGGGCATCGAGATCCCGGTCCCGGTGCGCACGATCGAGCACCGGCCGCCGCGGGACGCCTAGAGCCTGGAACCTCGGGGGAACCCGTCGGCTGGGTCCGTGCCCCGGATCACGGAGGCCGCCGGGGCACGGCGGTCAGCCGAGCGACGAAACGCCTCAGGCGCTCGAGGTGATCTTCCGCGAGATTGAGGAAGTGGAACACGTATCCGTCAAGATCGACCCGGGTCAGGAGCGAGTCGATCTCGAGACGCTCGTGGTCATCGGGCACGACGAACGAGAGCGTGGCCGCGGATCCCGGGCGAGATCCCTCCGCGGCCCGGACCTTCATCGCCTCGACGCTCAGATCGACGCTCGTCGTCTCCCACTCCCTGCCGGCGGGCTGGCGGACGCGCACCGGGAACGCCACCCGCGCTCGAGGGGAGCGGCGCGGCTCGACGGGCTGCCGTGCCGCCTCGGCCTTCTCAACGAGCGCCTGCGGTTCGAAACATTCGAGGAGCCGCTGCAGCTGCGCGAACGGGACGGGCTTGGGCAGGAAATCGAGCGCGCCCTGCCGCAAACACTCCCGGGCCTGATCCTCCGTCGCCATGCCGGACACGACGATGATCGGCATGCGAGCGTCCCGCACGAGCGGGAGCCGAAGGAAGTCGAGTCCACTCATGCCTGGCAGCCTGAAGTCGAGCAAGACCAGGTCAGGACGGCTGTCCGCGAAGCGGGGCAACGCCTCCTCCGCGGTCGGCACGAGTTCCGGCTCATGGCCGAGGTCGCGGAGAAAGTCCTGGAGGACTCCGCCCACCGCTTCGTCGTCCTCAACGATCAGGACCCGCACGGCTCCGCCCCCGGCCGACGCCCCCGGGCCTCGCCGAAGCGACGCGCCTGCCCGAATCGTGAGCGGCCCCCTCGGCCGGCGAGGTTCAATGTCGAGGCGCCGCGTAGGGTAACTCCACGCGGAACGCGGCACCCCCTTCGGGGCGATTCTCGGCGCGGAGCGCGCCGTCGTGCCGCTCGATGAGGGCGTGCGAGATCCAGAGGCCGAGCCCCGTGCCTTGACCTGACGGCTTCGTCGTCATGAACGCCTTGAAGAGGCGCGGGAGGACTTCGGCCGGGATGCCGGGCCCGGTGTCGAGGACCTCGATGCGTGCCCGTCCCTCGACCCCCACCAGGCGCACGGTGAGGACGCGTTCCCCGGCATGGGCGGCCATCGCCTCCTGCGCGTTCTGGATCAGGTTGAGCAACACCTGCTGGATCTGACCGTCGTCCGCCGAGACGAGCGGGACGGGTTCGAGCTCCGTGACGACCCGGACCCCGTTGCGCCGGAGCTCGGGGCCTTCCAGCTCCAGCACCCCGCAGATCGCGTCCTCGAGGCGGCACGGCCGGCGTTCCATCGAGTGAGGTCGGGAGAACTGCAGGAGGTTCTGGAGCATCCGCGCGGCGCGCGAGGTTTGCTTGACGACGATGTGGAGCCGCTGCCGAGTTTTCGCCGGATCGTCCGGCGCCTTCAGGGCCAGCTCGGCGTGGCTCAGCGTGGCGGTGAGCAGGTTTCTGATCTCATGCACGAGGCCTGCCGTCAGCCTCCCCACCGTCGAGAGCTGCTCCCGCTCAATGAGCTGGGACTCCGCAGCCTTGATCTCCTCGAGCCGCCGCCGGGTCTCCGACGCGAGTTGGGCGTTCTCCAGGGCGGGGCCGATCTGATTGGCGCTCGCCTCGACGAGCGCGATCTCGGCCTCCGTGAAGGGCTCGGGCGTCCGGCGGCCGAGGGACAGGACCCCGAGGATCCGCCCCCGGCTCCGGATCGGCACGCACACCAGCGCGTGGATCCCCTCCTGCTCGACCACGGCTCTCGCGGCCGGCAAGAGATCGGGGGACTCGCTCGCGTCCGCCAGGTGACTCGTCTGGCCGCTCTCCGCGACCCGGCCGATCACCCCTTCGCCGACCGGGAGCACCTGGTTGATGTCGCGAAGCGGGGGCCGGAGTCCACGGTCACCACGCAGGTGCAACGTCGTCCCGTCCGGAGACAGAAGATGCAAGCTCGAGATCTCGTGCCCGGTCACCTGGGTGAGGGCGTCGAGCGCGATCCGGAGCACCTCGTCGACATCCAGGCTCGTGCTGATCGCCTGGCCGATGGTGTGCAGAATGCCGAGGTGCGGTTCCAGGTGTGCCGGTTGGCCGGCGGCCAGGCGCTGGACGAGATCGCCCAGACGGTGCAGTTGCTCGTCGGTGAGGTTCAGGAAGTAGAACCCGTAGCCGTCGAGGTCGGCGCGGACGAGGACCGACGCCACTTCGAGGCGCGTGGTGCCGTCGGGCAGGGTGATGGAGAGTCGGGCTGCCGGCCCGGGGTGGACCGATCCGTTCGAGCGGATCTTGATGCCGGATGCGCTGAGATTGACCGACGTCGCCTCCCATTCCACGCCGGTGCACTCGCGCACCGTGACGGGAAGCGCCACGAGTGCCCGCGGGGCCCGCCGGCGCGGCGCGGGCGGTGGCGCGTCGGCGTCGCTCGTCACCCTCGGGGGCCGAAGACACGCGAGGATCTCCTCCAGGCGCTGGAAGGCGAGGGGCTTCCCGATGAAGTCGAACGCCCCGAGCCGCAGGCATTCCTGCGCCTCGGTCTCCGTCACCTTCCCGGAGACCACCAGGATCGGGACGCGCAGTTCACGAACGGCTTGCAGCCGAAGGAAGTCGAGCCCGCTCATGCCCGGCAGACAGATGTCGAGCAGGACGACATCGGGACGATCGGACCGAAGCAGGTCGAGCGCGGACTCGGCATCGTACGCGATGACCGGCTCATGGCCGAGGTCGAGGAGAAACTCCCGCATGACGTCGCACAGGCCGTGGTCGTCCTCCACGATGAGCACGCGCATGGCGGGCGCCACTTCTTGACGCAGGGCGAGCATCCTCGGACGGTGTCTCACGGGGCGACTGTCGTCGGCACGACACGCCGGAGACGACCGGGGTTCGCGGGGAGGCAGGGACGAGCCGGGAACGGAAGGAGGTAGTTGGTCCAGCAGCATCAAGACCCCCCTGTCTGAACCACCCCCTCTTCGGCAGCCTGGCGATCCGGCGGACTCGCCGGACCCATGGCTTTGCGTCCCAGCCTCGCGGCTGGTTTGCCCGTATCGGTAAGAGGCGTCGAAACTGACCGAGCGACGCGCTCAGTGGAACCTTTCAGCAACTCCCGTACCACGGCCTCATTGTCGTGTAAGGCATGAAGAGGAAAGAGATTCAGTCCGGCCGTCCGCCTTCACGGTCGGGCCACATCCCGACCATAGAACTGGCGTGCCGGAGGCGGGGCGATCCAAAAGTCCTTTCCGGATGGGGTCTTCCGGCTCGCCCGTCGCCTGAAGCGATCCTGACCAGTGAGCGATCAGAAACTGGTCGCGCGTCGTGCCGCGCCCTAGCTTAGAGCTAGGCCAGGCGCGGGCGCTCGCGAACGAGCGCCAGGAGCAGGAGCCCGGCGCCCATCATGACGGCGAGGCCGATCCAGGGGCCGCGGAAGCCGCCGGCCCACTCGACGCACGCGCCGAAGATCGGGGGGCCGATCGTGACGCCGAGCGAGGACACCGCGAGCCCCAGGCCCACCGCCGTGCCCGCCGAGCGGGCGCCGGCCAGCTCGGCCATCAGCGTGTGCTGCACGCCGTTCCAGCCGATGCCGACGAAGCCGAAGACGAGGGCGAGCAGCGTGAGCCAGAGGGCCGAGGCGCCCGCGCCGGTGTAGGCGATGGCGACCGAGCAGAGCGCGGAGCCGCAGCCGGCGATGGCGAGCGGCGCGCGGCGGCGGCCGCCG
Organism: Candidatus Rokuibacteriota bacterium; assembly: GCA_016179875.1. Classification (GTDB taxonomy): domain Bacteria; phylum Methylomirabilota; class Methylomirabilia; order Rokubacteriales; family CSP1-6; genus GWA2-73-35. Next base: position 6,268 of record JACPCH010000122.1, on the reverse strand, counting down.
AAGGTGCGGTCGGAGAGGACGCCGAAGGCGACGCGCCCGGCCATGCCGCCGAGCTGGGCGAGGGCGAGGTAGCGGCTCGCGCTGAGGAGCCCGAGGCCGACCGCCCCCTGGAGATACAGCACGAGGAACGCCATCCACACGGTCTGCATGCCGGCGAAGACGAGCGTGGCGACGGCGACGAGCCAGAGATCGCGGTTCAGGAGCACGGCGCTCACGGGGCTCTTCTCGCCCGGGCCCGTCGGCATCGGCGCCGCGTCGGGAGCGTCGTGGTAGACGAGCATCGAGGCGACGGCGCCCGCGGCGATCAGCCCCGCCGCGACGAGGACGGCGCTGCGCCAGCCCACCGCCAACGCCAGCGCGGGGAGTATGGCGGCGCCGAGGACGCCGCCGAAGGGCAGGCCGACCTGCTTGAGCCCCACGACGGTCGCGCGCTGGTGCGGCGGGAACCACGCCATCACGGCCTTGGTGGACGTGGGGTTCAGCATGCCGTAGCCGAAGCCGGCGAAGACCAGGAGCAGGATCAGCACGCCGTAGGAGGGCGACCCGGCGACGGCGACGAGCCCGAGAGCGATCACGGCCTGGCCGAGGATGAGCATCGGCTTGACGCCCCACCGGTCGGCCAGCGCGCCCGCCGGCATGGACATGAGGATCGGGCCGATGTAGTAGGCGGACAGGAACGAGCCGGCCTGGGTGAGCGTCAGGCCCATGTCGCTCCGGATCAGCGAGGCGATGGCGGGGATGCCGAGCGGGCCGACGTTCGCGACGGTCTGGGCCGCCAGGATGAGCGCCAGGATCCGATAGCGGCCGCTCACGCGCGGCGCGCCGCGAAGATGGCTTCGACGGCCCGCAGGTCCTCCTCGGTGTCCACGCCGATCGTCGGCTCGTCGGTCTCGACGACGGTGATCGGGATGCCGTGCTCGAGGAAGCGGAGCTGCTCGAGCCTCTCCGTCAGCTCGAGCGGCGAGGGCGGCAGCCGGTGGTAGGCGTCGAGGGCGGCCCGCGTGTAGGCGTAGAGGCCGATGTGCTTGAAGCGGATGACGCCGTGGCCGTCGCGGTCGTAGGGGATCGGGTGCTTGGAGAAGTAGAGCGCGCGGCCGTCCACGCCCGTGACCACCTTGTTGACGTTCGGGTTCGGCTCCTCCTCGGGCGTCGCGCGGATCTTGAGCGTCGTCACCTGGGTATCGCGCCGCGCCGCGAACGGGGCCACGAGCTTCGCGACGTGGCCCGGCGTGATCAGGGGCTCGTCGCCCTGGATGTTCACGTACACGTCCGCCGCCCGCGCCTGCGCCACTTCCCACACCCGGTCGGTGCCCGAGGGGTGGTCGGGCGAGGTCAGGACCGCGGGGACGCCGAGCCGGCGGCAGGCCTCGACGACCTCCGGCGAGTCGGTGGCGACGAGCACGTCGGCCAGCTCGGGAGCGCGGTGCGCCGCGTCCCACACCCGGACCACCAGCGGGCGGCCGGCGACGTCGCGCAGGACCTTTCGCGGCAGGCGCGTGGACGAGAGGCGCGCCGGGATGACGCCGAGGACCTTCATCCCCCGAAGGCGCGGAGCGTCCGGAGGAGCGGGGCCGGGTCGCCGGCCCCGCCCGGGGCGAACGGCAGGATGACCGGCTGCGTGAGCCCGGCGCGCGCGAACGCGGCGATGCGCTCGCGGCAGAACGCCTCGTCGCCGACGACGCCGAGGCCGTCCAGCACGCGCGGCGACACCTTCGTGACGGCGCCCGCGCGATCGCCGGCCTTCCAGGCGGCGCCGAGCGCGTCCACCTCGGCGCCGAAGCCCGCGCTGCGGAAGAAGCTCGCGTAGACGTCCACGATGGCGTAGCCGGTGATCTCGCGCGCGAGCGCCTGGCGCGCCGCCCCGGGGTCGTCGGTCACGCACGTGCGGATGAACGAGGCGATCTCGAAGCCCTCGAGGCTCCGCCCCGCCTTCTTCGCACCCGCCTCGAGGTGCCCGATGGACGCCGGCACCGTCTCGGGCGGGATCCAGTTGAGGACCACGCCGTCGGCGACCTCGCCGGCCAGCTCCAGCATCTCGGGGCCGAGCGCCGCGAGGAAGATGCGGACCGGCGCGCCCGGGGCGGGCGCCGTCATCCGGAAGTTCTTCACCCGGAAGAACGTGCCCTCGTAGTTCACCCGCTCGCCCGCCGCGACCTGCCGGATGATCGCGACGGCCTCGCGGATCTGCTGGAGCGCCGGGGAGAAGGCGAGTCCGTGCCAGTCGCCGACGATGATGCGGCTACTGAGCCCGAGGCCCAGGATCGCCCGGCCGGGCGCGAAGTGGTTGAGGCTCGCGGCGCTGAGCCCGAGGACGACGGGCGTGCGGGTCTGCACCGGCACCACGGCCGAGCCGACGTGCAGGCGCTCGGTCTGCGTCGCGATCAGCGCCATCACGCTGATCGCGTCGTAGCCCGACACCTCGCCCACCCAGGCGGTGTGGTAGCCGCGCCGCTCGGCCTCGCGCGCGATCGCGATGAATTCCGGCGCCGGCTGCGGCGTGAACGCGGAGAGCACGATGCCGAGGCGCATCAGAGGTCCGTCTTCACGGCGTCGCGCGCGGCCCGGGCGGCGCCCACCAGGAAGCGCTGGTCGTTCACCATGCCGACGAGGCGCCAGCCCTCGCGGATCCTCCGGTTGGCGGTCTCCGCCGTCTGGCAGTGGATCCCGGCCGCGACCTCGTGGCGCTGGCAGGCCTTGAGGAGCACGTCCATCGCCTCGTGGAACTCCCGGTGGGGCGGCTCGAGCGAGGGCTCGAGGCCGAGCGAGGCGCAGAAGTCGTTCGGGCCGACGTAGCAGGCGTCCACGCCGGGGACGGACAGGATCGCGTCGAGGTTCCGGATCGCCTCGTGGTGCTCGATCTGGACGATCGTCAGGATCTCGTCGTTGGCGCGCCTGAAGTAGGTCGCGTTGTCGGTCTTGAACGAGAGCGCGAAGCGCCCGGCGCCGAGGCTCCGCACGCCCTTCGGCGGGTAGTTGCACGCGGCCACCAGGAGCTCGGCCTCCGCGCGCGTCTTCACGTTCGGCGCCAGCACGCCCCAGGCGCCCGCGTCGAGCACGCGCTTGACGTTCTCTTCGCTGAGGGCGTGGACGCGGACGAGCGGCGCCACCGGGTAGCGCGTGATCGCCGCGAACATCGTGGCCATCGTGGCGAGGTCGATCGGGCCGTGCTCTCCGTCCACCAGGAGCCACTCGAAGCCGACCGCCGCCATCATCTCGGCCACCAGCGGGTCGCCGAAGTTCAGCAGCGAGCCGAAGCAGGGCTTGCCGCTCTTGATCCGTTGCTTGACGTGGTTGGCGAGCATGGCCCCGGCAGTATATCAGTCGACGCGGAAGACGGCGTCGCGCGCGAGCGCGCGCACGCGTGTCTGGCCCGCGAGCGCCATGCTGGTGCGCAGCTCCTCGCGCAGGAGCCCGAGCGCGTTGGCGACGCCCGGCGCGCCGCCGGCCGCGAGGCCCCACAGCACGGTGCGGCCGACCGCCACGACGTCGGCGCCCCACGCCAGCCCCTTCAGCACGTCGGTGCCGCGCGCGAAGCCGCCGTCCACGACGATCGCCGCGCGCCCGGCGACGGCGTCGGCGATCGGCGGCAGCGCGTCGATCGAGGCCTGCGTCGAGTCGAGCTGGCGGCCGCCGTGGTTCGAGACCCAGACGAGCGCCACGCCGGCGTCCAGGGCGCGCCGGGCGTCGCGGGCCGTCATGATGCCCTTGAGGCCGACCGGGAGCCTCGTCGTCTTCTTGAGCCACGCGACGTCGTCCCAGGTGAGCCGCGCCGGGTAGGTGGGGTCGGGCGGGCGCGGGTTGGGCGCGACGGCCATGGCCTCGCGCGGGCTCCAGCGCGCGGCGATGTCGCGCTCGCGCCGGCTGTACACCTGCACGTCCACGGTGAGGACGACGGCGTGGTAGCCCGAGGCCTCGACGCGGGCCAGGAGGTCGGCGACCCAGGCGCGGTCGCCCATGTGGTAGAGCTGGAACATCTTCGGCCCGCGGCTCGTCCTGGCGACGTCCTCGACGGCGAAGCCGGTGGCGCCGGAGAGGAACTGGAGCGTGTCGCCGGCCTCGGCGCCGCGCCCCATCTCGACGTCGCCCTCCGGGTGGAAGAGCACCAGCCCGCCCATCGGCGCGATCGCCACGGGCCAGGAGAGCGGCACCCCGAGGAGCGACGTCGTCAGATCGATCTCGCGCACGTCCACGAGGATGTCCTGGCGGATCGCGAGCCTCCGGAGCGCGCGGCGGTTGCGGCGGAGCGTCGTCTCGGTCTCGGTGCCGCCCTCGCCGAAGTTCCACACCTCGCGCGGGAGCGTCTTCCGCGCCTCGGCGCGGATCTCGGGCAGGGTCACGAAGCGCTGGGCCACGGGTCACCTCCGGGCGCCGATCATAGCCCATCGGCCGTCGAGATGCCGGCCACGGTCGCGCGGAAGGGTATACTCTGCCGCCGCGCCCGGAGCGGGCGCGAGCCCCGGGGAGGCGAGGTCACGATGGCCATTCCTGGTCCTGGCCGCGCTGTCGGTCCTGGCGCCCGCGTGGAAGGCGCTGCGGGCGCGGGGCGCGCCCGCGTGAGGCTCCGGCCCGATCTCGTCCTGACGGCGTCCGGCTGGGCGCGCGATCGCGCGGTGGCCGTGACCGACGGCAGGATCGCGGCGATCGAGCCGGCGGCGCCGCCGCAGCCGGGCGACGTGCGGCTCGCCGGGACGGCGCTGCTCCCGGGCACGGTCAACGCCCACGGCCACAGCTTCCAGTCGCTCCTGCGGGGGCTCGGCGACGATCTCGACTTCCCGGGCTGGCGCGACCGCGTGCTCTACCCGTTCTCGGCGCGGCTCGACCGCCCGGGCATCGCGCTCGGCGCCGCCTTCGCGTTCGCCGAGATGGCGCTCAACGGCGTCACCACCTGCGTGGACTTCTTCTACCTCCACGACGACGGTAACGACAACGCCGAGGCGGTGATCGACGCGGCGCGCCGGGTCGGCATCCGCCTCGTGCTGGCGCGGGCGATGTACGACTGGGCGGGCGCGCCCGCGCGGTACCGCGAGACGGTGGGCGACGCGACGGCGCGCGTGCGGGAGCTGATCGCGCGCCACCGGCACGACGCGACGGTCACCGTCCACCCGGCGCCGCACAGCCCCCACGGCGCCTCGCCCGCGATGATCCGCGCGGGCTGGGAGATCGCGGACGCCGAGGGTACGCCGTTCCACATCCACGTGGCCGAGGGGCGCGACGAGGGCGAGGGGACGCTCCGCGAGCACGGGGCCACCCCGCTCCGCCTCCTCGACCGCCTCGGCGTGCTCGGCCCGCGCACGATCGGCGTCCACTGCGTCTGGCTCGACGACGAGGAGGTCCGCCTGATGGGCGCGCGGGGCGCCGGCCTCGCCTGGTGCCCGGGCAGCAACATGTTCCTCGGCGACGGGATCACGCGCGTGCCCGAGCTGCGGCGGGCCGGCGTCAGGGTGGGCCTCGGCACCGACGGGGGCTGCACCAACAACCGCCTGTCGGTCTTCGAGGAGATGCGGATGGCCTCGCTGCTGCAGCGGGTCCGGCTCCTCGACGGCGCGGCGCTCTCCGCCGAGACCGCCTTCGCGCTGGGCACGCGCGGCGGCGCCGAGCTGCTGGGCCTGGAGGCGGGCGCGATCGCGCCGGGGATGCTGGCCGATCTGGTGGCGGTGGACCTCGGCCACGTCTCGCTCCACCCGCCGAGCGATCTGCTGAAATCGGTCGTCTACGCCATGTCGCCGCAGGCGGTGACCGACGTGTGGGTGCACGGGCGCGCGGTGGTGCGCGGCGGGCGGCTGGTGACGGCCGACCTCCCCGAGCTGCTGGCGCGCGTGCGCGAGCTGACGCGCGGCTGGTCGGTCTGACGCGCGGCGGGCCGGGCCGGCGCCCGGCCTAACGCTTCAGCTGGACGACGGAGAGATCGCGCCCGGCCGGCGCCGGCGCCGCTTCGGGCTGGCGCGTCTTGGTCATGCGGCAGTGGCCCTCGAAGAGGACGCCCTCCTCGATCACCACCACCGGCGCCTCGACGTCGCCGTACACGCGCGCGCTACCCCGCAGCTCCACGCGCTCGGACGCCTGGAGGTTGCCGACAACCTCGCCGTTGATCAGCACGATACCGGCGCGGATCGAGGCGTTGACGACGCCCTTCTCGCCGACGATCAGGCTATCGTTGGAGGTGATCTCGCCGCGGAAGCGGCCGTTCAGCATGACGGTCCCGCTGAACGTGAACTTGCCCTCGATCTCCGAGCCTTCGTCGATGAAGGCGGTGAGATCGCCCCCCTTC
>JACPCH010000262.1 GCA_016179875.1 Candidatus Rokuibacteriota bacterium | reverse complement strand
CGCGGGTTTCGTCCCCGGTTACAGTGACGGGGTCGCGGCGGCTTCAACCGCCTTCCCTGGGGCCCTCGTGGGCATCCCGGGCGCGAGCAACGCGGTGACGGTAGCAGATGTCCGGAGCCGGCGCAATGCCGCGCGGGGCCCCCGTTCGGCGCCTGAATGTTGACTTTGCCCGCCCAAACGCGATAACTAAAGGCGGTGACGAAACCGAACATTCCGGAAAAATCGAAAAAAACTCTGCGACACGTTTCGCTGACGACGGGACAGGCAGCCGCGCACTGCCACGTCTCGACCCCCGCGCTCAAGCGCTGGATCCGTCAGGGGAAACTCCAGGTCTTCAGGACGGCCGGGGGCCACGCGCGGATCGCCCTCGAGGACTTCCAGCGCTTCCTGCGCGAGCACGTCATGCCTCCCTACCCGCCGCCGGCCCCGGGCCCCGGGATCCTCATCGTGGACGACGAGCCGCTCATGGTGGGCCTGCTGGTCGACCTCGTCATGACCGAGCGGCCGGACCTCAAGCTCGAGACCGCGATGGACGGCTACGAGGCCCTGATCAAGGTGGGATCCTTCCGGCCGGCCCTGCTGATTCTGGACGTCATGATGCCGACCCTCGACGGCATCGCGGTCACGCGCCACCTCAAGGCCAACCCCGAGACGCGCGAGATCAAGATCCTCGGCGTCACGGGCCATCGGGACCTGGTCGAGCCGCTCCTGGCGGCGGGCGCCGACGCCTGCCTGGCCAAGCCGCTCGACATGGCGCGCGTCCGGCGCGAGCTGGACCGCCTCCTGCCCCCGGCCGGGGCGTGATGACCCTCCGCCCCACGAGCCGTCAGGAGCGGCTGACCCTCTGGGCGATCGGCGGCGCGGTCGCCGCGCTGGTGGGGGTCCTGCTCGGAACGGCCCTGATGATCGACCGCTACGTCCGGGCCGACCGGGACGCGATCCTCGCCGAGAGCGCCGCCATCGCGGAGGCGGTGGCCGCCCTCATCGAGGCCCACGAGGGAAGCCACTTCAAGATCCTCCAGGCCTTCGCGCCTCGCTTCCTGTTCCGCGAGGCGGTGGCGCGCCGCGACCGCACCGAGATCGATCGCCACCTGCGCCAGCTCCAGGAGTCCTTCCCGGAGATGGACCGCGTCTTCGTCGTCGCTCCGGACGGCGTCCTGGTGGCGAATCATCCGCCGGCGCCGCAGCTCTACGGCCGGCGCTTCACGGACCGCGACTGGTACCAGGCGCTCGGTCGCGACCCGCGGCCCTACACCTCGAGGGTCTACCACTCGGCCCGCGACGGCGCGCTCCACGTCGTCCACGTCGTCCCGGTCCGGAGCGAGACGGGCCGGGTCGTCGGCATTCTCGGCTCCTCCCGGCGCCTGGAGACGATCCGCAGTGGGCTGACCTCCATCACCGTGCCCGCCGGCGATTTCTACCTCGTGGACCGCGAGGGCCAGCTCGTGTTCCACCGGACGCGCACGGGCGCCGCGCACCTCGCCGACTACGCGAAGACGCCCGTCGTCGAACGGCTGCTCCGGGGCGAGGCGGGCATCGCCGAGACCGACAATCCGGTCGAGCGGGAGGCGCGGCTGTCCGTGTACCAGCGGCTCCCGTCGCTCGGCTGGGGGCTCGTCGTGTACCGCAGTCGCGATCTCGCCCTCCAGCCCGCGCGTCGGATCACGCTCGGCGCGGGCGCCGCGGGCCTCGTCCTCGCCGGCGCGATCGCGGGGCTCGGGACCGTTGCCCTCAGGAGCCGGCGCCGCACGGTCGACGCGCTCCGCGCGCTCGAGGCGGCCCAGGAGGAGCTGGTCCGCAAGGAACGGCTCGCGATCCTCGGCCAGCTCGCGGGCGGCGTCGCCCACGAGCTGCGCAACCCGCTCGGCGTCATCAAGAACTCCGCCTACTATCTCCGGATGGTCGCGCCGCCGGACGAGCGCGTCCAGAAGCACCTCGGGCTGCTGGAGCGCGAGGTCGCGACGGCCAACCGGATCGTCACCGACCTGCTGGACTTCGCCCGCGTCCGGCCGCCCGAACGGGTCCCGACCGACCTCGAGGCCCTCGCGGCCGAGGTGCTGGAGCGCGCCGCGCTCCCGGAGGGCATCACGGTCGTCTTCGAGCGCCGCGGCGGCGGGCCGCCGGTCGAGGTGGATCCCGACCAGGTGACGCAGGTCCTGGCGAACCTCGTCACGAATGCGGCCCAGGCGATGCCCGAGGGCGGCACGCTGACGATCGAGATCGCCGCGTCCGGGGGCGGCGCGAGGGTCGCGGTCGCGGACACCGGCGTCGGGATCCCGCCCGAGAACCTCGAGCGGATCTTCCAGCCGCTCTTCACCACGAGGGCCAAGGGCATCGGCCTCGGCCTCGCCGTCGCGCGGAGCCTCGCCGAGGCCAACGGCGGCGCCCTGACCGCCGAGAGCGCGCCGGGCCGCGGCAGCCGCTTCGTGCTGGAGTTCCGGCGATGACGGCGGGCGGCGGGGGGGCGTCCGTCCTCCTCGTGGACGACGACCCGGGCACCCTCGAGACCCTCCGCGACATCCTGGAGACCCGGCGCTTCCGGGTGGCCACCGCCGCGTCGGGCGAGGCGGCGGTGGCGATGGCGCGCGCCCGGCCCTACGACGCCGTGCTCATGGACATCGTCATGCCCGGCCTCGGCGGCGTGGACGCGCTCCGCGCGATCAAGGCGCACGAGCCGCGGACGCCGGTGATCATGATGACGGCGTTCACGCGCGACGACCTCGTGGCGGACGCGCGCCGGGCCGCGGCGGTGGCGGTGCTGGCGAAGCCGCTCGAGATGGATCGGCTGCTCGCCCTCCTCGAGCGCGTGACGGCGGGCGGCGCCCCGCCGCGCGAGGAGCCGCGATGAGCGAGCCCGCGCGCATCCTCGTCGTCGACGACGACGCCGGGACCCGGGAGACGCTCCGCGACGTGCTCCAGGCGAAGGGGTACGCGGTCGACGCGGCGTCGCGCGGCGCCGAGGGCCTCGAGCGGGTCCGCACGCATCCCTTCGACGCGGCCATCGTGGACATCAAGCTGCCCGACATCTCGGGCCTCGAGCTGCTCCAGGCGCTCCGGACCCAGGCGGCCGGTATCGAGGTGATCTTCATCACCGGCTACGCCTCGCTGCCCACGGCGATCGAGGCCATCAACGGCGAGGCCTTCGCCTACCTCGTGAAGCCGTTCGAGATGGATCACCTCCTCGCGACGCTGCACAAGGCGCTCAACACCCAGCGCCTGGCCCGCGCGCTCCGCGAGTCCGAGGAGCGCTATCGCCTCATCGCCGAAAACATCCAGGACGCGGTCTTCCTCGTGGACCGCGAGAGCCGGCTGGTCTTCGGCAACCGGCGGGGCGAGGAGATCTCGGGCTACACGGAGGCGGAGTTCGTCGGGCGCCCGTTCACGGATCTCCTCACCCCCGAGGGCGCCCGCCAGGCCAGCGAGCGCCTGGCGGCCGCGGACAGCGGCCGCGACCCCGTGCCCTTCTTCGAGACCCAGCTCGTCCGGAAGGACGGCTCGCTGGTCTGGGTCGAAGCCAACATGACGACCGTGGTCCGACACGGCCAGATCGTCGGCCGGCTCGGCGTCGTGCGCGACATCAGCGCGCGCAAGCGCGCCGAGGAGCAGATGCGCCTGCGCACCACCGCGCTGGAGGCCGCCGCGAATGCCGTCGTCATCACCGACCGCGAGGGCCGCATCCTGTGGGTCAACCCGGCGTTCACGGACCTCAGCGGCTACACCTTGGCCGAGGCCGCCGGCCAGACGCCGCGCATCCTCAAGTCGGGCCAGCACGACGCTGCGTTCTACCGCGATCTCTGGGAGACCATCCTGGCGGGCCGGACGTGGCGCGGCGAGATCGTCAACCGGCACAAGGACGGCGGCCCGTACACGGAGGAGCAGGTCGTCACGTCGGTGCGGGACGAGCGCGGGGAGATCACGCACTTCGTCGCGATCAAGCAGGACGTCAGCGAGAGCTCCTCGCCGGGGTCGCCCACGAGCTGAACAACCCGCTGTCGGTCGTGACCGGCCACGCGGCCATCCTGAAAAGCACCGGGGACTCCCGGGTGGCCGACCGCGCCCAGAAGATGGCCGACGCGGCGGAGCGCTGCGCGCGCATCGTGCGGAACTTCCTCGCCCTCGCGCGCCAGCGGCCGCCGGAGCGGGGCCGGGTCGCGCTGGATCAGGTCGTCCACGAGGCCGTGGAGCTCCTCGCCTACCCGTTGCGCGTGGACAGCGTCGAGGTCGCGCTCGAGCTCGCGCGCAACCTCCCGGCGCTCTGGGCCGACGCCCACCAGCTCCACCAGGTGGTGGTCAATCTCGTCTCGAACGCCCACCACGCCGTGCGGGAGGCGACCTCTCCCCGCCGGATCACGCTGACCACCCGCCAGGAGGCGGGCGGCGGCAGCGTCGTCCTCGAGGTGGCCGACAGCGGCCGCGGGATCCCGCGCGAGATCCAGGCGCGGCTCTTCGAGCCGTTCTTCACGACGAAGCCGCCCGGCCAGGGCACGGGCCTCGGCCTCGCGCTCTGCAAGGGCATCGTCGAGGCCCACGGCGGGAGCATCGAGGCCGCGAGCCCGCCGGGCAGCGGCGCGGTGTTCCGGGTGGAGCTGCCCGTGGAGAACGCGCCGGTGGCCGCCGCGGCCGCCCGCGCGGCCGCGGCGAGCCCGCCGGTCCGCGGCCAGCGCATTCTCGTGGTGGACGACGAGGCGGAGATCGCCGCGCTGCTGTCCGAGATGCTCGCCGCCGACGGCCACCGGGTGGAGATCGCCGCGAACGGCGTGGAGGCGCTGGAGAAGCTCGGCGCGGGCGGCCACGACCTCGTCATCAGCGATCTCCGGATGCCGGAGCTCGACGGCCCGGGGCTCTACCTCGAGGTCACCCGCCGCCATCCGGCGCTGCTCCGGCGCATGGTCTTCGTCACGGGCGATACGCTGGGGCCCGAGAGCCTCGAGTTCCTGCACCGCACCAACGTGCCGACGCTCGGCAAGCCCTTCGACCTCGACGACATCAGACGGGTCGTGCAGCAGGTCCTGGTCTAGCCGAGCAGCGAGCGCTGGAGGTTCCGGACGCGGCGCGAGAGGGTGACCAGCACCTTCTCCGTCAGCTCCGGAACCTCCCGCAGCAGCGTCCAGAAGTGGCTCCGGTCGATCACCAGCAGGCGCAGGTCGGTCTCCGCCTTCACGTTGGCCGAGCGCGGCTCGCCGTCGATCAGGCTCATCTCGCCGAAGAACTCACCCGGCTTGATGCGGCCCCGGCGATGGGGCGAGAGCGTGACCAGCGCGCTGCCGTCGATGATGATGAAGAACTCGTCGCCCGGCTCCCCCATCCGCGTCAGCTGCGTCCGGGCCGGCACCTCGACCACC
>JACPCH010000261.1 GCA_016179875.1 Candidatus Rokuibacteriota bacterium | reverse complement strand
CCGCGCTGGTGGCGCATCCGGAACGCGTCGGTGCCCGGCTCGCGGAGGGCGATCGTGGCGCCGTCGGCGCCGGTCAGCTCCCGCGCGCCCTCGGCGACCCGCTCCAGGATGGCCGCGAGGTCACGCGAGGCGTTGATCTGCCCGACGACCTCCGCGAGCACCTCGGCCTCGCGCCGGCGCCGCTCGGTGTCCTCGAACAGCCGCGCGTTCTCGAGCGCCACCGCCGCCTGATCGGCGAAGGCCCGGGCGAGCTGGATCTCGGCGCCCGTGAAGACCCGGCCCGTCGTGTCGCCGACGACGAGGACGCCGAACACGCGCTGCGGCACACGAAGCGGCACCACGACACGCGACCGGTCGCTCGCCGCCTCGATGTCCGCACGGGTCTCGGGCGCGTAGGTGATGCGGGGGTCGCTGACGATGTCGGGCGAGGTGAGCGGCCGGCAGTCGCGCACCGCGAGGGCCGCCAGCCCCGTCCCGGGCGGGAGGAAGGCCGCCCAGTGAAAGGTGAGCGCGACGTCGCCCCAGACGGTCGCGAGGCGGAGCCCGCCGCTCTCCGGCTCGCACCGGTACAAGGCGGACGACCGCGCACCGAGGAGCCGGCACACGTTTTCCGCGACGCAGCGTGCCGTGGCAACCGGGTCGAGGGTCTGCGCCAGGAGCTGCCCGACGTCGGCGAGGGCCTCGGCGGCCCGGCGGCGGGCCTCGCTCTCGGCGAAGAGCCGCGCGTTGTGGATCGCGACCGCGGCGTGGGCCACGAAGGCGTCGAGCAGCTCGCGCTCGTCGTCTTCGAAGACGAAGGGGCGCTCGCCGAGCAGCATGAGCACGCCCAGGAGCGACTCGCCGTGGATGATCGGCACGGCGTAGGCGCTCCGGAGGGCGTGCGCCGCGAACCACTCGCGGGCGCGGAGCCGGCTGTCCGCGAAGAGATCCTGGACGTCGAGCGGCCGGCGGTGGAGGGCGACCCACCCGGCCCCGCCCTCGCCGAAGGGGAGGCGCCGCGACGGGTGGCTGGCGCCGATCGCCTCGTCGGAGAAGGCGCGCAGCTCCAGCGTCTGCGCGGCCTCGTCCGCCACCCACAGCGACGCGATCTTGGCGTCCACCAGCTCTGCCGCGGCGGCCGCGATCTGGCCGAGGATCTCGTCGGTGTCGAGCGACGACGAGACGAGCTCGGCGAGCCGCGTGAGCACCCGCAGGCGGTCGCCCTTCAGCGGGACGTCCATGGCCCCTAGGAGCGCGAGCGCCACTGGCGACTCCCGTTCGCGAGCGCGCGCGGCGCGGCGTCGAGCCCGGCGGTCTCGCGCAGCTGCCGCAGGGCCGCCAGCGCCCGCCCGGCGAGACGCTCGAGGAGCGCGAGCTTGGGCGCCCGGTCCGCCGCCGGCGCGGCGAGGATCTCGTGGCCGAGGGCCCCGATCCGCGGCGGCAGGCGGCGCATCGCCTCGACGAGCTGCCACGTCTCTCCCCGGCGGGCGGTGATCAGGACGCCGGCCAGCGGGGCCTGCACGCGCTCGAAGCGGTCGAGGGCGCGCTCGAAGCGGGCGCGGGCCGCGGGCTCGCCGAGGGGACGGGCGGCCGTGAGGAGCTCGGTGAGGGCCGACTCCATGGCGTCGAGCCGCGCGCGGGCCGCCGCGTCCCATTCGATCGTGAGCGCGGGCGGCGACCACACGAGCTGGGAGGCGAGGGCGCCCACCGCGGTGAGCGCGAGCGAGAAGAAGAGGAGACCGGTGATCGCGCCGTGGCGGGCGTTCATGGCGTCACCTCGCGGGAGGGCCGAGTGGCGAGCGTGCGGGCGGCGACGGCCTCGAGCCGCCGGAAGTCGAACGGCTTGTGCAGATACTGGACGAGGCCGAGCTGGCGCGCCTCGACCTCCACCTCCGGGCGAACGTCGCCGCTCGTCATCACGACCGGCAGCTCCGGGACGAGGCCGCGCAGCAGCCGGATCAGGTCCCGGCCGGCCATGTCCTCGAGCACGACGTCCACGACGGCGAGGCCCAGCGGGTGGGCGCGGGCGATCCGGAGCGCCTCGGTGCCGCGCCGGGTCGGGTACGCGCGGAACCGCTGGTGAACCAGGTAGCCCGCCAGCAGGGACCCCGCGTTCTCGTCACCGTCGGCGACGACGATCCAGCGGCCCTCTTTGTCTCGATCGACCGGATCCACGTTGAGCATCAGCCACTGGAGGTAGCAGCTTCGATGCCAGCGTGAATTCATTTGTGAAATCGAATTGTTGCGTGATTCTGTCGCGGACGATACTCCCGGCGTCTGTCAGAACTGACAAACGGAAGTGGCCGGCCTGGTCAGACTCAGTCCAGCCCGTGCTTCTTGATCCGACGGTACAGGGTCCGGAGGGTGAGGCCGAGCGCCCGGGCGGCGCGCTCCTTGTCCGTGCCGAAGCACCGGAGCGCCGCCGCGACCAGCTCACGCTCGGCCTGCTCCAGCGTGGGGAAGCTGTCGCCGGCCCCGGCGGCGACCGGAGCCGCGGCCGCCGCCGGCGCGGGCATCGCGGGCGTGAGGCCCGGCAGGTCGGCGCGCGTCAGCTCGGCCCGTGCGCCGAGCGCGTAGGCGCGCTCGAGCAGGTTCTCGAGCTCGCGCACGTTGCCCGGGAAGTCGTAGGCGGCGAGCGCCGCGAGCGCGTCGGGCGCGACGCCCCGCACGTCGCGCCGGAAGCGCTGGTTGAGCTGGCGCAGGAAGTGGGTGACGAGCGCCGGGATCTCCTCGCGCCGCTCGCGGAGCGGCGGGAGCACGACGCGCACGACGTTCAGGCGATAGAACAGGTCCGGGCGGAAGCCGCCGCTCTTCACCGCGGCCTCGAGGTCCTTGTTGGTCGCGGCGATGATGCGCACGTCCACGGAGTACGTCTTCGTCGAGCCGACCGGCCGGATCTCCTGGTCCTGGAGCACGCGCAGGAGCTTGGCCTGGAGCGCCGGCGGCAGCTCGGCCACCTCGTCGAGGAAGAGGCTGCCCCCGTGGGCCGAGCGGAAGAGGCCGAGCGCGTCGGCGACCGCGCCGGTGAAGGCGCCGCGCACGTGGCCGAAGAACTCCGACTCCATGAGGTCGTCGGGGATGGCCCCGCAGTTGACGGGCACGAAGGGCCCGGTCGCGCGCGCCGAGCGCCGGTGGATCGCCGAGGCGACCAGCTCCTTGCCGGTGCCGCTCTCGCCCTCGATCAGCACGGGCGAGTCGCTCTCCGCCACCTTCTCCACCAGCGCCTTGACGCGGGCCATCGCCGGCGAGGCGGAGACCAGCTCCTTCGCCGCCAGGTGCTCGCCGAGCCGGGAGCGGAGGTCCGACACCTCGCGGCTCAGGAGGCGTTTCTCGAGGAGCCGGCGCAGCAGGTGCTGCAGCTCGTCGAGGTTCAGCGGCTTGACGAGGTAGTCCCAGGCGCCCGCCTTGAGGGCCTGGACCGCGGTGGAGACCGCCGGGTCGCCGGTCATCATGACGACGTCGATCGCCGGGTCGTGGCGCTTGAGCGCCTCCAGGAGCTGGAGGCCGTCCATGCCCGGCATGTTGATGTCGAGCAGGGCCGCGTCGAAGAGCTGGCGGCGGGCCAGCTCCACCGCCTCGGCCCCGCCCGCGGCCAGGCCGGTCTCGTAGCCCCAGCCGTCGAGGGCCTCGCCGAGCAGGGCGCGGAGGTCGGCGTCGTCGTCGGCGACGAGGAGCCGCGGGCGGCGGCGCTCTACCGGGGCCGTCGCCGGTCGCACCGCGCGAGGAAGTCGAGCACGGCGCGGTTCCACGCGTCGGGCTGGTCGCGGTTGGCGAAGTGGCTCGCGGGGGACAGCACGACGAGCGTCGAGCCGCGGATTTTCCGGCGCATGACCTTCATCGGCTCGAGGGACGGGTCGCGGTCGCCGCCGATGAGGAGCACGGGCAGGCGCAGGCGGGGCAGCTGGTCCGTGATGTGGTCCATGCCGAGCAGCGCGCGCAGCGAGTTCGCGTAGCCGATCGGCGCGAGCGCGCGGTACTCGCGGTAGAACTCCTCGCGCGCCGCGGGGCGGAGGGCTAGCCGCGCCGAGACGTTCGGGTTCTCGGCCATCGCATACTCGGCCATCGCGTCCATGCCCTGGGTCAGCGTGATCTCGATCGAGCGCGCGCGCATGACGATGTTCTGCCAGGAGAGCGGCA
>JACPCH010000260.1 GCA_016179875.1 Candidatus Rokuibacteriota bacterium | reverse complement strand
CAGAGCTGGCGCTTCACCCCATCGCCCGTCGCGTCCACGGCCAGGACGATCCAGTCGCTGTCGTCGGCGACGACCTGGGTCTTGCCGCCCTTCCCGCTGATGACCACGGAGGTCAGCCCGTTCTCGCGATGGTGCTGGTTGATCACCGCCTCCAGCTCGCCGTCACCGTCCACGTCGGCCACCTGAACCGTCAGCACTCGGCCGTTGGTGCGCGAGAACGTCCACTCGGGCTCGAGGACGTAGTTCACCAGCCGGTACATGAACACGCGCAGGCCGTCGGTCACGACCACCCTCGGCACACCGTCCTTGGGCGCCACGGCGACGTCCATCCCGATGACCGGGAACGGGAACTTCGCGACCTCGCGGAGCCCCAGCGCGCCCTGGCCGCTCGAGTACTGGCCGGCCTCCATCTCGCCGCCGAGGATCCGCGCCAGGAACGAGCGCATGGGACCCCTCGGCTCCGCCGGATCGCGGCGGCCGGACGCGGAGCCCGGCCCCTGCACCACGGGCCGGATGGACGACGGCACGAAGAGCGCGGTGGACAGGAGCGGCTCGGCCCTCGGCGGGGCGAAGTGGCGAACCTCGAGGAAGGGCCGGTTCTGCGCGCGCGTCAAGTGGACGACCAGGAGGTGGTCCACCTTGAGGCGCTGGGCCACCATCGTGAGCCCCTTGCCCTGCTGAAGGAACTCCTCGACGGGGATCCGTTCCTGCGCGAGGAGGGCGCCCACCTGGTCGCCCATGGCGACCTGGAAGCGTCCCGTGGCGTTGAGGCCGTTCACCAGCTCCTGGACGACCAGCTCCGCCAGGTTGTCTCGCACGTTCGTGACGAAGGTGACGAGGGTCAGCCGCACCTTGCCCGCCGACACGCGGACGCGGTCACCGGGCTTGGCGTCCTTGGCCTGCACGAGCGTGCCCGCTGAGAAGGCCTCCTGCACGTCGGTGACCGCCACGCGCCCGAGCTGCTGCTCGGCGCGCCCGAGGACCTCGCCCGTCTTCGGATGCTTGAACTCGCGCCCCTCGCGGAAGAGCGACAGCTCGATGCCGGGCTGGAGCCCGTCCCGCCGGCCGATCGTCAGCGTCACGTTCTGGCCCTGGACCTCGATGACCTCCCCTTCGACCTTGGGGAAGAGCGCCAGGACCTGGTTGACGACGGAGGCGAGCGGCCCGGGTCCGGCCGGCGATTGAGCGGCGGCGAGGCCGGCCGAGAGCACGACCAGCGCGAGCGCGCCCGCGGTCGAGCGCAGGCGCACCGTCATTGGGCCGCCGCCGCGTCGCCAGGGGGGGCGACGCCGGCGGCCTGGGCGTCGCCGTTCGAGGAGGTGCCGCGCGGCCCCCACGAGAGGATCACGGTGAAGCGCACGGGCGCGTCGCCCTGGGTCACGGTGATGAAGGCCTGGTCGGGGAACGTCGTGCTGTCGCTCAGGCCCCGCACCACCGCCACGCCCTCGGCCGTGTCGAGGCGCGGGCCGATCCACCGCCGCCACACGTCCCGGCGGGACGCGCCGCTCTCGATGACCCCCAGGGGGACGCCGATCGCCTTCGACGGGCGCGAGCTCACACCAATGGGATCGGCCTCGAGGTGGCGGATCGGTCCGCGCCCCTGGAGGGCGATGCGCTTGAGCTCGGGCGCCTGCCGTCCCACGAGGACCAGGCGGAACACGGCGCGCTGGCCCGGCCGCCCCTCCCAGACCAGCTCCGTCCACCCGGGCCCGCCCGACACCGCGCGAGGCTCGACGCGCACCGCCTCGAACGCCGACGTCTCGTCGACCGTCGCCGCCACGGGGTCGCGATCTCCCAGGACCACGGCGTCGGAGAGCCGGCCCTCGTCGAGCGAGGCGATCAGCGCCGCCAGCTCGGGGGCGTCGCGCTGGTCGCCGGGCGCCGTGCGGACGAAGTGGGTGAAGGCCGGCTCGAGGACGCTCGCCACGCGGAGGCGATACTCGACCGCGCCAGCCGCCGAGGCGGAGCCCAGGAGGGCCAGGGCGAGGATCGGAGCGACCCGGCGCGCGAGGGTCATGGGTTGACTATACCTCCAAAAAGAAACGGGGCATGGGAGCTTCCGCCCCCATGCCCCGCCGTTGCCCGGAGCGACTTACTTAGAACGAATACCGCACGCGGAGCGCGGCGTAGGAGACGTCCTCCGCGTCCTTGGCCTTCTGGAACACCGTCGGGGCGACGTCACGCGCGGGGCCTGCGAACAGGTGCGCGTACACGCCGTCGAGCGTCAGGCCCGGAGCGAACCGCCACGTGAACCCGAAGTCCACCTCGGTGCCGAGGTAGCTGTCGTCACCCTGCGGCCGGTCGCAGTTGACGCCCGGAGCCGCCACCGCGCACTGCGCCGCGGTCTTGGCGTCGTAGACGCCCCGGTTGCCCAGGAAGCCGGTCGACACGTTGGTGTCGACCTCCTCGGCCGTCCAGTAGGCGTTGACGATCCCCCGCAGCGAGAAGCTGGGGGTCAGGTCGTAGATCGCGCGGACCGCGAAGCCCGTGCGGCCGTACTTGTCATAGCCGATGGTCGAGCCCATCGAGAGCGGGTTACCCGGCGCGGCGCCCGTGTGCATCTGGGTCAGATAATCGATGCCCGCCGTGAGCAGCTCCGACCAGCCGACCGTGTACAGCGTGTCGGTCGAGATCGGCTGGAAGTACTGGATCGTCTGGCGGACGTTGCTGTTCGCCGAGTTACCCGTGGAGTACATGCCCAGCAGGCCGAGGTTCAGCGGCCCGACCTGGTAGGCCGCGCGCACGTCCACGAGCCACGCGGTGATCTCGGCCGTCCGGTTGGACGCGCCCGACGTGGCCGCCGTCGAGCCGAGCTCGTAGGCCGTGCCGCTGGAGTTGATGCTGGCGCTGCTCTCGCGGCTGCCCCGCTGGTACAGCACGGTGGGATCGATCGACAGGTTGCCCCACTTCCAGCGGGCGTCGATGCCGAACGTGTGCCGGTGCTCCTTGTCGTCCGGACGGAACACCGAGCGGCCGACCGCCGTGTAGATGTCGTTGGCGTCACCGGACCGCGTGTAGGTCGCGATGCCGAGGTTCGGCAGCGACGACGTGTTGGCGCGCGCGGCGCCGCTGGTCAGGCCGTTCGCGTAGAGGTACGAGTAGATCGGCCGGAGGTCGAGGCCCTTCATCGGGCTCACCTCGACCGACACGACGATGGCGAAGTCGTCGCCGCGGTTCATCGCGGAGGTCGTGCCCCCCGCCGCGGCCGCGTTGACCTCCTCCTCGATCTGGGCGTAGGCGAGGTGCGACCGGATGCCCGGCGCCCAGTCGATCACCCAGTTGACGCCTGGAAAATCGCCCGTCGCCAGGACGCCCGGCTTGTACGTCGCCGCCCACGGCTGGGCGCCGAGGGTGATCGTGTTGGCCATCGGCACCCACGGCACCGGGAACGAGGTGTAGAGCCACTTGGTCTCGATGGTGACGTTGGTGTCGGTGTTCAGGTCGAAGTTGGCCGTGGTGCCCGTCTTGGTGCTGGAGCCGAAGGCGCTACCCGCCGACGCGGTGTCGGAGAAGCTCGCCTGGCCCCACGCCACGTCCATCTCGACGCCCCACACCGCCTTGGCCTTGCCCAGCTCGAACGTGAAGTCCGGGCGGAAGCGCTGGCGGCTATACCACTCCCGATCGTGCTGGCTGGTGATGTTGTTGTCCGAGTAGCTGACGTTGTGGTTCCACGCGTTGACCGTGTCCAGGATTCCCGTGATCGTGACCTTCGGGGTCGGCGCCTGCGCCATCGCGGGCGGGGCGAGCATCCCGAGGGTGGCGATCAGCGCGAGAATGACGACGAGCGTCCTTCTCATTACCGCCTCCTCATGTAGGGGTTGGGTGAACTACGCACAGCTGTCCGCGCACCCGAAAACCACCGCCAACACCAACAGTTGCAGAGCCGCCGGGCAACGATGTCTCTTGTACCCCGGGGGGCGCCCAAACGTCAAGCGAATTCTCGCGTTTACTGCGTCTCCCCCAGGTCGCGGAGCCGCTCGGCGGCGGCCTCGCCGAAGGGGGAGGTCGGGGCGAGCCGGCGCACCTCGCGGAAGGCGGCTTTGGCCTGGTCCTTCAAGTCCCGCGCGGTCAGGACGAGGCCCAGGTGATACCAGGCGGCCTCCAGCTGGCGCTCGAGGC
>JACPCH010000259.1 GCA_016179875.1 Candidatus Rokuibacteriota bacterium | reverse complement strand
CCCAAGGGCGCCCTGTACCGCCACGGCCCGCACCTGGCGGCGTGCGCGAACATCATCGCCCACTACCCGATCCTCGCCGACGGCGGGCACCGCGTGGTGGCGATGCTCCCCCTGTGTCACACGATGGGCCGGAACCTCGCCATCACGATGCCGCTCCTCGCCGACGTCGTGCCGCACTACCCGGAGTCGGTGGACGGGTTCGCCGAGGCGCTCTACGAGATCCAGCCGACGTTCGTGTTCACGGTGCCGCGCTATCTGCAGAAGTTCGCCGCGCGCCTGCTCGTCGGCATCGACGCCAGCTCGCCGCTCAAGCGCGCGGCCTACCGCGCCGCGATGGCGCTCGGCCGGCGCGCGGCCGAGAGGCGCTGGCTGCGGCGGCCCTCCGCGCTCGTCGCGCTCGGCGCGGCGGCGGCGCGCGCCCTGGTGTTGCGCTGGCTCCTGGAGAAGGTCGGCTTCGCGCGGGTGCGGCTCGTCGTCTCGAGCGGCGCGCCGCTGCCGCCGAGCGTCGGCGCGCTCTGGCAGGCCTGGGGCGTGAACGTGTGCGAGGCCTACGGCCAGACGGAGACGGGCGGCGCGATCGTCGCGGGCCAGCCGGGCCCGTTCCCGCGCCCCGGCGACGTGGGCCTGCCGGCGCCGAACGTGCGGGTCGCGCTCAGCGGCGACGGCGAGATCCTGGTCGCGGCGCCGGATCTGTTCGCGGGATACTGGCGCGACCCGGAGGCGACGCGCGCGCTCCACCGCGACGGCGCCCAGGTGACCGGCGACGTGGGCGCCTGGACGGCCGGCGGCGCGCTCCGGCTGGTGGACCGGAAGAAGGACATCCTGATCACCGCGGGCGGGAAGAACGTGAGCCCGTCCGGCGTGGAAAACCGGCTGCGCGCCAGCCCCTACCTCAGCGAGGTGGCGGTGTTCGGTGAGGGCCGCCGCTATCTGGTGGCGCTGCTGGAGGCGGACGAAGAGACGGTGGGCGAGTGGGCGCGCGAGCACGGCATCGTGCACACGGGCTACGCCTCGCTCGTCGCCCACCCGGCGGTCGTGCGCCTCGTCGCCGGCGAGGTCGCGCGGGCCAACGCGGAGCTGACCCGCGTCGAGCAGGTCAAGGCCTTCCGCCTCCTGCCGCGCGAGCTGGACCCGGAGCAGGAGGGCGACCCGGTCACGCCGACGCGCAAGGTGAAGCGGCGGCTCATGGCCGAGCGGTACGGCGACCTGATCGAGGCGATGTACGGGGACCACGAGGAGCGGCGGATCGCCGCCGAGGTGGCCGCGCTCCAACAGGAGGACTGACATGCGCAGATCGACGCTCTCGGCACTCGCCGCGCTGCTGGCCGCCGCCGTCGCGGCGCCGGCCGGCGCCCAGGACGCGTACCGCATCGGCATGAGCGCGGCCATCACCGGCCGGGCCGCCACGACCTACGCGCCGACCTACGAGGCCTACAAGGTCTACTTCAAGCGCGTCAATGACGCCGGCGGCATCAACGGCAAGAAGGTGGAGATCGAGTACGAGGACGACCGCGGCGAGCCCCAGCGGGCGGCCGCGGCCGCCAAGAAGCTCGTCGAGAAGTCGCTGCTGCTGGTCAACGCGTCGATCTCGGCCACCTACAAGCCGTTCATGACCGAGTCGGAGACGAGCAAGGTCCCGCTCCTGTTCGGCGGCGGGGTCTGCCCGCGCGAGGCGTTCCCGCCCGCGAACCCGCTCATCTTCTGCTCGACGTCATTCGGCTCGAAGTGGGACAGCCGGTTCGTCCTCGGCTTCATCAAGGAGCAGTCCGCCGCCAAGAAGGTGAAGATCGGCTTCGCGGCCCAGGACATCCCCGTCTCGCGCCTCGAGCTGGAGTTCGCCGAGCAGGAGGCGAAGGCGATGGGCTTCGACACGATCCCGGTGGTGGTCGTGCCGAATGCCGTCGCCGACTTCACGCCCTTCGCCCAGAAGCTCAAGGACGCCGGCGCCGACTGGGTGTTCTCGTGGGCGCCATGGCCCCACGAGATCGGCGTGTTCGAGGCGCTCCAGCGGATCGGCTGGAAGGGGAACTACATCCTCTATGGCCACCAGCAGACGCAGGACGAGCTGGCGCGCCTGAAGGCGCCGAACCTCTTCCCCTTCGGGGGCAACTCGCTCTTCATCGAGGGCGCCCCGATCCACGCCGAGATCGCGAGCCTGGTGAAGGGCCAGTCCACGCTGCCGGCGCACCACATGTCAGAGGGCTGGGTGTCGGCGATGGTGCTGGAGGCGTCACTGCGCGCCTGCGGCTGGCCGTGCTCACGCGAGAAGCTGGCGAAGGCCATGACCACGGTGACGGTGGACACGAAGGGCCTGCGCGGCGGGCCGATCGAGTGGACCGCCGACAACCACTACCGGAAGGCGACGTTCTACAAGGTCTATCGCTGGGACCCGGCCCGGAACG
Organism: Candidatus Rokuibacteriota bacterium; assembly: GCA_016179875.1. Lineage (GTDB taxonomy): Bacteria > Methylomirabilota > Methylomirabilia > Rokubacteriales > CSP1-6 > GWA2-73-35. The sequence goes on along the minus strand of JACPCH010000259.1, from coordinate 6,046 downwards.
GCATCGCGGCGGTCGGCGGCTGGACGAGGCTCGACATCAAGTAAGTGGCGCAGGTCGTCGCGACGGCGGTCGTCCTCGCGAGCTTCTACGCGCTGCTCGGCGCGGGCTACGTGCTCGTCTACCGGGCGACGCGCGTGCTGAACCTCGCGCAGGGCGACCTCATGACGCTCGGTGGCTACCTGCTGTTCAGCGTGGCGGTGACGGTCCCGGGGGCGCCGGCGCTGGCGATTCCGCTGGCGTCGGCGCTCGCCGCGCTCGCCGGGTTCCTGATCTACCGGGTGTTGATGCGGCCGATGGCCGGCCACCCGATCTTCGCCGCCGTGCTGATCACCATGACGCTCGGCATCCTCCTGCGCGCGGCGATCGTGCTGGTCTACACGGACCAGCTCCGGCATCCCATCGGCCTGCTCGGCCTCACGAACCCGCCGCGGCCGTTGCCGGGCGGGGCGGTCGTGTCCACGTTCGACCTGCTGACCGTGCTGACGGCGGCGCTCCTCTTCGCGGGGCTCTTCCTCTTCCTGCGGCTCTCGCCGATCGGCATCCAGATGCGCGCGGCGGGCGAGCGTGCGCTGCTGGCCGCCCAGCGCGGGATCAACTTCCACCTGATCTTCGCGCTCGCGTGGGCGCTCGCGTCGTTCGCGGGGGCGCTGGCCGGCATGCTCTACGCGAACAACGTGCGGCTCGAGCCCTCGCTCGACGTCCTCGGGCTCAAGGCCTTCGCCGTCGCGCTCGTCGGCGGCCTCGACAGTCTCGGCGGCGTGCTCCCGGCCGCGCTGCTCGTCGCGCTGGTCGAGGTGCTCTCGGTGCGCTACGGCGACCCGCTCCTCGCCGACGTCTCGCCGTTCCTGTGCCTCCTCGCGATGCTCCTGGTCCGCCCGTGGGGGCTCTTCGGCACGAAGGAAGAGCTGGAGCGCGTGTGACGCGCGGGCGGACGACTATGAAAGGGCGAGGGTGTTCTTGAGGGCGCGCTCGACGTGGGCCAGCTCGTCCGGTGTCAGTCGCCCGAGCCGCTTGACGAGGCGGCGCTTGTCCACGGCCCTGATCTGCTCCGTGACGGCCTTCGACGGAACGGCCAGGCCGGCGGCACCCTTCGGGATCACCGCATGACTCGGCGATACGCGGACCGTGCTGCTCGTGAGGGGGATCACCACCGCCAGTTCGGCGAACTGATTGATGCTGTTGTTGGACAGGACGATCACGGGGCGGGTCTTCTTGATCTCGACGCCGAGGGTCGGATCGAGACGGGCGAGGACGACGTCACCGCGACGGACGACGGTCACGCCGTTCCTCTTCCTCGAGAATGGCCGAGGCCTCGGCGTCGCTCGCCTGCCAGTCGGCCAGCAGATCGCGTTCCTCTTTCGCCTCCCGGTCGCTGCGCTGCGCGTAGTAGGCGCGGTACTCCTCCGCGACCTTCTGCCGCTCGATCGCGTCGAGGAACGACGCGAGCACGCGGGTGATGACCCGGCTCCGGCGCGTCTTCGGGATCAGCGCGTTCGCACGCTTCACCAGCTCTCGCGGCAGGGAGACGCTGACGACTTCGTATCGTCGTGGCTCGGCCGACATGACACCCTCCCTGGATTGTTACTGATGTTATTAACATTACTCACAAGTCTTGCGCTGGTCAAGCCGGCTACTTCAAGACGACGTACGAGAGCGACCTGGCGCTGGTGGACACGCGACTCCGGCGCGTGGCCGTGGCGGCGCTGGTGGTCGCGCTGCTGCTCCTGCCGCGGTTCGGCTCCTCCTTCGTCCTCGACCTCGCCGCGCAGACGGCGCTCGCCGCCGTCGGCGCCCTCGCGCTGAACCTCCTCACGGGCCTCGCCGGCCAGATCTCGCTCGGCCACGCGGGGTTCCTCGCCACGGGCGCGTTCACGACGGCGGCGCTCGTCGAGAGCGGCTGGCGCTCGCCCCTGGTCACGCTGCCCGCCGCGGCGCTGGTCGGCGCGCTGCTCGGCGTGATCGTCGGCATCCCGTCGCTGCGCCTCAAGGGCCTCTACCTCGCCCTCGGGACGCTCGCGATGCACCACGTGGTGCTCTACGGGGCCGGGGAGCTGCAGACCCGGTGGGGTGTGAACACCGGCTACACGATCCCGCCGCCCCGGCTCGGCGCGCTCGTGCTGAAGGGGACGGTGCCGTGGTACTACGCGCTCGTCGCCGTCGCGGCGGCGGCGCTCGTGCTGGCGGTGAACCTCCAGCGCTCGCGGGCCGGATGGATGGCGATCCGCGACCGCGAGATCGCCGCCGAGTCGGTCGGGATCGACGTGGCCCGCTACAAGATCCTCGCCTTCGTCTGGTCGAGTGCGGCCACGTCGGTGGCCGGCGCGCTCTTCGCCTACTACCGGGGCTTCGTCTCGGTCGAGGCCTTCAGCTTCTTCCTGGCCATCGAGTACGTCGCCATGATCGTCATCGGTGGCCTCGGCTCGGCCCTCGGCGCGGTGCTGGGCGCGGGCTTCGTGACGCTGCTGCCGCACGGCATCGACGCCGCCGTCGGCGCCGTCCGCCTGCCCGGGGGCGTCGAGTACTACCTGTTCCCGGCGAAGTTCGGCGCCTTCGGCCTCCTGATGGCCCTGTTCCTGATCTTCGAGCCCCAGGGGCTCGTCGGGATCTGGCGCCGGGTGCGGAACTGGGTTTTTTTGTGGCCGTTCCGCCACCGCCCACTCCGCGCCGCCTCGTGACGACGCTCCTCGAGCTGGAGAACGTCGAGGTCGTCTATCACCACGTGGCGACCGCGGTGCAGGCGGTGTCGCTCGCCGTGCCGGCGCGCTCGATCGTCGCGCTCCTCGGCACCAACGGCGCGGGCAAGACGACCACGCTCCGCGCGATCTCCGGGTTCCTCGGCGCGGACGACGCCCGGATCGTCGGGGGGCGCATCGCGTTCCTGGGCGAGGAGGTCACGGGCCGGCCGCCCCACGAGCTGGCGCGCCGCGGCCTCGTCCTCGTTCCCGAGCGTGACAAGGTGTTCGAGACCCTGACGGTGCAGGAGAACCTCCGCGCGCTGGTGCCCGGCCGGCGCGCCGCCGTGACCCCGGAGCAGGTGTTCGACTACTTCCCGGTGCTCGCCGAGCGCCGCCGCCAGCTCGCCGGCTACCTCTCGGGCGGCGAGCGGCAGATGCTGGCGCTCGGCACGGCGCTCCTCTGCCGGCCCGTGGTGCTGCTGGTGGACGAGCTGTCGCTCGGCCTGGCGCCGCTCGTCGTCGAGGGCCTCATGGCGATGGTCCGGCGCCTGCGCGACGAGCTGGGGATCGCGGTGCTGCTGGTCGAGCAGAACGCCGCCGCGGCCCTCGGCGTCGCCGACCACGGCTACGTGATGGAGCACGGCCGCGTCGTGTACGACGGCCCCGCCGAGCGCCTGCTGGCCCACGAGGACATTCGCGAGTTCTACCTGGGCCTCGGCCACCGCGCCGGGCGCAAGCGCTACACCGAGGTCAAGCAGTACCGCCGGCGCCGCCGATGGTTCTGATGGCGGTGCGAGGCGAGGCGGTTCGACCGACGAGCCGAGCGGTGAAATGGTTTTAGAGATCCGCGCCCTCACGCTGGAGTTCGAGGGGCTGCGCGCGCTCGAGGGCGTGAGCCTCACGGTGGCGCCGGGCGCGCTGCACGCGCTGGTGGGGCCGAACGGCGCCGGCAAGACGTCGCTCCTCAACTGCGTCGGCGGCTTCTACGCGCCGACGGGCGGACGGGTCAGCTTCGGCGGCGCGCCGATCCACGGGCTCCGGCCGCACCGGGTGGCGGCGCACGGCATCGCGCGCACGTTCCAGTTCGTCGAGCTGTTCCGCCACATGACGGTGCTGGACAACATCCTGCTGGGCCGCCACCGGCACATGCGCGCCGGCGTCGCGGCCGGCGCGCTCTTCTGGGGGCGCTCGCGGCGGGAGGAGGCCTTGCACCGTCGGCGGGTCGAGGAGATCATCGAGTTCCTGGAGCTGGAGCGGCACCGCAAGGAGCCGATCGCGACGCTGCCGTTCGGCGTCCAGAAGCTCGTCGGGATCGGGCGGGCGCTGGCGCTGGAGCCCGCGCTGCTGCTGCTCGACGAGCCGTCCACGGGGATGAACCGCGAGGAGAAGGAGAACCTCGCGCGGTTCCTCCTGCGGATCAAGCACGAGCTCGGCGTCACCATGCTCTGGGTCGAGCACGACATGGAGCTGGTGGGCGATCTCGCCGATGCCGTCAGCGTGCTCGACTTCGGCCAGAAGATCGCCGAGGGGCCGGCGGCGGCCGTGCTGCGCGACCCGCGCGTGGCCGAGGCGTACCTGGGCCGCGCCTTCGTGCGGGAGAGGGGAGCCGAGTGATGCTGACGACGTCCGTGATCGGCAGCCACGGCCTGCCCGGCTGGGTGTGGCTCGCCCGCGAGGCGATGGCGGCCGGGCGCCTGGGCGCGATCGACGTGCGCGAGCTGATGGAGGACGCGACCCAGGCGGCGCTCCTGGACCAGGAGCGCGCGGGCATCGACGTGGTGACGACGGGCGAGATGATGCGCGTGCGCTTCATCGTCGGCTTCTACGAGCACATCACGGGCATCCGCGCGCTCGAGCCGCCGCGCAAGCTCGGCCAGCCGCTGTGGGACACCAACACGCCGTTCGAGGTCGTCGAGAAGATCGCGGCGCCCGGGGGGCTCGGGATCGTCGAGGAGTTCAAGCTCGCGCGCGCGCTGACCGCGAAGCGGATCAAGGCCACGGTGCCGGGGCCGTACACGCTCCTGGTCCCGCTGAAGCTCGGCGGCGGCTACCGCGACAAGGACACGCTCCTCGCCGACCTCGCGGCCATCGTCAACGCCGAGTGCAAGGCGCTCGTCACGGCCGGGTGCGACTTCATCCAGATCGACGAGCCCCACAGCGGCATGTACGCGGGGTCCGCGCCGCGCTTCGACCACGGCGTGAACAAGGCGGTCGAGGGCGTGACGGCGAAGATCGCGGTCCACGTCTGCTTCGGCAACCTCTACGGCCGGCCGTTCGCGGCGGTGCGGGACTACCGGCACGTCTACCCGGCGCTCGCGGGCCTCCACGCCTCGCAGGTCGTGCTCGAGTACGCGAACCGCGGCTTCGACGACCTGCGCCTGTGGAAGGAGTTCCCGACCGACAAGGAGCTGGGCGTGGGCGTCGTGGACGTGAAGGCGTTCAAGGCCGAGACGGCTCGCGAGGTGGCCGAGCGAATCCGGCACGCGCTCGAGTACGTCGCGCCCGACAAGCTCTGGGTGAACCCCGATTGCGGCTTCTGGGAGACGCCGCGCTGGGTGGTGAAGCAGAAACTCGCGGCCCTCGTCGAGGGCGCGCGCCTCGTGCGAAAGGAACTGGGAGGCTAGGATGCCCCACGCGAGCGTCGGCGGCGTCAAGCTGTATTACGAAGAAGCCGGGCAGGGCCGGCCGCTGGTCTTCGTCCACGAGTTCGCCGGCGATGGCGCGAGCTGGCGATCTCAAGTCAGTTTCTTCGCGCGCCGCTATCGGACGATCGCCTTCAACGCGCGCGGCTACCCGCCCTCCGACGTGCCGGAGGATCCCGGCGCCTACTCGCAGCGGCAGGCGGCCGAGGACGTCCGGGGTGTGCTCGACCACCTGGGGATCGCGCAGGCCCACGTGTGCGGTCTCTCCATGGGCGGCTACGCCACGCTCCACTTCGGCCTCGAGTGGCCCGAGCGCGCGCTCTCGCTCACGATCGCGGGCTGCGGCTACGGCAGCGCCGCCGACCGGGAGACGTTCCGCCAGGACTGCGAGCGCGTCGCGCAGGGCTTCGAGCGGGACATCGCGACGGCCGGCGACGCCTACAGCCGCGGCCCCTATCGCGTGCAGTTCCTGGCCAAGGACCCGGTGGGCTGGCAGGAGTTCCACGACCGGCTCGTCGCCGGCTCCGGCCCCGGCCACGCGCTGACGCTCCGGGGCGTGCAGATGCGGCGGCCGTCGGTGCTCGACCTCGGCGACCGGATGGCGCGGCTCCGCGTGCCGGCGCTGATCGTCACCGGCGACGAGGACGAGCCGTGCCTCGAGCCCGGGCTCTTCATGAAGCGGAAGCTCCCCGCGGCGGGGCTCCTCGTGATCCCGAACTCCGGCCACAC
>JACPCH010000258.1 GCA_016179875.1 Candidatus Rokuibacteriota bacterium | reverse complement strand
CTCCCGCCGTGGGCGGCCGACGTCGACTGCGCAAGCTGGGCCCAGTTCTTCCTCAAGTACATCGTGTCGCACCCGGCGGTCACCTGTTGCGTGCCGGGGACCGCGACGGTCGCGTACCTGCTCGACAACCTCGGCGCCGCCCAGGGCCGGCTGCCGGACGCGGCGACGCGGCGGCGGATGGAAGACTTCATCGACCGCCTGTGAGGCGCCTCGTCGACGTGCGCGCGGGCGAGCTGCGGACGCTCGGCTGGGCGTGGCTGTACATCCTGAGCGTCCTCTGCTCCTACTACATCATCCGGCCGATCCGCGACGACGCGGGCGTCGCGGGCGGGGTCGAGCACCTGCCGTGGCTGTTCACGGGCACGCTCGCCGGCATGCTCGCGGTGAATCCGGTCTTCGCCGGGCTGGTCCGCCGCCTCCCGCGGGTGCGCTTCATCGCCATCGCCTACCGGTTCTTCATGGCGAACCTGCTGCTGTTCGCCGTGCTCCTCGGCGTCGCCACCCCGGCCCAGGCGGTCTGGGTCGGCCGCGTCTTCTTCATCTGGTCTTCGGTGTTCAACCTGTTCGTGATCTCGGTGTTCTGGGCGCTCATGGTGGACGTGTTCGACTCGGAGCAGGGGCGGCGGCTCTTCGGCGTCATCGCGGCGGGGGCCACCGTCGGCGGCATCCTCGGCTCGACCGTCACCGCCACGCTGGCGGGCCACCTGGGGGCGCCCCTGCTGCTGCTCGTCTCGACGGCCCTGCTGGAGGTCGCGGTCCTGAGCGTCGGCCGGCTCGCCCGCCAGTCGGCCGCGCTTCGCCGATCGCCGGCGCCGCCGGAGGCGGAGCCCCCGATCGGCGGGGGCGTGCTGTCGGGCATCACCCACGCGTTCCGCTCGACGTACCTGGTGAACGTCAGCGTCTACATGCTGCTCTACGCGATCACCTCGACGTTCCTCTACTTCGAGCAGGCCGGCGTGGTCGCGCGGACGTTCACGGACCGCGCGGCCCGGACGGCGTTCTTCGCGCAGGTCGATCTGATCGTCAACACGCTGACCCTGGGGCTCCAGCTCGTCGCCACCGGCCCCCTGCTGCGGGTCCTGGGCGTGGCCCTGAGCCTCACGATCCTGCCGGCGCTCAGCGTCCTGGGCTTCGCCGCGCTCGGGCTGGCGCCGGTGATCGCCACCGTCGTCGCCTTCCAGGTCGTGCGGCGCACCGGCAACTTCGCGGTGGCCCGCCCGACCCGTGAGGTGCTCTTCACCGTCGTGCCGCGCGAGGACAAGTACAAGACGAAGAGCTTCATCGACACCGTCGTCTACCGGCTCGGCGATCAGGTCGGGGCCTGGTCCTGGGGGCTCGTCGGCCTGGTCGGCCTGGGGGCGGGCGCGACGGCCTGGGTGGCGGTCCCGCTGTCGGCGCTCTGGCTGGCCAACGCGTGGTGGCTCGGCCGGCGCCAGGAGCGCCTCGCCGGCGCCGCGGCTGCCCCCGCGCTCACCGCAGCGCGCCGGTGAGGGTGTCGGCGGCCCCCGCGAACGGGGATCAGCCTTCCAGTCCGTGCAACCGACGCGCGATCTCTCTCGTTTCCAGGTATAGCTGGATCATGATGGCGCCCAGGGGGAGCGCAGCTCCACAGGCGCGTACCCACATCGAGGACATGCGCGCTGCGATTCCGCCGAGACAGCCCACGATCGCCACCGTCTCCAGGACGGCGAGCAGCCTGAGCCTCTTCTGTTGCTCCGCCAGGTCTGCCTCGAGCTTCGGTCTCAGCGCCTCTTTCGGAAGCTCGAGCCCGGCCGGCTCGACGGCCGCCCGGCCCGAGACGGGCGGCGAGGGCGCCTCTCCGGCGGCGGCGCCGGCGAGCAAGAGCGCGAGCAATGCGCTGATGGCGGCCCGCGTCACCACGGCGCGCCGGTGAGGGTGCAGACGGCCCAGGCGAACGGGTGCGGGAACTGGCGGAGAGCCTGGCGCTGGGCGCCGCGGAGCGCGTCGCCGGGCGCTTCCGCCGCGAGGCGGGCATAGAACTCGCGCCACGGAGAGGTCTGACCGGCGTGTGCGCTGAGTGTGCTCACTCTGCGAGGAACTGCCTCCAGCGTTTGATGCTCCTGTCGTCTGCGGATATGACGTTTTTCCAGAGAGCAGGCAATGCTTGCGCCTGCCAGCGCCCGTCGGCTAGAGCAACGTCATGCTTTTTGAAGGCGGCCTTCAAGTCCTCGAACATCGTCGGCAGGTGGAGATAGATGCCGGGAGGGTACCTGCGCGGTCGCAGATGGAGTTGCTCGTGATTCTTCCAACAGATGATGAGTTCGATCCTTGGCCCACTCGAGCCGGCTTGAATATAGGCAGTATCGTAGATGTGGGCAAGCCCGTTTCGCAGGGCCTCAAACAAGTCTACTGCCATACGCTCGTCAATATCGGGCCGCCGCTTGAGAACCAATTCTTCGACAAAGACCTTGGAGATGTGGGTGTGTCTCAGCCTACCGAGGGCTTCGCATCCAACGGCCACGAGGATGGCCGCCGCGTAAACAGGCGGCTTGTGCTCGATGCGAAGAACGCCCCGGAGGTCTGGCAGTACCGAGTCCTTCAATCGCTTGAAGGCTTGTCGCAGCTCGTCGGGACCGTCTGCCACAGCGCAGCCGGGGGCGGCGTTCAAGTGGACGCTATACCGCCCGTTGCTGGCGAAGAGACCTGCCGCGGGCCTTCACGCGCTCCGAAAACTGCTTCGACACGCGCATACGTCCTGGCCGCATCTGCTCGACGTACGTACCGGGAGTGTGCGTCTCCCAAAACTTGCGCTCTTCCGCGTCGTCGCGAAACGCCGGGAGTCGCCTCCCTGACTTCCTGGTTTTCGCCTTCACCAATACCTTACCTCCTGTGGCGATCATAGAAGCGTCGAGCCCTCGTGTCCATATCGCGCGCGGTGACGCAGCGCGCCCGGCCGCGTCCGAGTGGAGACAACACGACGAAGAGGTATCTCCCCGCCTCGGTTCTTCCGAGGGCGTAAACGCTGGTCCGTCGTGACCGGGGATGCTTGCGCCGAGAGTCGCACGCAGCCTCCGGGGAAAGGCTAACGAGTTTGCGATCCGAGTCAACGTGACAAAACGGATACGGCTGGAGGGGCCGGGCCTGCCGCCTGCCCGCGGGCTCAGTCCGCCGGGCGCGGCTCGACGACGAGGCTCTGGAGCGCCCAGCCGATGGGACCGCGCGCGTCGTGCAGGCGGCTCTCGGCGAGGCCCACGCCGGTCGGCTCGGGCCACGTCGAGGCCTCGAGGCACACCCACTCGCCCTCGGGCTCCCGGACGAGCGCGACCGTCAGGTCGGCGTTGACGAAGGTGAAGCGCCGCGGGTCGAGCACGACCGCGCAGCCATTGCCGGAGTCGGCGGCGATCAGGACGCGCGCGAGCGGCGAGAGCGGCTCGCCCAGGACCAGCGGCACCCGCGTGCGGATCCACACCGCGGTGGGGTTCACGCCGAAGCCGCCGGTGACGCGCCGGGCCTCCACCGCGGCCGCGTAGCCCTCGGGCTTGCCGAGCACGACGCCGAAGACGTACGGCTCGCCGGCGTCGGGCGGCGGCATCCGCGCGCGCCGGTCCTCGGGCGGGGCGGGAAGCTCCACCGCGGCGGTGCGGACGCAGAGGGCGGTGGCCCGGGTGAAGCTCTTGCCCTCCGCCGACAGCGTGGCCTCGACGCGGCGGACCTTCTTGCCGGCGCGCAGGACGCTGGTGGCGACGTCGAGCGTGGTGATCGGGGCCGGCGCGAACAGCTCCACGGTGAGCCGGGTGATCCGGAGCGCGGGGTCGTCGGCGACGGCCTGCTGGATCGCGCGGGCGAGCAGGGCCGCCGGCGGGCCCGCGTGCTGGTAGCCGGGGCCCCAGGGCCACTGGGTGTGCCCGGTCGCCACGAAGCGGGCGCCGTCGGGGACGAAGAAGGCGGCGGGGATCGCGCGATTCACGATGGTATAGTGCCGGCCATGCCCGCCTACGATACCGCGTTTCCCCGTCTGCTCGCACCGATCCAGCTCGGTCCGAAGCGGGCGCCGAACCGCGTGATGCGGCTGGCCACCGTCGCAAACCTGGGGGAGCGCGGCGGCGTGGGCGACCGCATGCTGGCCCACTACGCGGCGGCGGCCCGCGGGGGCGCGGGGGCCATCGTCACCGAGGCGCTGCGCGTGCATGCGAGCGACCGCGGACGGGACGGCGCGGTCGTCCTCTACGAGCGGCACGCGATTCCCGGCTTCCGCCGGCTGGC
>JACPCH010000257.1 GCA_016179875.1 Candidatus Rokuibacteriota bacterium | reverse complement strand
GAAGGTCATCGGCTTCGATGCCAATCACAACATACGGCTGCCCAACCGTGAGGTCACGATACCGCGCGTTCCTCTTCTTGAGTTTGACGATCATGATTGTTTGATTCGAACTTCCTTCACCTCGAACCTGCCGATTCCCGGATGTTCGTAATCTTTCACGAAAGTCGGCATATTCTACCAGCCTGACGACGAAGTCACACCCCTGAGCCCGTCACGGATCGGCCCGGCGGGCGGATTCGTGGGCTTCGGCCGAGAAGATCCCGCGCGTCATGAGCGCGGCCGCGGCCTTTGCGCGCGCCTCGTAGACGTCGGCGCGCACCGCGTGGATCGCGGCGTCGTCGGGTACGGCGGCCGCGGCCCAGTCGATCAGGTGGCTGGCCAGCGCGAGCCGGCCGGCGGCCGCGAGCTCCCGGGCCCGGCGCGCGAGCGCGACCGCCCCGCCCGCGAGCTGCGCCACCTCGGCGCCCAGCTCGGCCTCCGGCGCCGGCTTGAGGTGCGCGGCCACGCCGTCCCACCAGCCGCCGTAGATGCGCCAGATGTTGCGCACGACGTACTCGGGCTCGTCGTAGACGGCCTGGAGATACGGGCGCTGCGCCAGGTGCGCCGGCGGCCGCACCTCGCGCAGGATCGTCTCGAGCGTCGCGCCCGCGTTCATGCGCGCCACGGTCTCGGCGACGAGGTGCTCGAGCCACTCCGCCGTCTCGGTCAGGGCCTGGCTCACGCGGTCTCGCCCGGCGATCGGCACCCCGTGCCCGGGGATCAGCAGCTCGGGCGCGCACGCCGCCATCGCCCGGAGCGAGGCCGCCCACTCGGCGGCGTAGCGCTGGACCTTCTGGGGGTTGCCGGCGTTCGGCGCGACCCAGATGAACTGGTCGCCGGTCCAGAGGATCTTGCGTTCGGGCCACCAGATCCACGTGTGGTCGTCGGTCTCGCCGCGGGCGTGATGCAGCTCGAGCGTCACCTCCCCGGCGGTGAAGCGCAGTGTGTCGTCGTAGAGCGTGTCGGGGTAGTCGTAGTCGTCCGGCCAGCTCGGCGGGATCGAGAACTGCCGTGCGTTGATCAGCGCGTTGTGCTGGCGCGTCAGGCGGTAGCGGTCGAAGCGCGCGGCGACGTTCCGGTGGCCGACGATCCGTGGCCGCGGCCAGCCCCGCGCGCGCGCCTCGCTGAGGAACGGCGGCAGGCCGAGCGCGTGGTCGGCGTGGCCGTGGGTATAGATCGCGGCGTGGACCGGGCCCGGATCGATCGCGCGGACGGCCGCGAAGGTCTTCTCGCGGGCGGCGTAGTTCGAGGTGTCCACCAGCACGAGGCCCGCGCCGGTGCGCACGACCGTCACGTTGGCGAAGGCGTGGAGGAAGAACACGCCGGGCGCGATCTCTTCCGTCTGGCCGGTCGGCTTCCAGAGCTGGCCCGGCGGCACCGCGCCGGACCAGAAGCTCTCGACGAGGTCGAGGATCGCGCCCACGCGCTCAGTCCGTGGCCGAGAGGTAGAACTCCACCTCCGCCGGGCCGGCCACCAGCGGGTCGCGGCGCTCGCGGAAGGCCGCGAGGTGCGGCCCCTTTCGGTGCACGTCGAAGGCCGCGTCCGAGCGGTACTGCTCGTAGAAGAGAAAGACGTCCGGGTGCTTCTTCGACCGGTGCAGCCGGTACACGAGGCAGTCGGGCTCCCCCTTCACCACCGCCGCCACCTGTTCCTTCAGGATCGCCGCCAGCTCGTCGCCCTTGCCCGGCTTCGCCGAGAGCTTCGCCACCACGGTCAGCACGTTCGCCATCACGCCTCCTTGTCGTCGTCGGGGGTTGAGCCGCGCACCGCCGCGTGGGCGCGCCGCAACCAGCGCAGGGCCCGCGCCACGTCCGGCGGCTCGATCACGTCCAGCTCGATCCAGCCGCGCCGCGCGAAGCGCCGGTGCGGGCGGATCTCCGCCTCCCGGAGCGCCCGGGCCTGATCGGCGGGCGCGAGCCGGATCCAGAGGTCGCGCTCCTTCTCGCGGATCGGGAAGCACGCGAAGAGCGTCTCGCCGACGAAGTAGCCCCAGCGCCCGAACATCGGCGTGATCCGGACGCCCGCCCACGCGCGCAGCGCCTCGTTCAGCCGGTGCGCGGGGCCGGTCCCGCCGCGCTCCAGCGTGCGCCGGACCTTGCGCCCCTTTCCCATGCCGCGGAAGCGGCGCGCGGCTATGGCCAGACCTGGGTGTAGGCGAAGCGCGCGCGCTCGCTGGCGGCGCCGAAGTGGGCGTCGTACTCGGCCCGGAGCGTCTTCATGTGGTCCGAGGCCATCAGCCGCCGGTAGTTCGCCTCGTCCCGCAGCTCGTACACCGCCATGTACTGGTAGCGGTCCTCGCCCTCCAGCGCCTTGTAGCGCCGGGCGCTCACGGCGCCGGGCCACTGGAGGAACTGGGGCACGTGCTCCTCGTTGTACCAGCGGTTGAACGCCTCCTCCTGGTCGGGACGGATGGTCGCCTTCACGACGAACAGCACGGTGGCCATCGGGGTCTCCTCGCGCGGGTGGAATCGAGCGCCGCCCATTCTGCCATTGACAGCCTCTCGGCCGCCATGCGAAAAGAACACCTTGACACCCATGGCAGCGACAGCCGCGACGCGCGTGAGCTTCGCCCCCGTCGAGGGGGCGGCGCAGCTCTTCACCCCGGCCTTCTGCGAGTACCTGGCCCTGCTCCACGACCGCCTCGACGCGCGGGCGCGGCAGCTCCGCGCCCGGCGCCTCGCCGGGCTCGAGCGCGCCCTGAAGCAGCGCGTGCCGCCCGCGCACCTGCCGCCGAGCGAGGCGACCACGGGCGCCTGGCGCGTGCCGCCGGTGCCCGACGAGCTGCGCAAGCCCGGCATCGAGATCTCGGGACCCTGCTCGATCACTTCGATGTTCATCAACGCCCTCAACCCGGGGCCCGAGGGCGAGCGGGCCGAGGGCGACCTGGACGACGACGAGGACTCCGGCGGCCACCGCCTGGTCGACACCGTGCGCGCCGCCCACAACCGGGTCGCCGCGGTGAACCGCGAGCTCAGCTTCGACGACAAGGAGCGCGGCAAGAGCTACCGCATCGCGCCGGGCGAGCTGCCCTTCTTCATGCACCGCGAGCGCGGGATGCACCTGGACGAGCCCGACGTCACCGTGGACGGCCGGCCGGTCAACGCCGCGATTCTCGGCACGGCGCTCACGCTCTACTACGCCGGGCGCGGCCAGGTCGATCGCGGCCAGGGCATCTACTTCTACCTGCCGAAGCTCGAGCAGGCGCCGGAGGCGCGCTGGTACCAGGACCTCTTCGCGCTCTCCCAGGGTCACCTCCCGCACCTCCGGAACGCGACGATCCGCGGCATCGTGCTGGTCGAGTCGCTGCCGTGCGTCTACCAGATGGAGGAGATGCTGTACGAGCTGGGGCCCTACGCCGCCGGGCTCAACGCCGCGCGCTGGGACCTCAAGGCGTCCATCTTCGAGTTCGTCATGGCCGACCCGCAGCAGGTCTGGCCCGACCGCTTCGGCGTGGACATCAAGACCACGCCGTTCCTCGCCAACATCTTCCGCCGGCTCGTCGCGATCTGCCTGAAGCGCGGCGCGGTGCCGATCGGCGGCATGGCGACGGCGCTGCCGTCGAACGACCCCGAGGTCAACCGCGTGGCCGGCGAGGCGATCCGGAAGGACAAGGAGTGGGAGGCGGCGCAGGGATTCCTGCGCGGCTGGGTCGCCCACATCTTCCACATGAAGACGGCGGCTGATCCGTTCCGGCAGTTGATCGGCTCCGGCTTCACGCCCACGCCCGAGATGGCGAGGCCGGAGAATTATCCGGTGAGGCTCGAGGTGCCGGCGGGGCCGATCACCGTCGAGGGCACCCGGCGCAACGCGCGCATGGTCATCGAGTACGTCGAGGGCTGGCTCAACGGCCGCGGCGCCAAGGGCATCGACAGCCTCGAGGGCAAGCCGGGCGTCCACCCGGCGCTCATGGAGGACCTCGCCACCGGCCGCATGTCGGTGGCCCAGATCGCCCAGCGCATCCTCCACAGGGCCCGGGACAGCCAGACCGGCGCCGCCCACGACGCCGCGCTGGTGAAGCGGCTCCTCGCCGAGGAGCTGGCCGATATCCTGCCGAGGCGCCAGGGCGCCGACGTCCACGCGCGCTACCGCAAGGCCGTCAAGATCGCCCAGCGCTGGATCAAGAACTACGTGGAGCTGGACTTCCGGAGCCTCGGCTCCTACACCCGCCCCGAGCTGGAGGCGATCGCC
>JACPCH010000121.1 GCA_016179875.1 Candidatus Rokuibacteriota bacterium | reverse complement strand
TAGCGCTGGGCCATCGGCAGCACCCGCGCCGGCTCGCAGGTGAGCCGCTCGCCGTCGGCGCGCACCTCGTAGGTCTCCGGGTCCACCTCGATCCGCGGGAGCGCGTCGTTGTGGATCATGTCGCGCTTGCCGATCCCGCGGCAGTTCCCGACGGCGACGGCGCGGCGCTGGAGCCCGAGGCGCTCGGGTACGCCGGCGGCGAGCGCGGCGGCAGAGACGAACGTGAGCGCGGTGGCGCCCCGCGCGCGGCCGTAGGCGCCGAACATCGGCCGGTAGAGCACGGGCTGCGGCGTCGGGATCGAGGCGTTCGGGTCGCCCATCGCCGCCCACGCGATCATCCCGCCCTTGACCACCAGCTCGGGCTTCACGCCGAAGAACGCCGGGCGCCACAGGACCAGGTCGGCGAGCTTGCCGGCCTCGACCGAGCCGACGTGCCCGGCCAGGCCGTGGGCGATCGCCGGGTTGATCGTGTACTTGGCGACGTAGCGCTTCACGCGCCGGTTGTCGTCGCCGGGCGTCTCGCCGGGCAGCGGGCCGCGCTGGCGCTTCATCTTGTCGGCGGTCTGCCAGGTGCGGATGACGACCTCGCCGATCCGTCCCATCGCCTGCGAGTCCGAGGACATCATGCTGATCGCGCCGAGGTCGTGCAGCACGTCCTCCGCCGCGATCGTCTCGGCGCGGATCCGCGACTCCGCGAACGCGAGGTCCTCCGGGATCGCGGGGTTCAGGTGGTGGCAGACCATCAGCATGTCGAGGTGCTCGGCCATCGTGTTGACGGTGAACGGCATCGTCGGGTTCGTGGAGGACGGCAGGCAGTTGGGCTCGCCGCACACGCGGATGATGTCGGGCGCGTGGCCGCCGCCCGCGCCCTCGGTGTGGTAGGTGTGGATCGTCCGGCCCTTGAAGGCGCGGATCGAGTCCTCGACGAAGCCCGCCTCGTTCAGCGTGTCGGTGTGGATCGCCACCTGCACGTCGTGCTCGTCGGCCACCGACAGGGCGGCGTCGATCGCCGCCGGCGTCGTCCCCCAGTCCTCGTGGAGCTTGAGCCCGATCGCACCCGCCGCGATCTGCTCGCGCAGCGGCTCGGGCGCCGACGCGTTGCCCTTGCCGAGGAAGCCGAGGTTCACCGGGAACGCCTCGGCCGCCTCGAGCATCCGGTGGATGTTCCACTCCCCCGGAGTGCACGTGGTGGCGTTCGTGCCCGTCGCGGGGCCGGTGCCGCCGCCGGCCATCGTGGTCAGGCCCGCACTGATGGCCTCGGTCACGAGCTGAGGGCAGATGAAGTGGATGTGGGTGTCGAGCCCGCCGGCGGTGACGATCTTCCCCTCGCCCGCGATGACCTCGGTGCCGGCGCCGACGACCATGCCGGGGCTGACGCCGGCCATGAGGTCGGGATTGCCGGCTTTACCAACGCCGGCGATGCGCCCGTCGCGGATGCCGATGTCCGCCTTCACGATCCCCCAGTGATCCACGATCACCGCGTTGGTGATGACGACGTCCAGCACGCCGTCGGCCCGCGTCGCGCGCGCCGACTGGCCCATCCCGTCGCGGATCACCTTGCCGCCGCCGAACTTCGCCTCCTCGCCGGCGGTGGTGAGGTCGCGCTCGATGCGGATGAACAACTCGGTGTCGGCGAGCCGCACCCGGTCCCCCGTCGTGGGCCCGTACAGGTCCGCGTACTGCCGGCGCGACAGGCGCAGGCTCATTGCCGCTCCCATTCGGCGAGCTTCGCGAGCGCCTGCTCCTTCGTTCCGCCCTGGGCGAGCCCGTTGAGGCCGAACACCTTCCGCGCGCCGGCGAGCTCGACGAGCGTCACCCGCTTCTCGTCGCCCGGCTCGAAGCGGACCGCCGTGCCGGCGGGCACGTTCAGGCGCATCCCGAACGCGGGCGCCCGATCGAACCGAAGCGCACGATTCACCTCGAAGAAGTGGAAGTGGGAGCCGACCTGGATCGGCCGGTCGCCGGTGTTCGCGACGACCAGCTCGACGGTCCTGCGCCCCGCGTTGGCCACGATGTCGCCGTCGCCCAACAGGTACTCGCCGGGAATCACGTGGTGCCTCCTTCGCTCAGCGGATCGGATGGTGGATCGTGACCAGCTTGGTGCCGTCCGGGAACGTCCCCTCCACCTGCACCTCGTCGATCATCTCGGGGACGCCGTCCATCACGTCGTCGCGCGTGAGGATCGAGAGCCCGGCCTCCATGAGCTCGGACACCGTCCGGCCGTCGCGGATGCCCTCGAGGATCTCCGCGGTGATGAGCGCGAGCGCCTCGGGGTGGTTGAGCCGGAGGCCGCGCGCGCGGCGCCGGCGCGCCAGCTCCGCGGCGGTGAAGATCAGGAGCTTCTCCTGCTCCCGGGGGGTGAGGTGCATCGTCGGACCTCCACGCGAACGGTGTCAGACCGCCAGGTGCCGCCTGACCGTCTCCACTTTCAGGTCCCGCGTGGCGCCGGCGGCGACCACGGCGCCCTTGGCCATGATCACGTACTTGTCGGCGAGACGCTCGGCGAAGTCAAGGTACTGCTCGACCAGCAGGACGGCCAGCCCCAGCTCGCGCTTGATCCGCCGGAGCGCGTCCTCGATCTCGAGGATGATCGAGGGCTGGATGCCCTCGGTGGGCTCGTCGAGCATGAGGAGCTTCGGCCGGGTCAGGAGGGCGCGCCCGATCGCGAGCATCTGCTGCTCGCCGCCCGACAGCACGCCGCCCTTGCGCCCGAGCAGCGGCCGGAGGGCCGGGAACAGCGCGAGCGGCTCCGCGAGCGAGGCGGTCCGCCCGCAGCCCAGGAGCGCCATCCGCAGATTCTCCTCGACCGTGAGGTGGGGGAAGATCTCCCGCCCCTGCGGGACGTAGCCGATGCCGGCCCGGGCCCGCCGGTCGGGCGACCAGCCGGTGACGTCGGCGCCGTCGAAGCGCACGCGCCCGCGCCGCGCCGGCAGGAGCCCCATCGCGGTCTTGAGCAGCGTGGTCTTCCCGACGCCGTTGCGCCCCATCAGGCAGACGAGCTCGCCCGCGCCGACCTCGAGGTCGACGGCCCAGAGCACCTGCGACTCGCCGTAGGCGACGTCGAGCCCGCTAACCGACAGCATCGGTCGCCTCGCGCCGCCGCCCCAGGTAGACCTCGAGGACGCGCGGGTCGCTCTGCACCTGCTCCACCGGCCCCTCGCACAGCACCGTGCCCTGGTGGAGCACGGTGACCTGCCGCGCGATCTGCCGGACGAACTCCATGTCGTGCTCGATGACGAGGACGGAGCGGTCGGCGGCGATCGTCTCCAGCAGCTCGCCGGTGCGCGCCGTCTCCTCGTCGGTCATGCCGGCCACCGGCTCGTCCACCAGCAGGAGCTCGGGGTCCTGGGCGATGACCATGCCGATCTCGAGCCACTGCTTCTCGCCGTGCGAGAGCGCGCCGGCCGGCCAGCCCGCCTTGCCGGCGAGCTGGACGCTCTCGAGCGTCCGCGCGATGCGCGCGCGCTCCTCGTCGAGGTCCCGCCGGCGGAGCGCGGCCAGGACCCCCTTCGACGCCCGCCGCAGCGAGAGCTCGACGTTGTCCCGGACCGTGAGGTTCACGAACACCGAGGGCGTCTGGAACTTCCGCCCGACGCCGAGCTGGGCGATCTGGTTCTCGCGGAGCGGCAGGAGGTCGGTGCTGTGGCCGAAGATCACGCGCCCGCTCTCCGGCTTCACGCTTCCGGAGATGACGTCGAGCAGCGTCGTCTTCCCGGCGCCGTTGGGGCCGATCACCACGCGCAGCTCCCGGCGGTCCATGAAGAAGTTCAGGCGGTCGAGCGCCTTGAAGCCGTCGTAGTTCACCGTGACGTCTTCGAGATAGATGATGCTGCCGCGGGCGGTCATGGCTCGGAGCCCGGGGGCCGGGCCGGACCCGGGGCGGCCGGCGAGAGCAGCGCCGCGTCGAGGCGCGCCCGGTCCGTCGGCCCCCCGGTCAGCCGGCGGGCGCGGGCGGCGAGCCGGCCCAGGGCGCCCACGATCCCGTCGGGGAAGAACAGGACGGCGCCCATGAAGAGCCCGCCGAGGAACAGGAGCCAGAGGTCCGGATAGCTCGTGGTGAGCCAGCTCTGGATCCAGTTGACGCCGAACGCGCCGATGACCGCGCCGTAGAGCGTGCCCCGCCCGCCCGCGGCGACCCACACGACCATCTCGATCGAGGGGAGCACGCCGATCTTCGCCGGGGTGATGATCCCCACCTGCGGCGCGTAGAGCGCGCCGGCCACGCCGGCCAGCGCCGCCGAGACCACGAAGACGAAGAGCTTGTAGGCGGCCGGCGAGTAGCCGGAGAAGAGCACGCGCGTCTCGCTGTCGCGGATGGCCACCAGCACCTTCCCGGCGCGGGTGAGCGTGATCCAGCGGCAGAGCGCGTAGGCGGCGACCAGCGTGAGCGCCGTCACCACGTAGAGCGCGCGCTGGGTCCCCGGCTGGTTGAGCGGATAGCCGAAGATCGTCTTGAAGTCGGCGAGCCCGTTGGTGCCGCCGAGCTTCATCTCGTTGCGGTTGAACACGAGCCAGGCGCTGAGGGCGAGGGCCTGGGTGATGATCGCGAAGTACACGCCGCGGATCCGGCTCCGGAACGCGAGGTAGCCGAAGGCCAGGCCGAAGAGCGCGGGGACCAGCACGATCGCGGCGAGTGTGAACGGGACGCTGTGGAACGGCCGCCAGAAGAGCGGCAGCGCCTTGACCTGGTTCCACACCATGAAGTCGGGCAGCGCGCTCTGATAGACGCTCTTCGCGCCGATCTCGAGCATGAGGTGCATGCCCATCGCGTAGGCGCCGAGGCCGAAGAAGACGCCGTGCCCGAGCGAGAGCACGCCGGCGTAGCCCCAGAGGAGGTCCAGGCCCAGCGCCAGGATCGCGTAGGTGAGGAACTTGCCGAACAGGTTCAGCGTGAAATTCGAGACCGCGAGCGGCGAGCCGGCCGGCAGCGCGTTGCAGACCGGCAGCACGACGGCGAGGCCGACCGCCGCGATCCCGAGCGCGACGGTCTCACGCCTCGGCATTCCGCCCCCGCGCCGCGAACAGCCCGGCCGGCCGCCGCTGGAGGAACAGGATGACGCCGACGAGGATCGCGACCTTGCCGAACACCGCGCCGAGCGCCGGCTCGATCCCCTTGGTGAGGCCGCCGAGCCCCGCCGCGGCCAGGATCGTCCCGGCCAGCTTCCCCACTCCGCCCGTCACGACGACCATGAACGAGTCCACGATGTAGTTCTGGCCGAGCGACGGGCCCACGTTGCCGATCTGGGTGAGGGCGCAGCCCGCGAGCCCCGCCAGCCCGGCGCCGAAGGCGAAGGTCGTCGCGTCCACCACGCCCGCGCGCACGCCGAGGCAGGCGCTCATCGCGCGGTTCTGGGTCACCGCGCGGATGCGGAGGCCGGCGCTGGTGCGGAACAGGAGCCAGTAGGTGGCGGCCACCGAGACGGCGGCCAGGGCGATGATGAACACGCGGTTGTACGGCAGCGTGAGGCCCGCCATCACCGGCACGCCCCCCGAGAGCCAGGCCGGCGCGCTCACGTCCACGTTGGCCGCGCCGAACCAGAGGCGCAGGCCCTGCTGGATGATCAGCGACGCGCCCCAGGTCAGCAGCAGCGTCTCGAGCGGCCGCCCGTAGAGGAAGCGGATGACGCCGCGCTCGAGGCCGAGCCCCACCGCCCCGGCGACGAGGAAGGAGACCGGCAGCGCCACCAGGAAGTAGGCGTCGAACCAGGCCGGCCACGCCGCGCGGAACCAGTTCTGGACCACGAACGTCGCGTACGCGCCGAGCGCCATGAGCTCGCCGTGCGCCATGTTGATCACGCCCATCAGCCCGAAGACGATCGCGAGGCCGAGCGCCATGAGGAGCAGGATCGAGGCGAGCGACGCGCCCTGGAAGCCGGTCTCCACCGCCGCCGTCAGCAGCCCCCAGCGCTCGATCCGGCGAATCGCGAGCACCGCGGCCTCGCGCTCGGCGGGCGACGCGGCGGCGTCGGCGGCGAGGCGCTGGAGCGCGGGGACCGCGCTGGCCGAGTGGAGCTCGCCGAGCGCGCGCGCGGCGCCGACCCGCACGTCGGGCGCGCCGTGGGCGAGCCGGATCAGCGCCAGCGCCTCGGCGAGGGCGTGCCGGGCCCACCGGTCCGGCTCCTTGAACAGCGCCTCCTCCACCATCGCCACCGCGCCCGCCTCGGCCTGGTTCCCGAGCTTCACCGCGGCGCCGCGCCGCACGGCGGGGTCCGGGTCGGCGAGCTGGGCGCGCGTCTCGTCGGCGTCGAGGAACGGCTTGACGGCGAGCCGCAGGCGCCGGTCGGCCGGAACTTCCTTGAGGGCCGCCAGCGGCACGGCGCCGAGCGGGGCCCGGTCATAGGCGGCGGCGATCTCGATCACGTCCTGGTCGCCGCGGGTGGACTTGCTCCCGCCGACGACGATCTCGGTCTTGCCGCCGCGCGTGCGCGAATACACGCTGCCCTCGCGCAGCGCGGCCAGGAACCGGAGCCACTTCGGATCGCGGGTCCGGCCGAGGACGGCCACGGCCGCCTCGCGCTTGTCGGCGTCCTCGCCCGCGAGGGCGGCGAGCGCGCGCGCGATGTCCGGGGGCGGCGCGGCGGCCGGGGTCGCGTGGCCCGCCGCGGGAGCGGCGAGCCACGCGACCAGCGACAAGAGGACGAGGAACCGGGGTCTCACGCCTTCTTCTGGTAGGTGCCCTTCTGCTTCACCCAGTCGCAGCCCTTGTCCGGGCTCGTGTACTTGCTCCACGGCTCCGGCTCGACCAGGCCCTTGGTGCGCGTCACGATCTTGAACTGCCCGTCCTTCAGGATCTCGCCGATGAGCACCGGCCGGTAGGTGTGGTGGTTGTATTCGTGCATCTTGATG
Organism: Candidatus Rokuibacteriota bacterium; assembly: GCA_016179875.1. Lineage (GTDB taxonomy): Bacteria > Methylomirabilota > Methylomirabilia > Rokubacteriales > CSP1-6 > GWA2-73-35. The sequence goes on along the minus strand of JACPCH010000121.1, from coordinate 30,344 downwards.
GTGCCGCTCGGCGCCGCGAACGTCTGGCCGTACACGGCCTTGCGCACGGCGTCGACCTCGAAGCTCTTGGCCTTCTCGACGGCCTGCTTCCAGATGTAGACCCCGAAGTAGGCGGCCTCCATCGGATCGTCGGTGACGCGCTTGTCGCCGCCGGGCAGGTTGGCCTTCTTCGCGTACGCCTTGAACGCCTGGACGAACTTCTTGTTGTTCGCGGTCTCCACCGACTGGAAGTAGTTCCAGGCGGCGAGGTGGCCGACGAGGGCGGAGGTGTCCATGCCGCGCAGCTCGTCCTCGGCCACGCTGTAGGCCATGATCGGCGCGTTCTCCGAGCGCAGGCCCTGGTTGCCGAACTCCTTGTAGAAGGGCACGTTCGAGTCGCCGTTGATCGTCGAGAGCACGCAGGCGCCGCCGCCCGACGCGAACCGCTTGATCTTGCCGACGATGGTCTGGTAGTCCTGGTGGTTGAACGGCGTGTACTCCTCCGCGATGTTGTCCGCCGGCACGCCCTTGGCCCGCAGGAACGCGCGCAGGATCTTGTTCGCGGTGCGTGGGAACACGTAGTCGGTCCCGAGCAGGTAGAACTTCTTGTAGCCGCCGCCCTCCTTCGACATGAGATATTCCGCGCCGGGGATCAACTGCTGGTTGGGAGTCGCACCCGTATAGAAGACGTTGCGCGAGCACTCCTCGCCTTCATATTGCACCGGGTAGAAGAGCAGGCCGTTGTTGTTCTCGAAGACCGGCAGCACCGACTTGCGGCTCACCGAGGTCCAGCAGCCGAAGACGACGGCCACCTTCTCCTGCAGCAGGAGCTGCTTGGCCTTCTCGGCGAACAGGTCCCAGTTGGACGCCGGGTCCACGACCACGGGCTGGATCTTGCGCCCGAGAACCCCGCCCTTGGCGTTGATCTCCTCGACCGCCATCAGCACGACGTCCCGCAGCGAGACCTCGCTGATGGCCATCGTCCCCGACAGCGAGTGCAGGACGCCGATCTTGATCGGCCCCTTGTCCTGCGCCGGCAGGACGTGCGGGAACCCGAGCCCGGCGCCCAGCACGGCGCCGGCCGCCAGCCCTCCCTTGATGAAGCCGCGACGTGAGTACTCCACCATTACCGGTCTCCTTTCGGTTCGGTCAGGTCGTCTCGATCGCGCCCGCGTTGGCGCGCCGGACGCGGACGCCCTTGGCCGCGGCCGGTCCCGTCTATGGCAAAGGTCGTACCGAACAGTGTCGTCCTGTGTTTTCAGAGCGTTACGACGATCCGGCCCGGCGGGACTGCCTAACGCGTAGGCAGGTTCTGCGAGACTGACTCCGAGACGAGCAGAGCCCGGGCGATGTCCACCATGGGCTTCCGGCTGTCCATCGCGGCACGGCGAAGGCGACGGAAGGCCTCCTCTTCGGTGAGGCCGTGGCGGGCCATGAGCGTCCCCTTGGCCCGCTCGATCACCTTGCGCGCCTCGAGCGTCTCCCGGAGCTCCCGGGTCTCGGCGAACCGCGCGATGGCGAGGTCGAGCGCCGGCGCCAGCTCGGCCGGACGCAGGGGCTTCAGGAGGTACGCCATGACCCCGGCCTCCCGGGCGCGCGCGACCAGGCCCTCGTCGGTGTGGCTCGTGAAGAGGACGATGGGGCAATCGGCGGCGGCGATCGCGTGGGCGGCGACGTCGATCCCGTCGCCGTCGGGCAGGCCGACGGCGAACACGGCCACGTCGGGCGCCGCCCGCTTGAGCAGCGGGACCGCGTCGGCGCAGCGCAGGGCCTCGCCCACCATCTCGCCGCCCGCCGCCCACACCGCCGCGCGGAGCGCGGCGCGCGAGCGCTCGTGGTCGTCGAGGATGACCACCTTCCAGCGCGGCGCGCGCTTCGGCGATCGTTCCATGCCCCGGACCGTGGCAAGCGCGATGCCACCCGGGGCGCGTGGCGAATCAAGCAGTTACGCGCGGGGCGGCGGCGGCGGGGTGCCTACGGATCCGGCAGCAGCGGGCGGGATGCTGATTCACGCCGCACGGCGGTACGGCAGTCGCGACTCTGATCGCGCGACCGCCGTACCGCCGCGGGTGGTTCCGGCGGGGCATGGGCGGGCGAGAGCCCGGGTGCCCATGCCCTGTTAAATATCGAAGTAGAGGGCGAACTCCCAGGGATGCGGGCGCAGCCGCACCGGGTCGAGCTCGTTCTTGCGCTTGTACTCGATCCACATCTCGATGACGTCCGGGGTGAACACGTCGCCCTTCAGGAGCCAGTCGTGAGATTTTTCCAGGTTGTCGAGCACGGTGCCGAGGTCGCCCGGCAATTGCTTGATCTTCTTCGCCTCGGCCGGGGGCAGCTCGTAGAGGTCCTTGTCCACCGGCTTGCCCGGGTCGATCTTGTTGGCGATGCCGTCGAGCCCCGCCATGACGCACGCCGCGAAGGACAGATAGGGATTGCACGTCGGATCGGGAGTTCGAAATTCGATGCGCTTGGCGCCTTCCGATTTCGAATACATCGGGATCCGGATGCAAGCCGAGCGGTTGCGCTGGCTGTACACCAGATTGATCGGCGCCTCGTAGCCGGGCACCAGCCGCTTGTAGGAGTTGGTGGACGGCGCGATCAGCGCCAGCAGCGCGGGGGCGTGCCGGAGGATGCCGCCGATGTAGTACAGGCAGTTCTTCGAGATATCGGCGTAGCCGCCCCGCTCGTAGAACAGGTTCTTCCCGTTCTTCCACAGGGACTGGTGGGTGTGCATGCCGGAGCCGTTGTCCTGGAAGAGCGGCTTCGGCATGAAGGTGGCGGTCTTGCCCCACTTCCGCGCGGTCATCTTCGCTCGACTCGAACTCCAACACTCTCCAGGGCGAGAACCATGTCGGATCGTATGTCCTGGAACTTGTCCATCGGCGGCACCGGGAAGTAGCCCTGCTTGTACCGCGGCTTGTACCCGAGGTTCGGATTCTCGGGCGTGCCTTCCTTCCCGGAGTTCCAGAAGCCCGCCTCGGAGTCGATGTAGTAGTAGCCGGCGTTGGTGGTCTGGTCGAACCGGATCGAGTCGAAGAAGAAGAACTCGAGCTCGGGGCCGATGTAGATCGTGTCGGCGAGGCCGGTCTTCTTCACGTACGCCTCGGCCTTCTGGGCGATGTAGCGCGGGTCGCGGGTGTACCACTTGCCCGTGACCGGGTCCTTCACGTTGCAGATCACCACGAGGGTGGGTACCGCGGTGAACGGGTCCATCACCGCCGACGACGGGTCGGGGATCAGGAGCATGTCCGATTCATCGATCGTCTGGAAGCCGCGGATGGACGAGCCGTCGAAGCCGAGGCCGTCCTCGAAGATGCCTTCGTTCAGCTCGGACACCGGGATCGAGAAGTGCTGCCAGAGCCCGGGCAGGTCGATGAAGCGGAGGTCGACGATCTTGGCGGTCATGCGGAACTCCTTCTCCTCTCCGGATTGAGTGGCCCGATTACCTTAAAGTGAACCGCCCCGGCCGTCAATGCGTCAGGCGGGCCTTGGCCTCCGCCGTGCGCAGGGCATCGCCGAACGCCCCGCTCGAGCTCGAGAGCTCGCCGTAGCCGCCGCCCGCGCTGTAGGCCGTCTCCGAGTGCTGCGACAGGTCGAGGCCGGCCACCTCGTCCTCCTCCGACACCCGGAGCCCGACCAGGGCGTCCACGACCTTCAGGATGATCGCCGTCACGACGACGGCGATCACGTAGGACGCCAGCACCGCCACCACCTGGATCCAGAGCTGGCCCGGGTTGCCGAAGAAGAGCCCATCGGCGCCGCCGGCGTTGACGGCCTTGGAGGCGAAGAGCCCGGTGGCGAGGGCGCCCCAGGTCCCGCCCACGCCGTGGACGCCGACGACGTCCAGCGAGTCGTCGTACCCGAACCGCGTCTTCAGATTGCACGCGGTGTAGCACACGGCTCCGGCCACCGCGCCGATGATCAGCGCCGACATCGGCCCGACGTAGCCCGAGGCCGGCGTGATCGCGACGAGCCCGGCCACGGCGCCCGACGCGGCGCCGAGCACCGTCGGCTTGCCGCGGCTCATCCACTCGGTGAACATCCAGCCGAGCGCCGCCGCCGCCGCGCCGATGTGGGTGGCCAGGAAGGCGCTCGCCGCGAGGCCGTTGGCCTCGAGCGCGCTGCCGGCGTTGAACCCGAACCAGCCGAACCAGAGGAGCGCCGCGCCCATGACGGTGATCGGCAGGTTGTGGGGCTGCATCGGCTGGTGGCCGAAGCCCCGGCGCTTGCCGATCATGACCGCGCACACCAGCGCCGACACGCCGGAGGAGATGTGCACGACCGTGCCGCCGGCGAAGTCGAGGGCGCCGAGCTTCTTGAGCCAGCCGCCGTCGCCCCACACCCAGTGCGCGAGCGGGTCGTACACCAGCGTCGCCCACAGCACCGTGAAGAGCAGGAACGCCGAGAACTTCTTGCGCTCGGCGAACGCGCCGGTGATGAGCGCCGGCGTGATGATCGCGAACATCATCTGGAACAGCATGAAGACCTGGTGCGGGATCGTCTTGGAGTAGGCGTCGAACGGCTCGACGCCGACCCCCCGGAGACCGATCCAGTCCAGCCCCCCGATGATCCCGCCCTGGTCGGGGCCGAAGGCGAGGCTGTAGCCCCACAGCACCCACTGGAGCGAGACCACCGCCATGATGATGAAGCTCTGCATCAGCGTGGCGAGCGCGTTCTTCTGGCGCACCATGCCGCCGTAGAAGAGCGCGAGCCCCGGCGCCGTCATCATGAGCACGAGCGCGCACGAGGTCAGCATCCAGGCGGTGTCGCCCTTGTCGATCTTCGAGGGCGCGGGCGACGCCGCAGCCGCCGGCGCGGCGGGGGCCGCGGGCGCCTGGGCCGCCGGAGGCGCGGCCGGCGGGGCGGCCTGCTGGGCGACCACGAGCGCGGTGGCGGCGAGCACGAGCAGCGTTGCCAGTGCGAGGCTGAATCGCTTCACGGTGACTCCTCCTTGTGGGCTACCACGTGAGCTAGAGCGCGCCTTCGTCGCGCTCGCCGGTCCGGATGCGCACCGCGGTCTCCACCGGATGCACGAAGATCTTGCCGTCGCCGATGTTGCCGGTCTTGGCCGCGGCGACGATGACGCCGGCGACCTTGTCCACGAGGTGGTCGGGCACCACGACCTCGATCTTGATCTTCGGGAGGAAGTCGACCGTGTACTCACCGCCCCGGTAGAGCTCGGTGTGGCCCTTCTGCCGCCCGAACCCCCGCACCTCCGACACCGTCATGCCGATGACGCCGATGCCCGTGAGCGCTTCCTTGACGTCGTCCAGCTTGAACGGCTTGATGATCGCCTCGATCTTTTTCATCGCGGACCCTCCCGGCGGGGACGATCTAGCAACCGTCGTGCCCGGGAGGCGGCGCCGGGAAGGCATGGAAAATCGTGGAGTTCCCGAACGCGGGGGACGCGCGCACCCGGCCGCCGTGCCCATGAAATAGGCACGGCGCCGCCAACTGCTCGCCTTTCGGGCGCGGCCCGGACGGCCCGCGACGCCGGTGCGCGCCCTCAGGCGCGCCGCTGGGGGATGCCGTGCTTGCGCATCTTCGAGTAGAGCGTCGGGCGCCGCAGGCCGAGGAGCGCCGCCGCCCGCTGCTTGTTCCACTTCGTCGTCTCGAGCGCGCGCAGGATCGACGCGCGCTCGATCTCCTCGAGCGAGCCCGCCGGCACCGCGGACGGCGCGATCGCGGCGCCGGGCGCGCCGGGCTCCGCGCCCGCGCGCTGGAGCGCCTCGGGCAGGTCGCCCGTGGTGATCAGCGGCCCGCGCGCCACCAGCACCGCCCGCTCGATCGCGTGCTGGAGCTCGCGGACGTTGCCGGGCCAGGCGTACGCGAGCAGCCGCCGGGAGGCGTCGGGCTCGAGGCCTTCGAGCGGGCGGTTGTGCCGGGCGCGGTAGCGGTCCAGGAACGCCCGCACCAGCGCCGGCAGGTCCTCGCGCCGCTCGCGCAGCGGCGGCACCACGATCGAGACCGTGTTGATCCGGAAGAAGAGGTCCTGCCGGAGGCGCCCGTCGCGCACCGCGGCCTCGGGGCTCCGGTTGGTGGACGAGATCAGGCGGAAGTCCACGGCCGTCGCGCGCCCCGCGCCCAGGCGCCGCACCGTGCGCTCCTCGATGACGCGCAGGAGCTTCGCCTGGAGCTCCACCGGCATTTCCGTGATCTCGTCGAGCAGGAGCGAGCCCCCGTCGGCCTCCTCGAGCAGGCCCGCCTTGTCGGCGGCGGCGCCGGTGAACGCGCCCTTGACGTGGCCGAACAGCTCCGACTCGATCAGGTCCCTGGGCAGGGCGGCGCAGTTGATCTTGACCCAGGGCCCCCGGCTCCGGCGGCTCCGCGCGTGGAGGGCGTTGGCGACGAGCTCCTTGCCCGTGCCGCTCTCGCCCACGACCAGCACGTTGGCGTCGGTGTCGGCCACCGACGCGACAGTCTCCAGCACGCGCCGCAGGCCCGGGGCGTCGCCGAGGATCTCGCTGTCCACCGCCTGGTCGCCGAGCCGGCGCCGCAGGTCGAGGTTCTCGGTGACGAGGCGGCGGCGCTCGAGGGCGTTCTCGACCAGGCCCAGCAGCTCGTCGGGGTCGAACGGCTTCTCGAGGACGTAGAAGGCGCCCGCGCTCTTGGTCGCCTCCATCGCCTTGCGCACCGAGCCGTAGGCGGTGACGATGACGACCTCCAGCGCGGGGTCGCGCCGCTTGAGCTCGCGGGTGAGCCCGAGGCCGTCGCCGTCGGGCAGCATGAGGTCCACGATCGCGGCGTGCGGCCCCGCGTCCTCGAAGGCGGCGAGCGCGGCGCGGACCGAGCCCGCGGTCCGGACGTCGTAGCCCTCGGCCTCGAGCGTGAGCCGCAGGCCGTCGGCGATCGTCTTCTCGTCGTCCACCACCAGGATCGGGGTCCCCGGCGTCACGCGGCGCCCTCCGCCGGCAGGCGCACCGTCACCCGGGTCCCCCGCCCGGGCCGGCTCTGCACGGCCAGCGTCCCGCCGTGGCGCTCGACGACCGAGCGCGCGATCGCCATGCCGAGCCCGGTCCCCTCGGGCTTGGTCGTGAAGAAGAGGTCGAACGCGCGCGCGAGCGTCTCGTCGTTCATGCCGAGGCCGTCGTCCTCCACCGTGACGACCAGGGTCCGCGACGCGGGCTCCCACGCCGTCGCCACCGCGAGGCGCCCGCCGGGGCCGAGCGCCTCGAGGCCGTTCACGATCAGGTTGAGGAACGCCTTGCGGAGCTCGCGCGCGTCGAGCCGCGCCGCCGGACAGGCGGCGTCGTGGGCGCGCACGATCTCCACGTCCTCCCGCGGGTGCCGCGCGCGGGCGAGGTCGAGGCACTCGTCCACGAGCGCCGCCACCGCCACCGGGGCGCGGCTCAGCTCGGGCGGGCGCCCGAAGGCGGTGATCCCGCCGACGACCGCGGCCAGGTGGTCCACCGTCGCGCCGATCTTGCCGGCCAGCTCGGCCGCGCCGGCGTCGCCGCTCCGGGCCAGGCGCTGCTCGAGGTGGCGCGCGTAGAGCCGGAGGCCGGCGAGCGGGTTCTTCAGCTCGTGGGCGACTTGGGTGGCCATGCGCCCGAGCGCCGCCAGCGCGCCGCTCCGGAGGCGCTCGAGCTCGTGCGTGGTGTGGATCGCCACCGCGGCCTGCGCCGAGAAGAGCGCGAGCAGCTCCAGGTCGTCCTCGTCCGGCTCGACGCGCGCCGGCGCCTCGATCACGAGGGCGCCCGCGGGCCCGCGCCGCACGATGAGCGGGGCCGCGACGACCGTGCGGCCCTCGGCGGCGGCCCGGGCGATCGGTACGCCCTTGTCCATCGCGGCGGTCGCCGCCGCCTCCAGCGCCTCCCACGCCGGCGCCGGCGAGCCGGCGCTCGCCATCGGCACGAGCCGTCCCTGCTCCACCTGGAACACGACGCAGCGCTCGGCCTCCGTCGCCTCGACGGCGGCCTGGGCGACCGCGTCGAGCACGCGCGCCATGACGCCCGAGGAGGCGAGCGTCTGGCCCACGGTGAGCAGGCGCGCGCGGTCGCGCGCCCAGCGGCGCGTGGCGAGCGCCCGGGCGATCTTCGTCTGGAGCTCGTCCGGCACGAACGGCTTGGTCAGGTAGTCGAAGGCGCCGCGCCGCACCGCCTCGACCGCCGTCTGGATCGTCCCGTGCGCCGTCATGATGAGGACGGGCAGCCGCGCCTGGCGGGCGTGCAGGGCCTCCATCAGCGCGACGCCGTCCATCGGCTCCATGCGCAGGTCGAGCAGCGCGACGTCGAAGCGCGTGGCGTCCGCCGCGGCGAGCGCCCGCGCCGGGTCGCCGGTGGCGGTGACGTCGAAGCCCAGGGCCTGCAGCCGCATCCCCAGGACCTCGAGGATCGCCGCGTCGTCGTCCACCACGAGCGCGCGCCGCGTCCCGGTCATCGCAACCGCCGCTGCGGGAGCCGCATGTCGATCTGCTTGAGCCGCTCGAGCTCGGCCTGCCGGCGGGCCAGCTCCTGCTTGAGGCGCGCCAGCTCGGCCTCGCGCCGGCCGAGGTCGTCCGCGAGCCGCCCGACCTCCTGCCGGAGGCGCGCGAGGTCCTCGCGCGCCGCGAGGATGGACGCGAGCGTGTCCCGGCGCGCCAGCGCCCGCGGCGCCTCGCCGTCGTCCGGGTAGCGGCCGAGGAACTCGTCATACGCGACGACCGCGGGCGCGTACTCCCCGGCGCCGGCGAGCCGGTCGGCCTCGGCGAGGAGCGTCGCGGACGGCCGCGCCAGGGGCCAGCCGGCCGGCCAGGACGCGCAGCCGGCGGTCAGGAGCAGCAGCACGGCGGCGAGGCCGAGGCGCCTCATGCGCGCGGGAGATGCACGGTGAACCGGCTCCCCTTGCCTTCCTCGGAGGCGACGGCCACGCGCCCGCCGTGGGCCTCCACCACGCCCCGCACGAGGGCGAGCCCGAGGCCGGTGCCGCCGTGGCCCGCGTGGGCCTGGCGCCAGGCGTCGAAGATGCGCGGCAGCACGGCGGCGGGGATGCCGGCGCCCGTGTCCTCGACGGCGAGCTCGAGCCCGGAAGGGCCGGCCGCGAGCCCGACCGCCACGCGCCCGCCGCGCGGCGTGAAGCGGATCGCGTTGGTGCCGAGGTTGACGACGACCTGGAACAGGCGCTCCTCGTCGCCCGCCAGCGCGAAATCGTCGCCCACCCGCTCGTACGCCAGCGCGACCCCCGCGTCCTCCGCCTGGGGCCGGAGCTCGTCCACCGCGCGGGCGGCCAGCTTGTCGAGGTCGAGCGCCGTGCGCTCGAGCGTCGCGGCGCCGGCGGAGAGCCGCGCGACCTCGAGGATGCGGTTGACGAGGCGCAGCAGCCGGTCCGTGCTCTGGCCCGTGATGTCCACCAGGCGCGCCTGGGCCGGCGTGAGGTCGCCGGGGACGCGGTCGCGCAGCAGGTCCACGGCGCCGCGGATGGACGTGAGCGGCGAGCGCAGCTCGTGGGAGACGGTGGCGAAGAACTCCCGCTTGGTCTCCTCCAGCCGCCGGAGCTCGCCCGCCATCGCGTTGAACGACTCGGCCAGGCGCCCGATCTCGTCGCGGCTCCGGACGGCGATCGGCGCCTGCCACGCGCCCGCCGCGACGGCGGCGGTCGCCGCGGACAGCGCGCCGAGCGGGCGCGTCATCCGCTGCGCGACGACCGCCGTGCCGAGGAGCGCGAGCCCGACCGCCGCGCCGAACGCCACCAGCACGCCGGTCCACGTGCGCGCCTCGAGCCGCGCCGCCTCGGCCTGCGCGGCGAGCGCCCGCGCGCGCGTCGCCTCCCGCAGGGCCTCGAGTCTCGACTCGACGCGCTCGGCGAAGCCGCGCGCCTCGCGCTCGGACACCACGAGCGCCCGCGCGGCATCGCCCCGCCCGAGCAGCGCCTGGGCGCGGCCGGCGGCGCTCCGGTAGCCGGCGAAGGCCGCCCGCGCGGCGGCGAGCGCGCCCGCCTCGCGCGCGCTCGTCGCGTAGTCGCCGAGCCGCTCGAGATCCTGCGCGACGCGCGCCGCCTGCCCCTCCCACAGCGCGACGTAGCGGGGGTCGCGGAGCACGACGAGCCGCGCCTCGAGCCGGACGAGCGGCGGGACCGCCTCGCGCGCCGCCACCGCGAGCGCGAGCGCCGGCACCGCGCGCGTCGTGACCTCGCGGTTGACCGTCACCAGCCGGTCCACGGCGCGCAGGCTCAGGACGCCGACGCCGCCGAGGACGACGATGACGAGCGAGGCGGTCAGGAAGATCTTCGAGGCGAGCCGCATTCCCCGCTCACGCGCCTCCGTGAGGGCTGGCCGGCGGGGCCGCCGGAGCGAGCCGAGTCGCCGGCGTAGACGTTCCGGCCGTGCGTCTCGCGCAGGAGCAGGCTGAGGAGCCCCGCGACGAGGACGGACGCCGCGCACGCCCCGAACGCGGTCGCGTACGCCTCGACGGGGTAGACGCGGGCGCCGCCCGCGACGGCGCCGGCCCAGCGCGCGTCGAGCAGGGTGCCGATCGGACCCTGGGTGAGCGCCGCGCCCAGGAAGCCGCCGAAGTTCACGACCGCGACGGCGATGCCGGCCAGGTGCGGCGGGTTCACCTCGCGGCCGATCGGCCACGTGAGGACGAACGCGCTGCCGACGGCGCCCATGCCCAGGAAGAGCGCGTAGAGGCCCCCGAGGGGCAGGCGGCCGAGGGTCAGGACGAACACGGCCCAGAGCGTGACGCTGCACCACACCAGCACGACGAAGGGCAGCTTGCGGCGGCCCAGCACCCGGTCGGAGAGCCACCCGGTCAGCGGGCTGCTCACCAGCAGCGGGATCGCCGGCGCCGTCGCCCACAGCGCCGCGCGCTCGGTTGAGAGTCCGTGGACGTCGCGCAGGTACGGCACGACCCACAGCGACAGGTTCCCGAAGGCCGCGTAGAGGAAGAAGAACGCCAGGAACGGCGGCCAGGTGTGGCGGTTGCGCAGAATCTCGACGGCGCCCGCCAGGATCCGGCGCAGGCCCGGCGCCGGCGCCGCGTCCGTCGCGTCGCCCGGCGGGCGGTCGCGCACGACCCGCAGGCAGAGCGCCGACGCCGCGAGGGTCGCGAGCCCGACGATCCCGAGCGCGCCCCGCCAGCCCACGAGGCCGACGAGCGCCGCGAGGGGCGCCGTCGCGGCGAGCGCGCCGGCGACGCCGACGGTGGCGGTGACGGCCGAGAGGAAGCCGAAGCGGGAGGCGGGGAACCAGGTCGCCGCGATCTTCAGCGCCCCGATGAACGTCACCGTCGCGCCGAGCCCGACCGCGAACCGCCCGGCGAACAGCAGGCGCGGCGTCCCGGCGAGCCCCATCGCCACGGCGCCGAGGCCCATGACGACCCCGCCGGCGGCGACGACGCGGCGGACCCCGAAGGCGTCGATGAGCAGTCCCCCCGGAATCATCAGCGCGGCGTACGCGTAGAAGTAGGTCGCGGCGAGCAGCCCGACGGTCGCGCTCGTCACGCCGAACTCCTGCATGAGCTCGCGGGCGATGATCCCGGGCGCGGCGCGGTGGAAGAACGCGATGAAGAAGATCAGCGCCGGCACGGACCACATGGCCCACGCGCGCGCGCCGGGGCCGGAGCGTGGCATCGCGCTTAGTGATACCATAGGCGCCGTTGCGGTCGAGTCGTTCCCTTTTCCCGGAGGACGCGTCGTGGAGTTCGGATTCGCGCTGCCCGGTCGCGGGCCCCTCGCCACGCCGGAGAACATCCTGAGAATGGCGGCGCGCGCCGAGGCGCTCCGGTACGACTCGATCTTCGTCACCGACCACGTCGTGCTCCCCGTCTCGATGGCGCGCTCGGTCTACCCGTACTCGCCGACCGGCCGCCTGCCCGGCGGCGCCGACCAGGACTACCTCGAGCCGCTCGCGCTGCTGGCGCACCTCGCGCACGCGACCAGGCGGATCCGCATCGGCACCAGCGTGCTCGTGATCCCCTACCGGAACCCCGTCGTCACCGCGAAGACGCTCGCCACCATCGACCGGCTCTCTGGGGGGCGCGTCATCCTGGGCGCCGGCGCCGGCTGGCTGCGCGAGGAGTTCGAGGCGCTGGCCGCGCCGCCCTTCGAGGCGCGCGGCGCGGTGACCGACGAGTACCTGACGCTGATGCGGCGGCTGTGGACGGCGGATCCGGTGACGTTCCAGGGCCGCCACTACGCGGTGCGCGACGTCCACGCGCTGCCGAAGCCGGCGCAGCGCGGCGGCATCCCGATCTGGATCGGCGGCCACACCGACGCCGCCGCGCGCCGCGCCGGCGCGCTCGGCGACGCCTGGCATCCGATCGGCCTGCGCCCGCCCGCCACGCTCCTCCCCGACGAGTATGCCGCCAAGGCGAAGCAGGTCCGCGCCGCGGCGCAGCGCGCCGGGCGCGACCCGCAGGCGGTCCGCCTCACGCTCCGCTGCCCGATGCAGGTGCGCGGTCCGCGCGCGAAGGCGGCGGCGGGCGAGCGGCCGCTCTTCCAGGGCACCGCCGAGGAGGTCGCGGGCGACGTCCGCCGCTACGCCGCGCTCGGCGTCTCCCACTTCGTGTTCGACCCGACCGTGCCGGATCCGAAGGCGGTGCTCGCCAACATGGAGCGCTTCGCGACGACGGTCCGCCCGACGCTCCGGCGGGGGCGCGCGTGATCTCGCACGCCGAGGCCTGCGCGCTGATCGAGGCACCGGCCCCGGCGCTCGACGAGCTCCTCCGGCGCGCCGGCGAGGAGCGCGACCGCGGGCGCGGCCGCACCACCACGTTCTCGGCCAAGGTCTTCGTGCCGCTCACGACGCTCTGCCGCGACGACTGCGGCTACTGCACGTTCCGGCGCGATCCCGGCGAGCCCGGCGCGCGCACGCTCCTGCCGGAAGAAGTCATCGCGTTGTGTCAGGCCGGCGCGAAGCTCGGGGCGAAGGAGGCGCTCTTCTCGCTCGGCGACCGGCCCGAGGCGCGCTTCCCCGAGCACCGCGAGTTCCTCCGCCGGCGCGGCCACCGCACGACGCTCGCGTACCTGCGCGAGGTCTGCGAGGCGACGCTGCGCGAGTCCGGGCTCCTGCCCCACGCGAACCCGGGCCTGATGGGCGAGCGCGACCTCGCCCGCCTGCGCGAGGTCAACGTGAGCATGGGGCTCATGCTCGAGACCGTCTCCGAGCGCCTCCTGGGTCCGGGCATGGCCCACGCGAACGCGCCCGACAAGGTCCCGGCCCGGCGCCTCAAGACCCTCGAGCTCGCCGGCAAGCTCTCGATCCCGTTCACGACGGGCATCCTGATCGGCATCGGCGAGACGCCGCGCGAGCGCGTTGACGCGCTGTACGCGATCCGTGATCTCCACGAGCGCTACGGGCACGTGCAGGAGGTCATCGTCCAGAACTTCCGCGCCAAGCCCCGCATCCCGATGCGGGACGCCCCCGAGCCGGCGCTCGACGATCTGCTGCGGACGCTCGCGGTGGCGCGCCTCGTGCTCGGGCCCGACGTGAACCTCCAGGCCCCGCCGAACCTCTCGCCGCGGACCTTCCCGCGGCTGCTGGCGGCGGGGCTCAACGACTGGGGCGGCGTCTCGCCGCTCACGCTCGACCACATCAATCCCGAGAAGCCGTGGCCGCTGCTCCCGGAGCTGCGCCGCGCCACCGAGGCCGAGGGCTTCGTCCTGCGCGAGCGCCTCGCGATCTACCCCGAGTTCGCGCGGCGCCCCGAGTTCCTGGACGAGACGCTCCGCCCGCGCGTGGCGGCGCTCACCGGCGCCGACGGCCTCGTGAAGGAGTCGCATGAGCACTGGCGACGCTGGTAGCCTCGGAAGCATGCTCGACTGGGTGTCGCGCGAGATCCGGCCGATCCTGGCGCGCGTCCTCGACGGGCGCGAGCTCGCCCCCGACGACGCCACCGCCCTGACCGGCGTGACCGGGCGCGACCTCCACGCGCTCGCGCTCGTCGCCGACGAGCTCCGCCGGCGGCAGGTCGGCGAGGTGGCGACGTTCGTGGTCAACCGCAACGTCAACTTCACGAACGTCTGCATCAAGCACTGCACGTTCTGCGCGTTCAGCCGCGACCACCGCGAGGAGGAGGGCTACTTCCTGCCGGTGGCGGAGGTCGTCCGCCGCGCGCGCGAGGCGTGGGACCTCGGCGCGACCGAGGTGTGCATCCAGGCGGGGCTCCCGCCGAAGCTCGACGGCCGCTACTACATCGACCTCACGCGGGCGATCAAGGCGGCGCTGCCGGATCTCCACCTCCACGCGTTCTCGCCGGAGGAGGTGCTCTACGGCTCGGTGCGATCGGGACTGCCGATCCGGGAGTATCTCGCCGAGCTCAAGGCGGCCGGCCTGGGCACGCTGCCCGGCACGTCGGCGGAGATCCTCGACCAGGAGATCCGCGATGTCATCGCGCGCGGGCGCATCACCGTGAGCCAGTGGCTCGAGGTCATCACCACCGCCCACGCGCTCGGCATCCGCACGACGTCCACGATCATGTACGGCCACGTCGAGACGCCGGCGCACTGGATCCGCCACATGGCGCTCCTCCGCTCGATCCAGAAGGACACGGGCGGCTTCACCGAGTTCGTGCCGCTGTCCCTGATCCACTCGGAGGCGCCCATGTACCAGAAGGGCCTCGTGCCGGGCGTGCGCCCGGGCGCGACGGGTGTCGAGGTCGTCCGGATGCACGCGCTCGCCCGGCTCATGCTCGGCGCCACGATCCGCAACATCCAGGCGTCGTGGGTCAAGGAGGGGCCGAAGCTCGCGCAGACGCTGCTCGCCGCGGGCGCCAACGACCTCGGCGGCACGCTGATCAACGAGTCGATCTCGACCTCGGCCGGCGCCGCGTTCGGCCAGCTCGTCGGCCCGGCCGAGCTCTGCCGCCTGATCCGCGACGCCGGGCGGCTCCCCGCGCAGCGCGACACGCTCTACGGGCTCGTGCAGACCTATAGAGATGGAGAGTCTCCGGATTCCCCGCTCGACAAGATCGACGACGCCGAGGCGCGCTTCGGGTCGTACCGCCGCCTGATCGCGTCCGGCGAGTTCCGCTTCACGCGCCGGTAGCCGTGCGTGGCCGGCTATGGTACTAATGCACTTCGCGTCCCATCCCATCCGATCCAGAGGAGGCTCACCGTGGCGAAGACGATGACGAAGACCGCGACCCTCGCGCACCTTGCGGAGAAGACCACCCTCTCCAAGAAGCAGATCGAGGGGGTCCTCGACGAGACGCTGGCGCTCGCGTGCCGGGAAGCCAAGAAGAGCGGCCAGTTCGTGCTGCCGGGCTTCGGCAAGCTCGTGCTCGCGAACCGCAAGGCGCGGATCGGACGGAATCCCCAGACCGGCGAGCCCCTCAAGATCCCCGCGAAGCGCGTCTGCAAGTTCCGCCTCGCCAAGAGCCTCAAGGACGCCGTGCTTGGCAAGAAGTAGGACGGGCCCGCGCGCGGCGGGCCCCGGGCCCGGCGCCGCGCCCCTGCCCTCGCTCGCGTCGGCGACCCGACCGCGGGTGTGGCAGGGCATCGGCTACCGTCCCCTGCCCGACGCCCTGCAGGCGCGATCGCTCTTCGACTTCGCCGCCCTTCCCTGGCCGGACCCCGCGGACCCCGCGTTCGGCTGGGGCGCGTTCACCGATGCGGGCGGCGAGCGGCTCTGTGGCGCGCTGGTGGCCGTGAGGAGCGAGTCGTCGGTGATGCTGCACGGTCCCGTCGTCGTCTCCGAGACGGAGCCGCTCGAGGTCGCCGCCCAGCTCGTCGCGGCGGCGCTCGACCACGCGGTCGCCGCCGGCGCGGGCACGGTGTTCGCCCGGCCGCAGGGCCTCGACCGCGTCTGGGTGCGCTTCGGCTTCGTCCCGGTGCCCGAGAGCATGCTGCCCCCCGGCCTCACCGCGCGCGCCGGGGTCGGGCTCTACGCCTGGCGCGGCGGCAGCGCGCTGTGGTCGCTGCGCGAGCCCGCCCGATCGTCCGAGGACTGATGAGGGTCACGGCCGTCGCGGGCGGCACCGGCGCCGCGAAGCTCCTCCGCGGGCTGGCGGCGTGCCTCGCCCCGGGCGAGCTCACGGTGATCGGCAACACCGGCGACGACACGGAGATCTGGGGCCTCCACGTCTCTCCCGACCTGGACACCGTCACCTACGCGCTCGCCGGCCGGCTCGACGTCGCGCGGGGCTGGGGCCTCGCCGGCGAGACGTTCCGCTGCCTCGAGGCGATGGGCGATCTCGGCGCCGAGACCTGGTTCAACCTGGGCGACCGCGACCTCGCCACGCACGTCCAGCGCACGCGCGCCCTCCGGGCGGGCGCGCCGCTCTCGGCGGTGACGGCCGAGCTGGCGCGCCGGCTCGGGGTGTCCGCGCGGATCCTCCCCATGAGCGACGACGCCGTCCGCACGCGCGTGCGCACGCCCGACGGCTGGCTCACCTTCCAGGAGTACTTCGTGCGCGAGAAGGCCCAGGTGGAGGTGCGCGCGGTCGAGTACGCGGGCGCCGACGCCGCGCGCCCGGCGCCGGGCGTCCTCGAGGCGATCGCCGAGGCCGGGCTCGTCGTCATCTGCCCGTCGAACCCGGTGACCTCGGTGGGCCCGGTGCTCGCCGTCCCCGGCATCGCCGCCGCGCTCGGCGCGCGGCGCGCGCGGGTCGTCGCGGTGAGCCCGATCGTCGGCGGCGCCGCCGTCAGCGGCCCCGCGGCCGCCCTCATGCGCGCGCGCGGCCTCGACGTGTCGCCGCTCGGCGTCGCGGCGGCCTACGCGCCGTGGCTCGGCACGCTCGTGCTCGACCGCCGCGACGCTGCCCACGCCGACGCTCTCGGGCGCGTTGGCGTCAGGGCGATCGCGGCCGACACGCTCATGACCGACCCCGCGCGGGAGCGCGCGCTGGCCCGGATCGTGCTGGAGGCGGCGTGATCGTCTGCGCGGTGCCGGTCAAGGACCTCGTCAACGCCAAGCAGCGGCTGGTGGCGGCGCTCGGGCCGGCCGAGCGGCGTGCCCTCGCCGCCGCGATGCTCCGCGACGTGCTCGGCGCCCTCGCCGCCGCGCGCCTCGACCGCGTCTGGGTCGTGACGCGCGATCCCGAGGTCACGGCGATCGCCCGTGAGTTCGGCGCCGAGGCCCTCGCGGAGGCGGAGAACCGCGGCCACACCGCCGCCGTCGCGTTCGCCCAGGCGGCGGCGAGCCGCGCGGCGGCGCGCGTCTTCCTCACGGTGCCCGGCGACGTCCCGTGCGTGACGCCGGCGGACATCCGCGAGCTGGCGCGCGCCGCGTGCGAGGGCGAGCCGGTGTTCGCGCCGTCGCGCTCGGGGCTCGGCACCAACGGCGTCGCCCTGGCGCCGCCCGGCGCCATGCCGCTCACCTTCGGCGAGCCGTCGTTCGAGAATCACCTGGCGGCGGCCCGCGCCCGCGGGCTCGCCCCCCGCGTGCTCCCGCTCCGCGGCCTCGCCCTCGACGTGGACGCCCCGGACGACCTCGCCGCGCTCGTCGCGGCGGCGCCGGCGACGGAGAGCGGCCGGCTCGTCGCGGGCTGGCGGGGGACGGAGCCACGGGCGCCGGGCGCGGGCCACCCGCGGCCCGAGCCGGGCGCGCGGACCCCGCGCTCCTAGACATGCCGCCCCGCTACGAGGTCATCGGCATCGCGGGCCTCCCCGAGGTGCGCCCGGGCGACGACGTCGCGCGGCTCGTCGTCGAGGCGGCCCGCGCCCAGGCCACGCCGCTGGCGTCCGGGGATCTCCTGGTGGTCGGCCAGAAGATCGTCTCGAAGGCCGAGGGCCGCCTCCTGCGCCTCGCCGACGTGACGCCCTCGCCGGTGGCGGCCGCCATGGCCGCCGGGCTCGGGCGCGACCCGCGGCTCGTCGAGGTGATCCTGCGCGAGTCGCGCCGCGTGGTGCGCATGGACCAGGGCGTGCTGATCACCGAGACGCACCACGGCTGGGTCTGCGCCAACGCCGGCGTGGACCAGTCCAACGTGGACCTCGACTGCGTCGCCCTCCTGCCCGAGGATCCCGACCGCTCGGCGCGCGCCCTGCGCGACGACGTGCGCGCGCTCGCGGGCGCCGACGTCGCCGTCATCGTCGCCGACACCTTCGGGCGGCCGTGGCGCGAAGGCCTGACGAACGTCGCCATCGGCCTCGCGGGCTTCGCGCCGATCCGGAGCTATCTCGGCGAGCGCGACCCGGCGGGCCGGCCGCTGCAGGCGACGATCCTCGCGCTCGCCGACGAGCTGGCGGCCGCCGCCGAGCCGGTGATGGGCAAGCTCGACCGCATCCCCGCCGCGATCATCCGCGGCCTCACGCTCCCCCCGGGCGACGAGGGGTCGAAGCCGCTCCTGCGCGACCCGGCCCGCGACCTCTTCCGATAGGAGACCCGCAACCCGCATGGACATCGCGATCCTCGGAGGCACCGGCAAGGAAGGGGCGGGGCTGGCGGCGCGCTGGGCGGCCGCCGGCCACGCGATCGTCATCGGCTCGCGCGACGCCGGGCGCGCGCGCGCGAAGGCCGCGGAGCTGGCGGCGCGGACGATGACAGCGACGATCGGCGGCGCGAGCAACGCCGACGCCGCCCGCCAGGGCGAGGTCGTCGTGCTCGCGCTCCCGGCGGCGGGGCTGGCCCAGACGCTCCCGGAGGTGCGCGAGGGCTGCCGCGGCAAGGTCGTGGTGAGCACCGCGGTGCCGCTCACCTTCGGCGGGCCGCGGCTCTTCACCCCGCCGCCGGCCGGCTCGTCCGCCGAGGAGGCGCAGGCCCTCCTGCCCGAGGCGAGGGTGGTCGCCGCCTTCCACCACATCGCCGCCCACGAGCTGTCGGAGACCACGCACGCGATCGAGTGCGACCTGCTCCTCTGCGGCGCCGACGCCGCGGCGAAGGAGACCGTCGCCGAGCTCGGCCGCTCGATGGGCCTCCGGCCGATCGACGTCGGCGCGCTGTCCAACGCCGGCCCGCTCGAGGGCATCACGGCCGTGCTGGCCACCATCAACCGCCGCTACAAGCTCAAGAACTCCGGCATCAAGATCACCGGACTCTGAGGAGAACGCCCGCCATGGCCGAGACGCCCGTCATCGTGAGCCACGAACATCTCCGGCGCTTCATCGTGGACGTCCTGATCGCGGCGAAGATGCCGCCCGCCGCCGCCGGGATCACCGCCGGCCTCATGGTCCGCACCGACCTCCGCGGCGTGGACTCGCACGGGATCGGCATGCTCCCGCGCTACCTCGAGCTGTGGCGCGACGGCTTCATCCGGATGGACGCGGAGCCCACGGTGGTGCGGGACGACCTGGCCACCGGGCTCATGGACGGCCAGAAGGGCCTCGGCCACTGGGTCTCGACGCTCGCCATGCGGCGGGCGATCGACAAGGCGACGACGTACGGCGTCGGGATCGTCGTCGTGCGGAACTCCGGCCACTACGGCGCCGCCGCCAACTACTCGATGATGGCCCTCGAGCACGACCTGATCGGGCTCAGCACCACGAACTCGCCGCACGTGGCGATGGTGCCGACCTTCGGGCGGACGCCCATGCTCTCGACCAACCCGATCTCGTTCGCGGCGCCGGCCGGCCGCCACGCCGCGTTCGTGCTGGACATGGCGACCACCACCGTCGCCGTCGGCAAGCTCACGATCGCCTCGCGCTGGAAGAAGCCGATCCCCGCCGGCTGGGCCCTCGACGACCGCGGCCAGCCGACCACCGACCCGGTGGCCGCGCTCCGGCACCGCCTGCTCACCCCGCTCGGCGGCGCGCGCGAGGTGGGCAGCCACAAGGGCTACGGCCTCGGCGTCATGGTGGACATCCTTTCAGGCGTCCTGTCGGGCGCCGTGTACGGCGACCTCTTCGTCCGCACCGACATGAAGGCGAAGAAGCTCCAGAACGTGGGCCACTGTTTCGCGGCCATCGACCCGGCGCGCTTCCGCCCGATCGAGGAGTTCAAGCGCGACATGGACGACATGGTCCAGGCGCTCAAGGCCTCGGCCCGGGCGGAGGGGCAGGAGCGCATCTACGTGGCGGGCGAGCCCGAGGCCGAGAGCGAGGCGCGCCGGCGGCAGGACGGGATCCCGCTGGCGCCGGTGCTGGTGGGCCAGTGCGACGGCTTCGCGCGGGAGCTCGGGGTGCCGCCGCTGGCCCGGTAGGCGAAACGTCGATGCCGGCGGCCGGCGCCGCCGTCTTATCCCACAGGGAGGATACCGCCATGACCCGTGCGCGCCGTGCCCTGACGACCCTGATCCTGGGACTCGCGGTCCTGCTCGGCTCCGCGGCGGCCGCGCCGGCCGGGCCCTGCGACGACGTCCCGGCCACGGTCGCCCGGACCGTCGAGAACCGGACCAATTCCTCCTGCGACGCCGGCTGCGGCGCGCTCAGGAACCTCGGCCTGAGTGGCCCCGTCCCCGACGGCACGGGCATCCGCGGCGGCGGTCAACTGCGCTACGTGGACCAGTGGCACGGCGAGTGCCAGATCTCCGGCGGGCCGCTCAACAGCCAGTGCAAGGCGCCCACCGCCTGCCCGCCCGGCCAGGAGAAGTTCCAGGACGGCGGGGTCTGGAAGTGCCGGATCCGTGTCACGACCCAGGTCCCCAACCCCGTGCGCGCCGAGTGCGAGGCGGCGGCCGCCGCGGCCGCCGCGCGGGCCGCCGCGAAGGCCGCCGCCACCCCGCCGGCGCCCCCGGCGTCGCCGGCCCTCAAGCAGATCGCCTCGATGATCGCCAGGGGGCGCCCGCTCGGCGAGATCCAGGCGCACTGGACGGCCTTCGTCGAGGGCGCCACGAAGGGCGGCAAGGCGGTGGACCCGAACGCCCTCATCCAGTGGGTCCTCCAGGAGTCGTACAAGCAGCAGAAAGAGGACCTGAAGCTCTACGCGGACAAGGTCAAGCACCACAACGAGGTGAAGGCGAAGCTCCGCGAGGAGATCCAGAAGGGACGGCAGGCGCAGGGCGGCGCGCCCGGCAGCGCCCGGCAGGAGGCCGACGCGCGCCTCCGCCAGCTCGAGGACAAGCTGAGCACGGTCGGCGACGACGCCCAGCTCGCCAACCTCGACCTCCAGAACGCGCTCCAGCGGCAGCAGCAGGCGGTGCAGGCGATGTCGAACGTCTCGAAGATGATGCACGATACCGCCATGGCGATCATCCGCAACTTGCGCGGGTAGCGCCGGATTCAGGCGCGGGAGACGGCGAGGCCGAGGTAGATCGCCGCCAGGGCGCAGAGGAGCACGAGGCGGTCGAGCCAGGCGATCGCGGCCAGCGCGGCCGCCGGGCTCTCCCCCGCCGCCAGCGCCCGCGCCAGCCGCGGGACCTGGGCGAAGTCGCGCTGGCCGGCGAGCGCGACCATCGCCAGCACCAGCAGGAACTTCCCCGCCAGCAGCAGCCCGGCGCCGCTCTCCATCACCCGCTCGAGCGGGCCGAGGCGCGTGACGTTGTAGAAGCCCGTCAGCGTGACGAGCGCGACTGCGGTCCACGTCACCGGGCGCGCCCGGCGCGCGGCGTCGGCGAAGGCGCCGGCGGCGCCGCGGCGGGCCGCGGGCAGGAGCACGTGGGCCTGGTACATCACGCCCCCGATCCAGGCCACCACGCCGAGCAGGTGGAGCCAGAGGGCGACGAGCGGGAAGGTCACCGCGCGGCGCCGCCGGTGAGCAGCGCGAGCGCGCGATCCACGTCGGCGAAGCTCTCGAAGAGGAGATCGGGCCCGCACGCCGCCAGCTCGGGCGCCGGGTGCTGGCCGGTGGCCACGGCCACGGCGACAGCGCCGCACGCCCGCGCGCAGTCCACGTCGAGCGGCGTGTCGCCGATGACGACCACGCGCTCGCACGCGATCTCGTGGCCGCTCCACGCGACGGCGCGCGCCCGGGCGATGCCGGGCAGGCGCCGGCGGTCGGCGTCGTCGGAGCCGAAGGCGCCCACGCGGAAGCGGGGCCAGAGGCCGGTGGGCTCGAGTTTCACCCGCGCGCCGGCCTCGATGTTGCCGGTGAGGAGCCCGACGAGCGCGTCCGGGCGCCCGGCCAGCGCCTCCACGACCGCCGCGACGCCGGGCATCAGCTCCACGCGCCGGCCGTCGCCGATCAGCCGCGCCAGCTCGCCCACGTAGGCGTCGAAGCACGCGCCGAGCCGCGCCTCGACGACGGGGGGCTCGATGCCCGCCTCCGTCATCAGCTCGCGCACGATGCGCGGGTCCGTCTTGCCGCGGAAGTCGTAGCGATCGGCGGCGCCGGTGGTGCCGTAGACGCGCTCGAGGGCGCGCGTGAGCGCCAGGCGGCCGGCCCCGCGCGCGGTCACCAGCGTGCCGTCCACGTCGAACAGGAAGAGGCGCACGCTCAGGACGGCGCGAGGCGCCGGAGGCGGGCGACGGCGGCGGGCACCGCGTCGAGCACGACGTCGATCTCGCCGGCGGCGGTCCAGCGGCCGAGCGTGAAGCAGAGCGAGCCCTCGGCGGCCTCGCGGTCGCAGCCGATCGCGCGCAGCACGTGCGACGGCTCTCCGGTGCGCGCGGCGCACGCCGAGCCCGACGAGGCGGCGACGCCCCGCAGGTCGAGCTCCAGCAGCACGCCGTCGGCCTTGACGCCCGGCACCACCAGCGAGGCGTGGTGCGGCAGCCGCGCGTCGCCGCGGGCACCGGTGCGCCGCGCCTCGGGCAGCCGGTCGAGCAACCCCGCCAGCAGCCGGTCCCGCAGCACGCGCAGGCGCGCCACCTCGGCCGGGCCCTCGGCGCGCGCCAGCTCGACGGCCACGCCCATGCCGACGATCGCCGGCAGGTTCTCGGTGCCGGAGCGGTACCCGTTCTCCTGGCCGCCGCCCAGGATGAGCGGGACCAGCTTCACGTCGGGCCGGACCCAGAGGGCCCCCGCGCCCGGCGGGCCGTACAGGTCGTTGGAGGAGAGCGTGAGGAGATCCACGTGCGCGTCGTCCACGGCGAGCGGCACGCGGCCGGCGGCGCCCACCGCGTCCACGTGGAAGGGCACGCCGCGCTCGCGCGTCAGGCGCCCGATCTCGCGGAGCGGCTGGAGCGTCCCGATCTCGCCGTTGGCGGCGCCGACGGACACCAGCGCGGTGTCGTCGCGGAGCGCGCGCTCGACGGCGCGCGGATCGACGCCGCCGTCGGCGTCCACGCCGACGCAGGTGACGGCGACGCCGCGCTTCTCGAGGTCGCGGCAGCAGTTGAGGACGGAGACGTGCTCGATGGCCGTGGTGACGACGTGGCGCCCGGCGGCGCGCGCGACCACCCCCTTGATCGCCAGGTTGTTCGCCTCGGTCGCGCTGGCGGTGAAGATCACGCCCGCCGGCGCGCCGCCGAAGAGGCGGGCGACCTTGGCGCGGGCGCCGTCGAGCGAGGCGCGCGCGTCGAGGCCGAGCGAGTGGGCCGCGCCCGGGTTGCCCACGCCGCCCTCGAGGAACGGGCGCATGACCGCGACGACGCGCGGATCGACGGGGGCGAAGGCGGCGTAGTCGAGGTAGGCGCGGGGGACGGCCGCCGCGGGACCGGTGCTAGCGGGTCTTGCGGACGACAAACCGGAAAACCGGGCCATGCTTCTCGACCTCCACGAGCGCGTGACCGGTGCGGGCCGTCCAGCTCTGCATGTCGGCGGGCGCCGCGGGATCGTCGGCCGTCACCTCGAGCAGCTCGCCCACCGCCAGCCGTCGCAGGGCGTCCCGCGTCCGGAGGATCGGGACCGGGCAGAACAGCCCCACGCAGTCGATTTTCTTTGCCGCCACCGCAGGCATCGTCGGGTATTTTCGCCTATAATGCGGGCTATGCCAAGCGAGGCGTCTCCCGACGTCGCCTTCGCGGGACGGCGGCTGAAGCGGAAGGTCCTCCTGGCGCTCGCGCTGTCGTCGGTGCTGCCCCTGCTCGTCCTCACGTACGTCGTCCACGGCTTCGTCCTGCCCGCGCTGCACGCCTCCGAGACGGTCGCGTTCTACGGCCTCACGGCGCTCCTCCTCTCGACCATGCTCGCGATGATCGGCGGCGGGTACATCATCTGGGACCTCGGCCGGACGGTCGCGCGGATGGCCGAGCTCATGGGGAACCAGACGAACGTGGCCGGCCTCGTGACCCGGAGCGACGAGGTCGGGACGCTCATGAAGTCGTTCTCGTCGATGCTCACCACGATCGAGCAGCAGACGACGGACATCAACAACTTCGCCACCCGGCTCGACAGCGCCTACAAGGAGCTCGAGGCCACGAACGCGAAGCTCAAGGAGACGTCGTTCAAGGACGACGTCACCGGCCTCTACAACCGGCGCTTCTTCACGCTCCGGTTCGAGGAGGAGATCTCGCGCTTCCGGCGCTTCAACCACCCCGCCTCCGTCGTGGTGCTCGACCTCGACGGCTTCAAGAGCGTCAACGACGAGCTCGGGCACGCGGGCGGCGACGAGACGCTCCGGGAGGTCGCCCAGATCCTCGTGAAGCACTCGCGCGGCATCAACGTGGTCTCGCGCTACGGCGGCGACGAATTCGCGATCCTGCTGGTCGAGACCTCCAAGGCGGGCGCGCGGCTCTACGCCGACCGCATCCGCCAGATCATCGCGACCCACCCCTTCCCGCACGGCAAGCCGGTGACCGCGAGCTTCGGCGTGGCGAGCCTGCCGGACGACGAGCCCACGCCCGGCACCGCGACCTCCGACGATCTCTTCCGCGCCGCCGACGAGGCGCTCTACACCGCCAAGCGCGCCGGCAAGAACCAGGTGGTGGCGGCCGGGCAGCCGGCGGAGCCGGTCGGCTGAGATGGCCCAGCGCGACATCCTGATCGTCGACGACGACCGCCAGGTCCGGGACGTGCTCCACCAGATCTTCCTCTCGGCCGGCTACAACTGCCTGCTCGCCAACGACGGCCGCGAGGGCCTCGAGGTGTTCCGCGCCGCCCGCCCGCCCCTCACCGTCACCGACCTCAAGATGCCGGCGATGACGGGCATCGAGCTGCTCCAGAAGGTGCGCGAGACCGACGGCGACGCGGCGGTGATCGTCCTCACCGGCGCGGCCGACGTGAAGACCGCCATCGACAGCCTGAAGCTCGGCGCGTACGACTTCATCATGAAGCCGGTCAACGTGGACGAGCTCCTGATCGCCGCCGAGCGCGCGCTCGAGCGGCGGCAGCTCCTGATCGAGCGGCGGGAGTACCACGAGCTGCTCGAGCGTCGCGTGGTCGAGGCCACGCGCGACCTCGCCTCCGCGTACAAGGAGCTCCAGGAGACGTACCGGTCCACGCTCGAGGCCCTCGGCTCGGCGCTCGACACGCGCGACGTCGGCACCGAGGCCCACTCGCGGCGCGTGCACGGCTACGCGCTGGCGACGGCGCGCGAGCACGGCGTGGCCGAGCGGGACCAGCCCGACCTCGCCCACGGCGTCCTGCTCCACGACATCGGCAAGATCGGGATCCCCGACGCCATCCTCCTGAAGCCCGGCCCGCTCACCCCCGAGGAGTGGACGATCATGCGGCGCCATCCGGAGATCGGCAGGGCGCTGATCGAGAAGATCCCGTTCCTCCGGGGCGCCGTGCCGATCGTCTGGTCGCACCACGAGAAGTGGGACGGCACGGGCTACCCGCGCGGCCTCAAGGGCGCGGAGATCCCGCTCGGGGCGCGGATCTTCATGGTGGTGGACGCCTTCGACGCGATGACCTTCGACCGCCCGTACTCGAAGGCCAAGCCCGTCGACGTCGCCAAGGCGGAGATCCGGCGCTGCGCCGGCACCCACTTCGACCCCGTCGTCGTGGAGTCGTTCTTCCGCGTACCCGAGGCGCTCCTCGAAGAGATCCGCCGGCGCAGCGTCGAGCCGTGAGGCCGAAGACGCGGACCAACACGCTGCGACAGGCCGCCTCGGCCGTGTTCGCCGTGACCGCCATCGTGCCCCTCATGATCTTCGTCTGGACGCTCCACCACCTCGACGCGCTCGGCCGCCTCCCGGCCCAGGTCGGGCTCGGCCTGGCGCTGGGGATCGCGCTCCTCGGCTTCCACATCTTTCGCCGGCTCATGGGGCGGATGTCGGACCTCATCGCGGCGCTCGGCAAGGTGGTGGAGCGCGGCGCCCGTCCGGCGGCGCCGCAGGCCGCACCGGTGCCGGCGGCGCCGCCGGTCCGCGCGGCGTGGGCCGCGCCGGCTCCGCCCCCCACGAGCGCGCCCGCCCCGGCCCCCGCTGCGGTCCCCGCCCCGGCCGCCGCCGCGGCGCCCACCCCGGCCCCCGCTGCGGCGCCCGCCCCGGTCCCTGCCGCAGCCTCCGCTGCGGTCCCCATCGCGGCCCCTGTTGCGGCCCCTGTCGCAGCCCCTGTCGCAGCCCCCGCCCCGGAGCCGGCGGGCCGGCCGGCGGCGGACCCGCGCGCGATCCCGGGTCTCGGGGCGATCCGGGAGGTCCACGATCTCAACCGGGCCATGACGGTGCTGTGGCAGGCCGAAGCGGCGACGCACGTGGGACGCCGCGTGGCCGTCTCGGTGACGAACGCCCCGGGACCGCGTGTCGGGACGCTGCTCGAGATGACCGACGAGGGGCTGCTCCTGGAGACCGACGGCGCCGGGCGCGTCATCGCGCGCTACGAGCACATCTCCGGGATCGACGCGGCGGAGTCGGCCAGGTCGGCCCCGTGAACCCGGAGCCGGCGCGCGGCGCGTCGCTCACGTCACGTCCCCGATCCCGAGCTCCTCGCAGAGCCGCCGCGTCCTGGCCAGCGCCACCGACAGCTCGTCCGCGGTGAGCCCCAGCTCGACGCAGCCGCGCAGCAGCTCGCGCAGCTTCTCCGTCCGCAGCACCGCCTCGTCCCCCTGGCCGCCGTCGGCCAGCTGACGGATGCCGAGCGCGCGCACGTCGGCGACGCCCTCGAGCGCCCGCACGAGCGTGGCGCGCGTCTCCGCCTGGCGGTCGGGCCCGATGTCGCCGTAGCGGAGGGCGTGGAACAGCGGGTCGAGCGCGTCCTCGTACTCGCCCGCCTCCACCCGGCGCATGCCGAGCTTCGTGTAACCCCACCAGAGGCGCTGATCGACCTCCTCGCGCCGCTGGGACGTCAGCGCCTCGTCCGGAATCGTTCTCAGAATTTCCTCGGCGCGCTGGAGCGCGGCGAGCGCCTCCGACTCGCGCGCCTCCTGCATGCTGCGGATCGCCTGGGCCGTGAGCTGGCCCACCTCGCTGCCGAAGGTGCCGGCGATCAGCTCGCGGAAGCCCTCGACGCGGGCCGCCGGGCACTGCGGATCGTCGAGCGCCCCGCGCAGGAGCTGCCGCGCCGCCTCGAACTCCTGCCGCTGGAGCAGCGCCAGCGCCGCCTGCTCGCAGGCGGGCCAGAGGAGGTCGCGCGCCGTCGTCTGCACGTCGTGCAGGCGCGCGTCCCGCGGCACCGCGGCGAGGCCCCGCTCGGCCCACGCGAGGGCGGCGCGGAGGGCCGCCACGCGGTCGTCCGTCTCGTGGCTCTGGGCGCGCGCGAGCCACGCCTGCGACGTCGAGAGCGAGAGCGCCGCGAGGTGCTGGAGGTACGTGTCCCGCTCGTCCTCGGGCGCGATCTCGAGCGCCGTCTCGAGCGCGAAGCGGGCGCCCTCGTCGTCGCCGAGGGCCTGCCTGGCGAGCCCGACGACCGACCAGAGCGCGGCGACGTCGTGGAGCGCGCTCTCCGGGTGCGGGCGCTCGTGCTCGCGCTGGATCACCTCGTCCGCGAGCGTCAGGATCTCCTGGTAGTGGCGCTCCTGGTAGAGCGAGAAGCACGTCTCGACGAGCAGCGGGTCGATCTTGCGCCACGTCGCCGGCTCCGGGGTCGCCGCCGGGGACGGCGCCGGCGGCGGGGGTGGCGGGGGCGCCGCGGGCGGTGCGGGCGCGGGCTCGGCCGCGGGCGCGCGCGCCACCTCCACGCCCGCGTCGGGGGCGGCCGGAGCCGCCGGGGGCGGCGCCGGCGCCGCGGCCGCGCCCGGCGCGCGGATCGCGAACGGCGAGGCCCCCGGGGCCGGGCCGGCGACGGGGGTGAGGCTCCGGCCGGCGGCGCCCGTCGCGGGCCCTCCCGCGTGCTGGGGAGGGACGATCGAGCCCGGCCGCCCGGCGTGGGACCGGGCGTGGGGCGAGACGCGGCTGCGACGCCGGGGCGGCGGCGGCGCCGGCAGCATGACCGCCTGCTCCTTCTTCGTCCCGCCGTTCCCGGGGGCCGGCGCCGGCGAGCGCCGGCGCACCGGATGGCGCGGCTTCGAGGGCCAGAGGAGCTCCATCACGCCGAGCACGAGCAGGGCGAGCGCGCCCACGAACGCGACGAGGATCAGCGCTTCTTCGCTCAGCACGCGGGCTCCACCGGCCGGCGCTCGGCGATCGAGCGGTAGGCCGCCAGCACGAGCGCGAGGTCGCGCCGTCCCGACGCGCCGTCGGTCTCGGGGGCCCGCCCCGTGTCCATCGCCCGCTCGAACGCTCTCAGCATCGCCTGGTGTCCCCGGGTGTCGCGCGCGTGGAGCCAGAGCCGCGTGCCGCCGGCCCCGCGCAGGAGCACCCAGCGGCCGCGGTTGTCGGCGAAGCACGTGCCCAGGGTGCCGGTCACTGTAGACCATTGAAACCGGGAGATGCCGCGCGCGGCAAGGGAATTGGCCACGAGGCCGACCGCCCCGCCGGGCAGCTCGGCGAGCAGGTCCACGGCGTCCTCCCCCCCGAGCCTCACCGTCTGGGCGGGGCGCAACGCGAAGACGCGCCGCACGTCCCCGCCCCACCACCTCAGGTTGTGCAGGTAATGGATCCCGCCGTCGAGCAGCGCGCCCCCGCCCACGGCGCCGGGCTCGAGCCGCCAGCCCGCCAGCTGGCGGAAGCCGCGCGCGATCAGGTGGAGCTCGCGCAGCTCGCCGAGGCGCCCGCCCTCGATCAGCGCGCGCACGCGCCGGAACGCGGGCATCCAGTGGAAGTTCTCGGCGACCATGAGCAGGCGCCCCGCCGCCGCCGCCGCCGCGATCAGGCGGTCGGCCTCGTCGAGCGTGCGGGCGATCGGCTTCTCGACGAGCACGTGCCGGCCGGCCGCGAGCGCGAGCGCGGCGTCGGCGAGGTGGCGGTCGTGGGGCGTGCAGACGATCGCGGCGCGCGCCCGCGGGTCGGCGACGGCGGCCTCGTACGTCCCGAACGCGTCGAGCGCGCCGACCGCGCGCGCGAAGGCGCGGGCGCGCGCGAGGTCGCGGCTCGCCGCGAGCACGGGAATGCCGAGGCGGCGCGCGGCGGCGGCGTGACGGCGCGCGATCCAGCCGCAGCCGAGGATGGCGAGCGCTCGCGCGGCCATGAAGTTTGATGCTAGCATGCGGGAGACGAGGAGGCCCCATGCGCAGAGTGGCCGTGATCGGCGTCGGCGTCACGAAGTTCGGCAGGCACGACCGCACGTCCGCGGAGCTCTTCGCCGAGGCCGCCGCCGACGCGCTCGCCGACGCCGGGCTGCCGGCGAGCGCGGTCCAGGCGCTCTACTACGGCAACGTCGTCGGGGGCGAGACCGAGAAGCAGCTGCACACGGGCCCGCAGGCCGCCTCCGTCCTCGGCCTGCCCGCCATCCCGACGACGCGCGTCGAGAACGCGTGCGCCTCGTCCCACACCGCGTTCCGCCACGCCGTCATGGAGGTCGCCGCCGGCGTCTCCGACGTGGTGCTGGTCGGCGGCGCCGAGCGCGTGCTGCACGTGCCCACGGCCGACTCGACGGAGTACTTCGCCTACTGCTCGGACGCGAGCTGGGAGCAGCCGCTCGGCCTCACCTTCCCCGGCGTGTTCGCGCTCGTCGCCCGCGCCCACATGGCGAAGTACGGCACGACCGAGGAGCAGATGGCCGCCGTCGCCGTGAAGAACCACCGGCACGGGGTGCACAACCCGAAGGCGCAGTTCCAGAAGGAGATCACGCTCGAGCAGGTCATGAAGAGCGCGTACGTGGCCGACCCGCTCAAGCTCTACGACTGCTGCCCCTTCACCGACGGCGGCGCCGCCCTCGTGCTCGTCTCCGAGGAGGTCGCCCGGCGGTCCCGCCGGCCCGTCTGGGTGCTCGCCTCCGCCGCCGCCTCGGACTGGATGCTCCTCGGCGACAAGCGCGACCTCTCGCGCGTGCCCGCGACCGAGCGCGCCGCGGCCGCCGCCTATCGCCAGGCCGGCCTCCGGCCCGCGGACGTGGACGTGGTCGAGCTGCACGACTGCTTCACCATCGCCGAGATCGTCGCCACCGAGGGCCTGGGCCTCTTCGAGCCCGGCGCGGGTGCTCGCGCCGCCGAAAAGGGCGAGACGAGCCTCGGCGGGAAGATCCCCGTCAACCCGTCGGGCGGGCTCAAGGCCAAGGGGCATCCCATCGGCGCGACGGGCGCCGCGCAGATCGCCGAGATCGTCACGCAGCTCCGCGGCGAGGCCGGTGCGCGGCAGGTCGGCGGCGCCCGCACGGGGCTCACCCACACCCTCGGCGGCAACACCGCCACCGTGCTCGTGAGCCTGTTCGGCCGTGACTGAGCCGGTGATCACACTGCGCCACTTCTTCGAGCGCGCCCGCGCGGGCGAGCTGACCGGGGTGCGCTGCGGCAAGTGCGGCGCGCTGGCGATCCCGCCGAAGGAACTCTGCCCCG
>JACPCH010000188.1 GCA_016179875.1 Candidatus Rokuibacteriota bacterium | reverse complement strand
GCAGTTCAAGCGGGACGGCGCCCTCGAGAGCTACCGCGTCGTGTTCCAGAAGTCCTGGGGCGGGCCCTCGAGCGCGATCGGGCTCGACCAGCCGTCCTGACCGCGCGCGCCATGGACTCGCCCGACGACCTGCAGCCCCGGCTGAGGCAACGGGCCACGGACGCCCTGCGCCGGCTCGCCCCGGCGGACCGCGAGGCCCTGCTGATCAAGTGCTGGATGTCCCACGACGCGCGCTGGTTCATGGCGGTCGCCCGGGAGTGCGGGCTGCCGGTCGCGAACCGGCTCAACCGGGAGGCCGCGCGCGAGCTCGGCCGGGTCGAGGCGCCGCGCCTCGCGCGCGCGCTGGGGCTCGGGCCGGTGACGTCGCTCGACGAGTACCTGCTGGTCCAGGAGGCGCTGATCGGCCTCCTCGGGCCCGACCTGCTCGACTACCGCGTGAGCACGCCGGACGGGACGGCGTGCCGGGTGGACGTGGCGCGATGCTTCGCCCACGAGAACGCGATGCGGGCGGGCATCGCCGACGAGTACGAGTGCGGGATCTTCGCGCGGATCGCGGGCTGGCTGGACGGCCTGGGGCTGGCCCACGAGCTGCGCCCGGCCCTCGGGAAGTGCCTGAAGGCCCAGGGCCGCGCGTGCGCCTACACGATCACGCTCGCGCCCCGCGCATGACCCGTAGCGCCGGCTCGTGCAGGACGCCGTTGCTGGCGAGCGCGGTGCCGCTCTCGAGCGTGTCGGCGCCGGTCACGTCGGTGAGCCGGCCACCCGCCTCCTCGAGCAGAACCTTCATGGGCGCGAGGTCCCACACCTCGACGCGCGTGGCGACGGCGAGCTCCGCGCGCCCCTCGGCGAGCGTCGTGTAGCACAGGTAGTCGCCGAAGCCGCGCTGGCGCCCGGTCGCGTCCACGAGCCGCACGAAGCCGTCCCAGAGCCCGTCCTGGCGGAGCACGTTGAGCGAGGCGTGGATCAGCGCGGCGTCGCCGAGCGCGGCGACCGTCGAGACGCGCAGGCGCTCGCCGTTGGCGAACGCCCCCCGCCCGCGCCGCGCGGTCCAGAGCCGTCCGGTGACGGGCTCGACCACGACGCCCGCGGTGATCGTCCCCGCCTCCTCGAGCGCGAGCAGGACCGCCCAGAACGGGAGGCGCGCCACGAAGTTCCGGGTGCCGTCGATCGGGTCCACGATGAAGCGGCGCTCGCGGCCGCCGGCGGCGCCGGACTCCTCGCCGAGGATGCCATGATCCGGGAACGCGCGACGGAGCCGCTCGACGATCGCGCGCTCGGCCTCGCGGTCGGCGGCGGTCACCGGCGAGCCATCCGGTTTGAGGGCCGCCTCGACGCCCCGGCGGAAGTGGGCGAGGGCGACCTCGCCGCCGGCGCGGGCCGCCTCGATCATCACGTCCAGAACGCGGTCCATTCGGCTATTCTATCGGCGATCGCCTGACCCGGGGGAGACTCGATGATCAGACGCCGACTCGCCGCCGTGTTCGCACTCGTCCTCGCGCTCGGCGCCGCCGGCCTCGCCGCCGCGCAGAAGTATCCGAGCCAGCCCGTGACGCTGATCGTCCCGTTCAACGCGGGCGGCGGCACCGACCTCGTCGCCCGCGCGTTCGCCGAGGCGCTGAAGAAGGAGCTGGGCCAGCCGGTCACCGTCCAGAACCTGCCGGGCGCGGGCAGCGCCGTCGGGACGACGAAGCTGCACGGCGCGAAGCCCGACGGCTACACGCTCGGCATGGTCGGCGGCTTCCTCGTGACCACCTCGCTCCGCGGCGCGGCGAAGTTCCCGGCGACCGACCTCACGCACCTCGGGCGGCTCGCGCTCGAGACGTTCGTGCTCGCCGTGCCCGCCGCGTCGCCCGCCCGGACGCTCCGGGAGGTCCTCGAGGCGAGCCGGAAGGCCCCGGGCACGATCAGCGTGGGGACGGCCGGCGCCGGCGCGCTCACCCACCTCGCCGCCGAAGCCCTCAGCCAGACGACGGGCGCGAAGCTGAACGTCGTCCACTTCGCGGGCGGCGCCAAGGAGATCGCCGCCGTGCTCGGCGGCCACGTGTCGGGCGGCGTCTTCTCCCAGGTCGAGGTGCTCCCGCACGCGGGCCCGGGCGGCGGGTTGCGCGTCCTGGCGACGTTCGGCGAGCAGCGCTCGGAGAAGCTGCCCGAGGTCCCGACGCTCAAGGAGCTCGGGATCACCGGCGTGCCCGCGGGGCCGTGGCAGGGCATCGCCGCGCCGCGCGGCCTGCCCGAGCCCGTGAAGGCGGCGCTCCTCGCCGCGGTCGCGAGGGCGAGCCAGGACGCCGAGTGGCGGGCCTTCCTCGCCAGGAGCGGGCTGGCGAGCCACGTCCTCGCCGGGCCCGCGCTCGAGGCGTTCCTCGCCGCCGAGATCGAGAGCCTCGGGGCCCTCCTGAAGTCGGCCGGCCTCACGCAGTGACCGCACGCCGGGCGCGTGCCGACGCGGTCGGCGGCGTCCTGCTCCTCCTGCTCGCCGCCGTCGCGGGGCTCGCCGGCCGCGCGCTGCCGTTCGGCGCGCCGGGCCAGCCCGGCGCCGGCTTCTTCCCGCGCGCCCTCACGCTACTCCTCGCCGCGCTCGCGCTCGCCCTGCTCATCCGTGGCCTCGCGCGGCCGGCGCCGGACTTCACCGAGCCGTGGCGCGACCCCGGCGCCCGCCGCCGGCTCCTCCTGATGACGGGCGCCCTCGTGGGCTACGTCGCCGCGGTGGGCACCCTCGGCTACCTCGTGACGACCGCCGCGCTCTTCGTCGTGATGGTGCGGGGGGTGGGCGGCCGCGGCTGGACGCACACCCTGGTCGTCGCGGCGGCGTGCTCCGCGGGCTCCTGGTACCTCTTCGGGCGCCTGCTCCGCGTGACCCTGCCGGCGGGCGCGCTCCTGCCCTAGCGGGTGGACGCGCTCGGCCCGATCGCGCAGGGCTTCGCCACGGCGTTCGAGCCGGCGCGCGTCCTCTACTGCCTGCTCGGCGTCGTCGTCGGCACCGTCGTCGGCGTGCTGCCCGGGCTCGGCCCGGCCGCGACGATCGCGCTCCTGCTGCCCGCGACCTACCGGCTCGATCCCGTCTCGGCCGTGATCATGCTCGCCGGCATCTACTACGGCAGCCAGTACGGCGGCTCGACGACGTCCATCCTCGTCCGCATCCCGGGCGAGTCGTCGTCCATGGTCACCTGCTACGACGGCTACGAGATGACGCGCCAGGGGCGCGCGGGCGCGGCGCTCGGCATGGCGGCGCTCGCGTCCTTCGTGGCGGGTACGGCCGCCGTCGGCGGCCTCATGGTGGTGGCGCCGCTCCTCGGCCGCTTCGCGCTGGCGTTCGGCCCGGCCGAGTACGCGAGCCTCATGATCCTCGGGCTCACGCTGGTCGCGTGGCTGGGCGGCGCCTCGCTCCTCCGATCGCTCGCGATGGCGGTCACGGGGCTGCTCCTCGCCACGGTCGGCCAGGATCCCGTCGCCGGCGTCGAGCGCTTCACGTTCGGCACCCAGGCGCTCCTCGACGGGATCGACCTCGTCCCGGTCTTCATGGGGCTCTTCGGCATCGCCGAGGTGCTGGAGACGATGGAGCGTCCGCCGGACCGGCAGCGGCTGCCGGCGCCGACCGGCCTCTGGCCGACGCGCCGGGATTTCCGGGACGCGGCCGCGCCCGTCGCGCGCGGCACGGTGCTCGGCTTCCTGCTGGGCGTGCTGCCCGGCGGCGGGGCGACGATCGCCTCGATCGCCTCCTACGTCACGGAGAAGCGCTTCGCGAAGAACCGCGCGCGGCTCGGCCAGGGCGCGATCGAGGGCGTCGCCGGGCCGGAGGCGGCGAACAACGCGGCCGCCACCGGCTCGTTCATCCCGCTGCTGACGCTCGGCATCCCCGCCAACGTCGTCATGGCGATGATGCTCGCCGCGCTCACGCTGCACGGGATCCGCCCGGGCCCCCTGCTCGTCACCGAGCACCCCGACCTCTTCTGGGGGGTGATCGCCAGCATGTACCTCGGCAACGCGCTGCTGCTGATCCTGAACCTGCCGCTGGTCGGGCTCTTCATCCAGATCCTGCGCGTCCCCTACCCGGTGCTGGCGCCGCTGATCCTCCTGTTCTGCCTGATCGGGAGCTACAGCGTCACGGGCCAGGTCGCGGAGGTGGCGACGATGGTCGGCTTCGGCGTGGGCGGCTATCTCTTCCGGAAGCTCGGCTTCGACGGATCCTCGGGCGGCCGCTGGAGGAGTCGCTGCGCCAGGCGCTCCAGATCTCCCAGGGCAGCTTCGCGGTCTTCGTCACGCGCCCGATCGCGCTCGCGCTCCTGCTGGCGGCGGCCGCGTCGCTCGCGGCGCCCGCGCTCGCGTGGCGGGCGTCCCGCCGCCGCTAGGCGCCGACGGTGACCGGAGCGCGTCTAAAAGACGACGACGCCGCGCGCGACCTGGCCGCTCGTGAGCGCGGCGAAGCCCTCGTTGATCTCGTCGAGCCGGTAGGTGCGGCTCACGAGCTGGTCGATCTTCAGCCGGCCGTCGAGGTAGAGGTCCACCAGCCGCGGGAAGTCGAGGTTCGGCCGCACCGAGCCGTACATCGTGCCCTTGAGCGTCTTCTCCTGGAGCGCCATCAGGTACGGCGTGATCGGCGCCCGCACGCTCATGGCCGCCATGCCGACGATGACCGCGGTGCCGCCCGGCCGGATCGCGTCGAGGATCTGGAGCGTCGTGGCCTCGCCGCCGATCGCGTCGAACGCGTAGTCGGCGCCCCGCCCGCCCGTCAGCGCGCGCACCCGCGCGACCACGTCGTCGCGCCTGGCGTTCAGGGTGTGGGTGGCGCCGAACTCCCGCGCGAGATCGAGCTTGTTGTCGAGCAGGTCGCAGGCGATGATCAGGCGCGCCCCCGCCAGGCGCGCGCCTTGCACGACGTTGAGCCCGACGCCGCCGCAGCCGATCACGACCACCGACGCGCCGGCCTCCACGCTCGCGCAGCGCGTGACGGCGCCGACGCCGGTCGGCACGCAGCAGCCCATCAGCGCCGCCTGCGGCCACGGCATCTCCTCGCGGATCGGCACCAGCATCTCGGCCGGGCAGACGACCTGCTCCGCGAAGGTCCCGATCCGCGCCATCTGGAAGATGTCCTGGCCGTCGCGCTTGAGCCGGGTGCTGCCGTCGAGCATGGCCCAGCGCGCCGACGGGTGCCCGTCGCAGAGGATCGAACGCCCGATCGAGCAGTAGAGGCAGCGGCCGCACTGCGGGCGGAACGAGAAGATGACGTGGTCGCCGGCCTTCAGGCCGGTGACGCCGGCGCCCGTCTCCTCGACGACGCCGGCGGCCTCGTGGCCCAGCACCATCGGCAGCGGCAGCGTCCAGTCCCCGTTCATGATGTGCCAGTCGCTGTGGCAGACCCCCGCCGCCTTGACCCGGACGCGGGCCTCGCCGGCTTGCGGACCCTGCTGCTGGACGTCGACGACCTCGAGTGGCGTGTTGGCCTTGTACAGGACCGCGGCTTTCATGACGGCTCTCCTCTGCGCGCTATTTCTTCGAGATCAGGAAGCGGCCGACGGCGAGGTGCGGCAGGCCCGAACGCTCGAAGGTGTCCACCGCGTCTTCCGCCGCGCAGACGATCGGCTCGCCGTGCAGGTTGAACGAGGTGTTGAGCACGGCGCCGATCCCCGTGCGCGCCTCGAACTCCCGGAGCACGCGGTGGTAGGCGGGGTTCCACGCCTCGTCCACGATGTGGGCGCGCGCGGTGAAATCTTGAGGATGGAGCGCGGCGACGATCTCGTCGCGGCGCTTCGGGTTGGTCGTCGGCCTCGCGCTCGCGCAGCACGCTCGGCGCGAACGGCATCCAGAAGTCGCGGCTCTTGATCATCCGGTTGATGACGCCGACCACGCGGTGGTCCGATGGGTTGGCGAGGATCGAGCGGTTGCCGAGGGCGCGCGCCCCGAACTCCATGCGTCCGGCGCAGCGCGCGACGACGCCGTCGGCGACCAGGAGGTCGGCGATCTTCGCCTCGATCCTCTCGTGCTCGCTCACCCGGTACTTCGCGGCCAGGTCGCGCCCGCGGATCACCGCCTCGACCTCGGCGTCGGTGACGCCGGGGCCGAGGTACGCCGGCCCGAAGGGCTTCGGCGCCGGCGCCAGCCCGCGCGCCGCGCACGCGGTCAGGTAGCCGAGGTAGGCCGCGCCGACCGCGTTCGACTCGTCGCCGCAGGACGGGAACACGAAGAGGTCGCCCACCCAGTCCTCGCCGGCGATCAGCATGTTGGCCTTCACGTTCATGAACACGCCGCCGCCGAGGGCCAGGCGCTCGGCGCCGTAGCGGCCCCGCGCCAGCCGGGCCCAGGCCAGCAGCGCGTCCTCGAGGAGCGTCTGCGCGCCGCCGGCGATCGCGTCGAAGCGGAGGCCGAGCGTGGCGTCGAGGAGCGCGCGGTAGAGCGGCCCGCGCTTCTTCCACTCGAAGCGGGCCGGCTCGCCCGGGGCGAAGTCGAACACGGTACGGAGCGCCGCCCGCGCGCGCTCCGCGGCCCGCGCCGGCGCGTAGGGCGCCAGGCCCATCACCTTGTACTCGTGCTCGCCGGGCTTCATGCCGAGCAAGAGCGTGACGAGCGTGTAGAAGGAGCCGAGCGAGCCCGGCCCGCTGCGGGTGGCCTCCCGCCGCTCGACCGTGGCGCCGCGCGCGGTCGAGACCGTCGCGCAGAGGCCGTCGCCCGAGTTGTCGTTGGTCAGCACCAGCGCCGGCGCCCCGCCGAAGGGCGAGCCGAGGTAGGCCGCCGCGGCGTGGCAGGCGTGGTGGTCCACGATGCTCACGCGGCCGGCGTCGAGGCCGAGGTGGCCGGTCACCTGCTGGCGTCGCTCGGCGTCGGCGAGCGGCGCCTTGCCGGGGGCGGCGTCGAGGAGCCCGAGCTTCGCGCCCAGCTTGCGCGCGCGGCCGGTGAGCCCGCGCCGGGGGGCGTCGAGCCGCACGCCGTAGTACCGGCGCGTGTACGCCTCGTCGCGCATCACCCGGTTCATCCAGTCGTAGGACGGGATGCGGGTGCCGG
>JACPCH010000187.1 GCA_016179875.1 Candidatus Rokuibacteriota bacterium | reverse complement strand
CGTGAATCTCGTCGGTCTCCTGCCCTCCGAGCTGGAAGACCTCGCGGTGGAGCTTGGCGCCTCCCGCTACCGCGGGCGCCAGCTGGCCACGTGGATCTATCGCAAGGGCGTCGCCGACCTCGAGGCGATGACCGATCTGCCGAAGGACTTCCGCGAGCGCCTCGCCGAGCGCGCCGGCGTCGGGGTGCCCGAGCCCGAGCGGGTCACGGCCTCCCAGGACGGCAGCCGCAAGCTCGTCTTCAAGCTCGAGGACGGGAGCCGGATCAGCTCGGTCCTGATGCCCGACGACGACCGCATGACCCTCTGCGTGTCCACCCAGGTCGGCTGCGGCTTCGAGTGCCGGTTCTGCCTGACGGGGGTGATGGGGCTCGAGCGCAACCTGACGGCCGGGGAGATCGTGGGCCAGGCGCTCGCCGCCAACCGGCTGCTCGAGGGCGGCCCGCGCGTCACCCACATCGTCTTCATGGGGATGGGGGAGCCGCTGGCCAACTACGCCGCGGTCGTGCAGGCGATCCGGATCCTCACGGACCCCAAGCTCGGCCTCGGCTACTCGCCGCGCCGGATCACCGTGTCCACCGTGGGCCTGGTGCCCGGGATCGAGAAGCTCGGCCGCGAGAACTTGAAGGTGAACCTGGCGATCTCGCTCCACGCGGCGACCGACGAGGTCCGGGAGCGGCTCATGCCCGTGAACCGCTCGTATGGCCTCGACGCGCTGATGGCGGCGCTGCGGAAGTACCCGCTCGCGCCCCGCCAGCGGATCTTCTTCGAGTACGTCCTGCTGGAGGGCATCAACGACGCCCCCGAGGACGCCAAGCGCCTGGCCCGGCTCCTGCGCGGGCTCAAGGCCAAGGTGAACCTGATCCCGTTCAACGACTGGGAGGGGACCGAGTTCCGCCGGCCCCCGCTGCCGCGCATCCTGGCGTTCCAGTCCATCCTGCTCGACGCCGGCATCACCACCACGGTGCGCTGGAGCAAGGGCGAGGACATCGGCGCGGCGTGCGGCCAGCTCCGGGAGTCCATCCCGGCGTGAGCGTCCCGACCGTGGCCTTCGCGACGCTCGGCTGCCGCCTGAACCAGGTGGACAGCCAGCAGCTCCAGACGGCGCTCGAGGCGCGGGGGTTCACGACCGTCCCGTTCGCGGGGCCCGCCGACGTCGTCGTCGTCAACACCTGCACGGTGACGGCGCGCGCCGAGTTCTCCGACCGCCAGGCGATCCGCCGGGCGGCGCGGCTCGCGCCGGGCGCGCGGCTCGTCGTGACCGGCTGCTGGGCCCAGACGAGCCCCGGCGCGGTGGCCGGGCTCGCCGAGGTGGACCTGGTCGTCGGCAACGCCGACAAGGCGCGCTTGCCCGACCTGATCGGCGACCTGCTCGGGGGCGCGCGGCCGCCGGCGCGCGTGAGTGTCTCGCCGATCGCGGAGGCGACGGCGGTCGAGGTGGCGCCGCTCGCGCGCGTCCCGGGCCGCTCGCGCGCCTTCCTCAAGGTCCAGGACGGCTGCCAGCACCGCTGCGCGTTCTGCGTCGTGCCGCTCGCGCGCGGCGCCAGCCGGAGCCTGGAGCCGAAGGTCGTGCTCGACCAGGCGCGCCGGCTCGTCGAGGCGGGGCACCCCGAGCTGGTCCTGACGGGCGTGGACCTGGGCCACTACGGCGCCGACCTGCTGCCGCGCACGACGCTCGCCGCGCTCCTGCGGGACCTCGTCGGGCTGCCCGGGCTCCGCTGGCTCCGGCTCTCGTCGCTGCTCCCGGCGTACTTCAGCGAGGAGCTGATCGAGGCGCTGACGGCGTCCCCGCGGATCGCGCCGCACCTGCACATCCCGCTCCAGAGCGGCAGCGACCGCGTGCTCCGGGCGATGCGCCGGCCGTACACCGCGGCGATGTACCGGCGGCTCGTCGAGCGCCTGGCGGCGGCGATCCCGGCGCTCGGCCTCGGCGCCGACGTCATCGTCGGGTTCCCGGGGGAGACCGAGGAGGACTTCGCCGCCACCGCCGGGCTCGTCGCGGCGCTGCCGTTCTCGTACCTGCACGTGTTCCCGTTCTCGCCGCGCGCGGCCACGGAGGCCGTGCGGCTGGCGGGACGGGTGGACACGCGCGTCGTGGCGCGCCGCGGGCGCGCGCTCCGGGAGCTGGGACGCGCGAAGCACCGCACGTTCAGCGAGCGGCTGGTCGGCGGCATCCAGGAGGTCCTCGTGCTCGAGACGCGCGACCGGGCCACCGGCGCGCTGGTCGGGCTCACCGGCAACTATATAGAGGTCGCGTTCGCGGGACCGGACGCGCTGATGCGGCGCTGCGTCCGGGTCCGCGTCACGGCGGCGGGGCGCGATGGGGCGCGAGGGGAGATCGAGTGAGCGAGCCGGCGATCGGGATCATCGGGGGCAGCGGGCTGTACGAGCTCCCGGGGCTCACCGACGTGCGCTGGACGCGCGTGCGCACGCCGTTCGGCCGGCCGTCGGACGACTACTGCGTGGGGCGCTTCGCCGGCCGGCGGGTCGTCTTCCTGCCGCGCCACGGCCGGGGCCACCGGGCCACGCCGACCGAGCTGAACTTCCGCGCGAACATCTGGGGGCTCAAGGCGCTCGGCGCCCAGTGGGTCCTCTCGATCTCGGCGGTGGGCTCGATGAAGGAGGCCATCCGGCCGCTCGACCTGGTGATCCCCGACCAGTTCTTCGACCAGACCCGGCGGCGCGTGTCGTCGTTCTTCGGCGACGGGATCGTCGCCCACGTCGGGATGGCCGAGCCCGTGTGCGGCGCCCTCGCGGACCTGCTCGAGAAGGGCGCGCGCCAGACCGGCGCCACGGTGCACCGCGGCGGCACCTACATCTGCATCGAGGGGCCGCAGTTCTCGACCAAGGCGGAGTCGCGGATCTACCGGACCTGGGGGGTGGACGTGATCGGCATGACCAATATGCCCGAGGCCAAGCTGGCCCGCGAGGCCGAGCTGTGCTACGCGACGCTCGCGCTGGCGACGGACTACGACGTCTGGCACGAGACCCACGAGACGGTCTCCGTGGAGGCGGTCATCCAGAACCTCCTGAAGAACGTCGCGACGGCCAAGGAGGTCCTCAAGCGCGTCATCCCCACGGTCGCGCTCCCGCGCGCCTGCGAGTGCCCGAGCCTCCTGAAGAGCGCGGTGATCACGCACCCCAGGGCGTTCCCGCCGGCGGCGCGCAAGCGCCTCGACCTGCTGATCGGCCACTACTTCCCGCCGAGGAAGAAGGCGCGCCGTGGCTGATCTGCTCGTCGTCGGCTCGGTCGCGCTCGACAGCGTCGAGACGCCGTTCGGCAAGGTCCACGAGGTCCTCGGCGGCTCGGCCACGTACTTCTCCTACTCGGCGAGCTTCTTCACCCAGGTGCGCGTGGTGGCGACGGTGGGGGAGGACTTCCCGGGCGCGCATCTCCGGCTCCTCGGGGACCGCGGCGTGGACCTCGACGGGCTCAAGACCTCGAAGGGCAAGACCTTCCGCTGGGTCGGCCAGTACGGCTACGACCTCAACGAGGCCAAGACCCTCGACACCCAGCTCAACGTCCTGGCCGAGTTCAAGCCCGCGCTCGGCGACGGCCTGCGGCGCACGCCCTTCCTCTTCCTCGCCAACATCGATCCCGACCTCCAGCGCGACGTGCTCCGGCAGATGAAGGAGCGCCCGCGGCTCGTCGCGCTCGACACGATGAACTTCTGGATCCAGGGCAAGCAGGAGGCGCTCCGCCGCGTGCTGGCCGACGTGGACGTGGTGACCATCAACGACGGCGAGGCGCGCCAGCTGGCCGGCGAGCCGAACCTGATCCGCGCGGCGCGGGCGATCGCCTCGATGGGCCCGCGCACGGTGGTGGTCAAGCGCGGGGAGTACGGCGCCCTCATGCTGACCGACGGCGCCTTCTTCTTCGTGCCGGCCTATCCGCTGGAGTCGGTCTACGACCCGACGGGCGCCGGCGACACTTTCGCCGGCGGCTTCATGGGCTACCTGGCCGCCCAGGAGCGGATCGACGCGGCGGCGATGCGGCGCGCCGTCGTGTACGGCTCGGTGATGGCCTCGTTCACCGTGGAGGACTTCTCGTTGAAGCGCTTGACGCGCCTGCGGCCCGCCGACATCGCGGACCGCTACACCGCCTTCCACGACCTGATCCGGCTGGACGGCGAATGAGCCAGGCCAAGTACGAGCGCCTGGTCGAGCTGTTCCGCGGCATGGAGAGCGCGGTCGTGGCGTTCTCCGGCGGCGTGGACTCGACGCTGCTCGGCCGCGCGGCCCGGGACGCGCTCGGCGACCGGGCGATGCTGGCCACGGCGGACTCGGAGACCTACCCGGCGAGCGAG
>JACPCH010000186.1 GCA_016179875.1 Candidatus Rokuibacteriota bacterium | reverse complement strand
GTCGTGCTCGGCGACGACGGCGACCGGGTGGACTGCGCGCGCCTGGGCAAGGGCGGCTACTCGGTGCCGTCCATCGTCGAGCCCGACTTCATCGAGATCCGGCGCTGCACCGCGGACTTCGTCCTGCTCGTCGAGAAGGGCACCCAGTGGAATCGCCTCTCGGAGGACAAGTTCTGGCGCCGGTACAACTGCGTCCTCCTCACCGGCAACGGCCAGCCGCCCCGCGGCGTCCGGCGCCTGGCCCGCCGCCTGCACGAGGAATACAAGATCCCCGTGTACGTCCTCGTCGACAACGACCCGTGGGGCTACTACATCTATTCGGTCGTCAAGCAGGGCTCGATCAATCTCGCCTTCGAGAGCGAGCGGATGGCCATCCCCAAGGCCAAGTTCATCGGCCTCTCCAGCGCCGATCCCGACCGCTACGGCCTCCCGCGCACCGTCGGCATCAAGCTCAACGACAAGGACGTCGGCCGCGCCAAGGAGCTGCTCAAGTACCGCTGGTTCCAGAAGAAGCCCTGGCAGGACGAGATCAAGCGGATGCTCGCGTCCGGGCTCAAGTACGAGCTGGACGCGCTGGCCAACAAGGACTTCCGCTACCTGACGAAGACCTACCTGCCCCGGAAGCTCAAAGAGGAAGATTGGCTGGACTGAGGCCTACAGCCCCCGCCAGTACCGCCGCCCGTCCAGCCGCACGATCCGGCCGAACCCCGGCGCCTCGAAGTGCCCCGCCGCGACGAGGATCTGCTCGCGCTCCAGCCGCTCGATCAGCGCCTTGCGGGTCTGGCGCGTGAGGTCGGGGTCCATGTCCGCGCGCGAGACCCAGTCGGGCTCCTGGAGCTGGACCGGGCTGTGGGCGGCGTCGCCGAGCACGAGCGCCCGCTCGCCCCCGGAGGTGATGAGCAGGCACATGTGGCCCGGCGTGTGACCGGGGGTGGGGACGGTGGTCAGATCGCGGGTGAGACTTTGCTCGGGGCGCATGAACTCGATCAACCCCAGCTCTTCCAGCGGCCAGACGCAGGTGGGGGCGTTGGGGAAGCGCGCGGGCTGGACGTCGGGCTGGTGGCACGCCTCCCAGTCCTTCCGGCTCATCCAGTAGCGCGCGTTCGGGAACGTCGGCACGTACTTCGTGCCCCGAGGCGTGAGATTCCAGCCGACGTGGTCCCGGTGCAGGTGGGTCATCACCACCATGTCCACCTCTTCCAGCCGCACGCCCTTGGCCTGGAAGTCGTGCAGGAGCTGGCCCCACTGGGCGTCGGGCGCGTCGGCCGGCCGGGGGCCGAGGCCGGTGTCGACGAGGATCGTCTTCCCGTCCGACCGGATCAGGTAGGAGC
This sequence comes from Candidatus Rokuibacteriota bacterium, assembly GCA_016179875.1. Taxonomy (GTDB): domain Bacteria; phylum Methylomirabilota; class Methylomirabilia; order Rokubacteriales; family CSP1-6; genus GWA2-73-35. The sequence goes on along the minus strand of JACPCH010000186.1, from coordinate 2,997 downwards.
CGAGGTTGAAGCGCACCCGGTGCTCGTGCAGGTGCGCCTCGTACGGCTGCCACTGCTCCTCCGGGATGGTCGGGAAGAAGTTGCACAGGTCGAACTCGAGCGAGCCGTCCGACAGCGCCAGGATCTCCACGCGGCCCACGCGGATGACGTTCGTCGCCATGCTGGTCTCCGGTCCTCGGGGTGCGGCGATTCTACCGCACCTCGCCGGCGTGTATCTATCCGGAGACATTGACCCGCCTCGGGGCCGCCGATACGATTGCCCCCGATGGCGCGCTACGAGATCAGGACCCGACGCTTCAGCCGGGCCGAGTACGAACGGCTCATCGAGCTCGGCGTGTTCCAGCCCGACGATCCCGTCGAGCTGATCGGCGGCGAGCTCATGGTCGCCGAGCCGCAAGGCGCCCCGCACTACACGGCGATCAGGAAGACCGCGAAGGCGCTGGAGGCGGGGTTCGGTCCCGGGTGGGAGGTGCGTACGGAGGGGCCGGTCGGTCTCGACGACGACTCGGAGCCCGAGCCCGACGTCGCCGTCGTCCCCGGCGGTCCGGACGACTATTCCCGCGCGCATCCCTCGCGCCCGGTCCTCACGGTCGAAGTGTCCGAGTCGAGCCTGGCCGTCGATCGCAAGCACAAGGGCAGTCTCTACGCCCGGGCCGGCCTGGCGGACTACTGGGTGCTCAACCTGGTGGACCGCGTCCTCGAGGTGTACCGGGAGCCCGTCGCGGATTCCTCAGCGCCGTTCGGCTGGCGCTACGCGCGCACCGAGGTGTACGACGCCGCCGCGCGAGTCGCCCCGCTGGCGGCGCCGGGATCGAGCATCCCCGTCTCGTGTCTCCTCCCCGATCTCCTGCCGTAGGCTCGCGCCGAAGAGGAAGGCTAGCCGGACTAGTGCAACTGGTGTAGTGTGGCGCACCAACAAAGGGAGGTCCCCATGGTGCGCGTGCTACTGGCGAGTGTCCTCGTCCTCCTGCCCTTGGCCGGCGGGGCCGCGGCCCAGGAGCCGTACCCCACACGCCCCGTCACCATCGTCGCTCCCTATCCGCCGGGGGGCGCCGCCGACCTCACAGCGCGGCCTCTCGCCCCGGCCCTGGAGCGCGCCCTCAAGCAGCCGGTGGTCGTGGTCAACAAGCCGGGCGGCGGCGGAGCCGTGGGGACGCAGTGGGTGTCGATCGCCAAGCCCGACGGCTACACGATCATGCTCACGGTGTTCTCCATCTCCACCATCCCCGAGGCGGATCGCGTCGCGGGCCGGACGCCGAGCTTCACCCGTGACCAGTTCGTCCCTATCGCCCGCCTGAACGCGGATCCCACCCTGCTGATGGTGCGCACCGACGCCCCCTGGAAGACCCTGAAGGAGTTCGTCGAGGACGCCAAGAAGCGCCCGGACGCGATCATCTACGCGTCGGCCGGGCCCTTCAGCGTGGCTCACCTGGCGATAGAAGTGTTCATGCAGGCCGCCGGGATCAAGCTCCGTCACCTGCCCACCACCGGGGGCGGCCCCGCCATGACCGCGGTGCTGGGCGGGCACGCCGCCGTCGCGGCGCTCTCCACCGGGGCGGTGTCGCCGCAAGTGAAGGGGGGCAAGATCCGCGTCCTGGCCAACTCGGGGGCCGCGCGGCTGGCCGCGTTCCCCGACACCCCGACGATGAAGGAGCTCGGCTACGACGTCGAGGTCTATCTGTGGACCGGGCTCTTCGCGCCCAAGGACGTGCCGGCCCACGCGCTGAAAGTTCTTCGTGACGCCGTGCGGAAGGCGATGCAGGACGACGAGTTCAAGGCGGCCTCGGAGAGGATGCAGATGCCGCCCGCGCATCAGGACGGGGACGAGTTCAAGGCGTGGTGGGACAAGGACGCGGAGATGCTGGCGGCGGCCATCAGGCGGATGGGAAAACCGGGGACCAAGTGAGGGCGCGGTGGCTGACCACCGACCGCTGGGCAGGGAGCGTCCTGACCGCGTTCGCCCTCGTCGTCCTCTGGGAAAACCGCAAGATCCCTTTGGGGACGGTCATGGAGCCCGGCCCCGGCATCGTGCCGGCGCTCCTGGCCGCGATCCTTCTCGTCTGTAGCCTCGCCGTGGTCGCGGGCGGGGCCGCCGCGCCCCGCGTGGACGCTCTCGATTGGTCGGAGTGGCGGCACGCGGCGGCCATCCTCGGCACCTGCGCCTTCATGGCCCTGGCCCTCGAGCGCCTCGGCTACCGCCTCACGATGAGCCTCGCCCTCCTGGGGCTGGTGCGCCTCGTGGAGCGGAAACGCTGGGCCGTGGCGGCCGTCTTCGCCGTCGGCTTCTCGCTGGGCAGCCACTTCCTGTTCAGCACAATCCTGAGAGTGCCGATGCCACAGGGCCCGTTCGGGTTCTAGGCGCTCCGATCGCCATGGTCGAGACGCTCCAGAACCTGTCGAACGGGTTCGCCCTGGCCCTTTCGCCGTCGGTGCTGCCCTACGCGTTCGTGGGCTGCATCGTGGGCACCCTGGTGGGCGTCCTCCCGGGCGTCGGGCCCCTCGCGGGCATCAGCCTGCTCCTGCCCATCAGCTTCGGGCTGAACGCCACCAGCGCCATCGTGCTCCTGGCCGGGATCTACTACGGCGCCATGTACGGGGGATCCACCACCTCCATCCTCATGCGGATCCCGGGCGAGGCCGCGTCGGTGATGACGTGCATCGACGGCTACGCCATGACGGAGAAGGGGCGGGCCGGGCCCGCCCTGTCCATCGCCGCCGTCGGATCGTACGTGGCCGGGACCGCGAGCGTCGTCGCCCTCATGGTCCTGGCCCCGCCCCTGGCCGACTTCGCGCTCCGGTTCGGCCCGCCCGAGAACTTCGCCCTCCTGGTGCTGGGTCTGCTGGTGCTGGCGTACATGAGCGGGGGGTCCATGGCGAAGTCGCTGGCCATGGCCGCCTTCGGCCTCCTGCTGGGCATGATCGGCATCGACACGATGACCGGCTTCTTCCGCTTCCACTACGGGATCGCCGAGCTGGGCGACGGGATCGGCGTCGTGC
>JACPCH010000185.1 GCA_016179875.1 Candidatus Rokuibacteriota bacterium | reverse complement strand
CCGCCCTCATCTCGGCAGCTCGCCCGTGATCACCAGCGTGGCGGGCGTGTTGGGCCGCGGCAGCAGGTGCGGCTCCGTCGCCTCGGAGCGCGGCGCGCCCATCCCGCCGCGGCCGTCGGGCCCGGTCCCGAGCTGGAGCCAGCACTTGTAGTGGGTCGCGGCGGCGACGTCCTTCCCCGGGTCGGCGTCGAAGCTCACGACGACGGTGCCCACGAACCCGCGGGACTCGCGGTCCACGCGGAACGTCTCGGCGCCGGACCCGATCCGGTCGCCCGCGTGCCCGAAGGCCCGCGCGGCGGCGGCGATCGCCTGCGGTCCCACGACGCACGCGACGACGCCCATCGTCACCGCGGGCAGCAGATTCGTGACGCGCACGGGCACGTTGATCGCGAAATCCTCGGCCCCGACGCCCCGCGCGCCGGCGAGCGTGAGGAGCACGGCGAGCGCGACCAGCGTTCGCCGCACGGAGGTCATTCGCCGATGCCGCTCATGCTGAGCTCGCCCGTGGTCACGCTCCGCAGCGCGGCACCGGGTGACGGTGCGGCAGCGGACGACGGCGCGGCGCGAAGCCCCGAGGCGCCCGGAGACGAAGGTCCGCCGGACGCCGCGGGCGCGCCGGGCGCCGCGGGCCCGGCCACTCGCGGCGCTCCCGCGCCGGTGGACGGCGCCAGCCCGGGCGTTGGCGCGAGCCTTGGGGCTCCGAGCGACGGCGATCGCGCCGGGGCCGCGCCGGGCGCCGCCGGCGCACCGCCGGTGAGCCCGAAGATCCGTGGCGACTGGAACATCTTCGACAGCTCGTCGGACGACATGCCGACCGAGCCGATCACCCGCGCCGCCACCGGGTGCGTGAACGAGAGCGTCGCGCTCGGCAGCCCACCGACGACGACGCGGTGCTGGGTCGTCCCGCTCGGTTGCGAGCGCACGACGATGCGGTCGTTGGCGAGCGAGACGATCGTGCCGATCTGCGCGTTGCCCTCGAAGACTTGGAGGCGCGAGCGGTCCGTGCCGAAGCCGCGGCCGACCAGCGCGTAGCCGTCCGGCGTGCGCTCGACCCTCGAGAGGACGGGCGCCGCGGGCAGGACGACGAGCGGCCGCGCCATCGTGAGTGGCCAGAAGACCTCGATGCTGGCCGCCAACGCGAGCGGCAGGCGCGCGCCCACCGCCTGGAGGCGATAGGTGGTCGAGGGCAGCGCCGTGGCCTGCGCCGTGAGCGTCAGGGTCCGCGACGTCTTCGCCGGCGGGCCGAGCCGCGCGCTCACGCCCGGCGCCGCCGCCGTGCCCATCTGGACGCTCACCGACGTGAGCCGGTCCAGCTCCTGGCCGAAGAGCGTCAGCGTCACCGACCCGCCGCCGGCCTGGAGCCGGACTGTCGACGGAACCACCCTGGTGATCGACGGCTCGAGGATCGGCCGCACGAACGGCGGCGCGACCCGCGACACCAGGGGCGCCGCGGGGGCGGCCGCGGCCGGAGTCGTGGGCGCGATCTTCGTCACCACCTCGGCGCTCTTGAGCGGGGCCGCGGGCGCGGGGGCCGCCGGCACCAACGCTTTCAACGGCTCCGGCGCAACCTTGAGTGGCTCGGTCCTGGCCACCGTCGGGGGCGGGGGCGGCGTCTTGGGCGGCTCGATCTTCGCGACCGCTGGAGGCGGCGGGGGCGCGGCGACCTCGATGGCGACGGCCGGCGTGACCGGCTGCTTGCCCCCGGTGAGCTGGAGCCTGTAGTCGCGCCCGGGCTTGGCGGCAGCCTGGGCCGTGAGCGTGACCGGGCGCGAGGTCTTCGCCGGGGCGCCGAGCTGGGCCGTCAGGCCGGCCGCCGGCCGGCCGCCGAGCACGACCGCCGCCGACTGGAACTGGTCGAGGTCGGTGCCCAGGAGCGTCAGCGTCACCGGCCGCCCGCCCGCCTCGAGGCGGATACTCGCCTCGCTGACCGACGTGACGGTCGGCTGGCCAGAGGCCGGCGCGACCGTCTGGGCCGACACAGGGAGACCGGCCGGCAGTGCGGCAAGCCCTGCCAGGAGGAGCGCGGTGAGCCGGGCCGTTGGGTTCCGCATATGTCACCCTGATAACTGCTGGACGCCGGCGGGGGATTCCGCCATCAATCCCGCTGCGGCAGAGGTCGGACGGGCTCTCCCTACCGGGCCTGCAGGGTGAACTGCCGCATCGGGCTCTCCGCGACGATGTTGCTCTTCTGGTCGAGGCCCCGGATCCGCCAGGCGTAGCTCCCGCCGGGCACGAGCTTGGCGAGCTGGCTCGGGCGCAGCGTGAACGACGTCACCTGGGCGGGGATCTCCACCGAGACCACGCCCCGCGCGCCCGCACCCTCGCGCGGCCCGCGGTTGAACACGTTCGAATCACTCGTCGGGCTCATCGCGGGGCTCTGGATCAGCCCCGGCAGGCTCGGCCCCGACGGCACCTCCTGGGGATAGACGTCGAGCCGGTACACGCTCACGCCGGGCGCGCCGTCCCACCGGAAGTCGAACGGCCGGGGCGCCAGGACGGCGTTGTCGAGCGGCATCTGGGTGCCGATCAGCGAGGTCCGCAGCGGGTGGTCGCCGGACTGGACGAAGTACCGCGCGACCGGGATCGCGAAGGGCACGGGCGGCTCGACGAATCGCAGATTGACGTCGTAGGCGCCGGGCGCGGTCGTCGGCAGCGGCACGCCGCCCGGCAGCGTCAGAAGGACCCGGTCGCCGTAGCTGACGAACTGGTTGATGACGGCCAGCGTGCGGAAGTTGCCCGCGGACGCGCTCAGGTTCTGGTCCGACTGGCCGGTGAACCGGCTGGGCGGCGCGCTCACGGTGCCCGTCTCGGCGCCGCTGAACTGCGCTTCCGCGACCTCCCAGACGGCGCGCAGGAGCCCGGAGCCGTTGTAGGCGACGTCGGCGAGGACCTTGAGGTTCGGCGTTCCGGTGCGGACCGTGATCTCGCGGCGCCGGTTCTCGAAGTACAGCTCGACGCGCCCGATCGAGAAGGCCGCGTAGGCGCTCGAGCCCTGCTTGCACGTCACGGTCGCCGCCGCCGGCGTGCCGCCCACGGTGATGTTCGAAAAGTTCCGGCAATAGAAGAACGTCTCCACCCGCTGCGCGAGCGCCTTCTGCGTGACGGTCGAGGAGATGATCAGATTCTCGACCGCCCGGCCGACACCGTTGGCGGCGATCACCATCGCGACCGTGCTGCTGTTGGTCCCGATGTTCCTGGTGTTGGCCGTATTGGTGGACAGGCAGTTCTGCGCGATGTTGCCCGCGGCGGTGCCCGACGTGCCGACGGTGGGATTGCCGGAGACGAAGTGACCGGACGTCGACGTCCCGGTCACGCCGGGCGTCGCGCCCGAGATGACCCACTTCACGTTGAGCGCGGTCGGTCGCAGCACCGACACGTTGAGCCCGTTCGGCACCGCCTGCAGCGGGCCGGGCGCGGGCGGGACCTGGGCCCAGGCGGAGCCCGTCCAGCACAGCACCAGCGCGAGCGATCCGGCCAGCCAGCGCGTCATCGCGACTTCTCCGTCCGCTTCCTGAAGTCCTCGTAGTCCTCGGCCGTGACGAAGTACGTGATCGTCGGGAGCTTGAAGGCCGGCTTCGGATCGCTCACCTCGAGCGTCACCCGGTGCAGGCCCGGCTCGAACGTCGGCAGCTCCGGCGTCGCGACGATCAGGTCCTCGTGGAAGAGGCTCGGCTCGACCACCGGGGCGACGATGCGCCCGTCCACCTTCCACATCGCCTGGACGATCCCGCTGCCGCTGAAGCGCAGCATGCCGAACACCCGGAGCTGGGGATACCGGAGCGGCACGGTGATCTCGCCCCGCCCGTTCGGGAACACCAACTCGATCCGCGTCAGCGCGAACGCCGGCTGCGCCGACACCGAGGCCGCGGGCAGCCCGAGCAGCGCCAGCATCAGGAGGCCGAGCACCAGGCTCCGCATCACAGGTTGTAGGGCGAGAGGAGATCGAGGATCAGGAAGACCCCGATCTCGTTCGTGTCCGTGTGGGTGACCATGTCCCGCGTGCGGTTGAAGTTTGTGCGGAGCGACAGGGCCTGCTTGCCGTAGTCCCAGAAGAGCTTGCCGAGGTTCCAGGTGATCCGGCCCGCGCCGCCGTAGGTCTGGTTGTTGGTCGCGTCGTCCGACGCGGTCGTGGACGCCGCCGAGGCCTGGACGTCGAGGTTCAGGAGCTTCGGGATGATCTCCTGGGCCACCGTGAGCGTGCCGGTGTGGGTGGTGCCGACGACCCGGTCGTGGATCACGGAGCCGTCGGCCAGCGTCACCTGCTTCTTCTTCTCGTCGACGATGGTGAAATTGTAACCGGGCGTGATCGTCAACGTCGCCACCGGCTTCAC
>JACPCH010000120.1 GCA_016179875.1 Candidatus Rokuibacteriota bacterium | reverse complement strand
CCCAGATACCCCGCCTCGTACGCCTCCCGGACCGCGGCCGAGAACCGGCGCCAGGGCTCGACGTACTCGCCCCGGACGTAGACGAAGCCCGTGGCCGAGCGGATCGCGCGCGCCGCGATCAGCATGCCCTCGATCAGCGCGTGGGGGTCGCGCTCGAGCAGGTAGCGGTCCTTGAAGGTCCCGGGCTCGCCCTCGTCGGCGTTGATGACGAGGTAGACGGGACCCGCGTGGTGCTTCGGGATGAACGACCATTTCGTGCCCGTCGGGAAGCCCGCGCCGCCGAGGCCGCGGAGGTTCGCCTGCTTGACCTCCTCCGTGATCGCGGCCGGCTCCATCCCCTGCGCCTTCTGCCAGGCGGTGTAGCCGCCGGTCTCCCGATACGCGGTGAGCGTGTGGGAGTCGGCGCGGCCGAAGTTGCGCGTGAGGAGGGGCTCGCCGCTCACCGAAGGCCCTCGAGGATGCGGTCGACCGTGTCGGGCGTCAGGTCGAACTCGTAGCGGTCGTCCACCTGCAGCATCGGCGCGCGCTCGCACGCGCAGAGGCACTCGACCGCCAGGAGCGTCACGCGGCCGTCCTCGGTCGTCTCGCCGACGTCCACGCCGAGCCTATCTTTCAGATGCTGGAGGATCCCCTTCGCCCCCGCCAGGTGGCAGGAGAGGTTGTGGCACACCGAGACCACGTGGCGGCCCTTCGGCTGGCGGAAGTAGAGCGTATAGAACGTCACGACCTCGTGGACGTGCGCCGGCGACAGGCCGAAGAGGCCCGCCACGTACGCCTCGACCTCGAGCGAGATCCAGCCGAACCGCTCCTGCGCCAGGTGGAGCACGGGGAGCAGCGCGGCGCGCCGGTCCGGGTAGAGGCCCTGCAGGCGCCGGACCTCGGCCAGCTGCTCGGGCGTGAACGCGACCGGGGCCGGGCTCCGGACGCGGTAGGGCCGGTCCGTGCCGTCGGAGACGACGTAGAACCCGAGCTCGCCGTTGGCGCCCTCGACCGGGACGTACGCCTCGCCCGCCGGCGGCCGGATGCCGTGGCCCTCCATGATGAGCATGAAGTGGTTCATCAGGCCCTCGATCGAGCCGTACACGGTCTCCTTCGGCGGCGGCACCACACGCTTGTCGCCCGCGTTGATCCGCGCGAGGTCCGCGCGCTGCTGGCCCTCCAGGTTGGGCGACAGCGTGAGCGGCACCAGCAGCAGGCCCTCGGTCTGGCCCTGCTTGCCCTGGTCCACGTACGCGGCGGGGTCCAGCGGGCGCCCCGCGAAGTCCACGTTGATCGGGCCGCCGGGGATCCCGGCCAGCGCCTGCTCGACGATCCGCATGGCCTGCTCCATCTCGGCGATGCGCACGAGGTAGCGGGCGTAGTTGTCGCCGTCCTTCTGCGTCGGGATCTCGAAGTCGAGCCGGTCGTACACGTAGTAGGGCTGCGCGCGCCGGACGTCGTACGGCACCCCGACCGCGCGCAGGAGCGGCCCGGTGATCGCGTACGCGATCGTCTCCTCGCGCGAGAGCGCGCCCACGCCGATCATGCGGTCCATGAAGATCCGGTTGCCGGTGAGCAGGCGGTGGACCTCGTCGAGCACCTCGCGCGTCTGCTTGAAGGCGCCCCGGACCTTGCCGGCGAACCCGTCGGGCAGGTCCGCCTTCACGCCGCCGACGCGGCCGTAGGAGATCGTGAGCCGGGCGCCCGTCACGTCCTCGACGAGCTCCCACAGGAACTCGCGCGCCTTGATCATGTAGAGGAAGACCGTGAAGGCCCCGAGCTCCATGGCGGTGGCGCCCACGCACGTCAGGTGGTCGCAGATCCGCGAGATCTCGGACATGATCACGCGGATGTACTGGCACCGCTCGGTGATCGCGATGCCCAGGAGCTTCTCGACGGCGGACGCGTACCCGAAATTGTTGATCAGGGGCGAGACGTAGTTGAGGCGATCCGTGTACGGAATGGCGTTGTTCCAGCCGCCGACTTCACACTCCTTCTCGAACGCCCGGTGGAGGTAACCGATCTCGACGTCGGCCTTGACGATGGTCTCGCCGTCGAGCTCCGCCACGATCCGGATGATGCCGTGCATCGCCGGATGCGCCGGCCCCATCCCGAGGTAGAGGTTCTGGCTGCCGCCGCCGGTGCCGCCGCCCTCGCCGAGCATGAACTCGCGCCGCGTGGTGTCGGGCATGGACGCGGCTCCCGGCTAGGCCTGCGGACCGATCAGCGGCTGGCGCCGCTCGATCGGGTAGTCCTTGCGCAGCGGGTGGCCCACGAACTCCTCGTACATGAGGAGCCGCCGGAGGTCCGGGTGCCCCGCGAAGCGCACCCCGAACATGTCCCACACCTCCCGCTCGAACCAGTCGGCGATCGGCCAGAGCCCGGTCGCGGTCGGGACGACGGCGTCGTCCTCGTCGACGCGGGCCTTCACCCGGAGCCGGTGGTTGTGCGCGACCGAGTACAGGTGGTAGACGACCTCGAAGCGCGGGCCGTCCTCGCGGCCCGGGAACTTCAGATCGTCCACCGCCGTGAGGTCCATCAGCATGTCGAACGCGAGCGCGGGCTCGTCGCGGCACCAGGCCAGGACCGCGCGGAGCGCGTCGCGCGCGACGACGGCGGTGTGGTCGCCGCGGTGGGCGTGCGTCTCGACGACCGCCGCGCCGAAGCGCCCGGAGAGCCGCTCGAGGATCGCCGCGCCGTCCACGCCTCAGTACCTCTGCGCCTGGGCCGCGATCTTGTCCTGGAGCTTCATGAGCCCGTCGATGACGGACTCCGGGCGCGGGGGGCAGCCCGGGATGTACACGTCCACCGGGATGATCGTGTCGATGCCCTGCACGGTGGCGTAGTTGGTGTAGAAGCCGCCGGTGCAGGTGCAGACGCCGAAGGCGACGACCCACTTCGGCTCGGTCATCTGGTCGTACACGCGCTTCAGCACGGGCGCCATCTTGTGGCTGATCGTCCCGACGACGAACAGGACGTCGGCCTGCCGCGGCGAGAAGCGCGGCAGGCCCGCGCCGAAGCGATCGATGTCGTAGTGGGAGCAGGCGGTCGCCATGTATTCCATGCCGCAGCAGGCGGTGACGAACGGGTACTGGAAGATCGAGTACTTCCGCGCCCAGCCGATGGCCGCGTCGAGCTTCGACGTGAAGAAGCTGCCTACTCCCATTCGAGCCCCCCCTTGCGCCACACGTAGGCGAACCCGAGCATCAGGATGCCGAGGAAGACCATCATCTCGGCGAAGCCGAACCATCCCAGGGTCCGGTAGAGCGCCGCCCAGGGCCAGACGAAGATCAGCTCGATGTCGATGAGGATGAAGAAGATCGCGATCGTCGAGAACTTGATCGCGAACCGGCCCTCGGAGACCCCGATCGGGTCCCGGCCGCACTCGAACGGCTCGGCCTTGACCGGCGTGAGCCGGCGGGGCGCGACGAGCCGCGGGATGAAGAGCAGCGCGCCCGCCACCAGCGCGGCGAAGGCGAACGTCATGAGGATCGGCGCGTAGGTCATGCCGACGCCGTCTCGGCCTGGCGCTTCGCGTGATACGAGCTGCGCACGAGCGGCCCCGCCTCGACGTGGGCGAACCCGAGCGCGCGCCCGCGGGCCGCGAGGTCGGCGAACTCGTCGGGGTGGTAGTAGCGCGCAACCGGCAGGTGCGCGGGCGAGGGCCGCAGATACTGGCCGAGCGTCAGGATGGACACGCCGGCCTCGCGCAGGTCGGCGAGCGTCGCCAGGAGCTCGTCCCGCTCCTCGCCGAGCCCCAGGATGATCCCCGACTTCCTCGGGATCTCCGGCGCGCGGGCCCGCGCGCGGCGGAAGAGCTCGAGCGCGCGCTCGTAGCGGCCCCCGTGACGGGCCACCCTGTAGAGACGCGGGACCGTCTCGGTGTTGTGGTTGAGGATGCCGGGCCGCGCCTCCAGCACGGCCGCCAGCGACGCGGCGCTCCCCTGGAAGTCGGGGATCAGCGCCTCGACCCGGCAGCCCGGCGCGAGCCGGCGCACCGCGCGGAGGGTGGCCGCCCAGTGGGCGGCGCCGCCGTCGGCGAGGTCGTCGCGGTTCACCGACGTGATCACGACGTACTCGAGGCCGAGCTCGCCGACCGCCCGGCCGATGCGCTCGGGCTCCTCGCGGTCCTCCCAGAGGGGCCGGCCGTGGGCGATCGCGCAGTAGCCGCAGTTCCGGGTGCAGACGTCGCCCAGGATCATGAACGTCGCGGTCGCGTCCTCCCAGCACTCGCCGATGTTCGGGCAGCGCGCCTCCTCGCAGACCGAGTGCAGGTTCCAGTCGCGCAGGCGGTGGCGGAGGCGGATGTAGTTGGGGCCGCCGGGCGCGCGGACCTTGAGCCACGCGGGCTTGCGCCCCTCGAGGAGGCTCTCGGGCTGGACGACCGGGAGTGAGGGCGTCATGGGCAGTCGTTCCATCCGCTCAAACCGCATTATTATGCCACGGGGCGAGACGGATGACGGTTGGTGCCGAAGGGGGGACTCGAACCCCCACGGGTTGCCCCACACGCCCCTCAAACGTGCGCGTCTGCCAGTTCCGCCACTTCGGCGCGGAAGCGAAGTATACCGCTACCGGCCGCGCGTGACAATTCTCCCGGCGCTCTGCCGGAGCCGCGGGTCCAGCGCGTCCCGGATCCCCTCGCCCAGCAGGTTGTACGAGAGCACGGTGACCAGGATCGCGAGCCCCGGGTAGAGCGAGAGCCACCAGCCGATCTCGATCGCGTCCTTGCCCTCGTTGAGGATGTTGCCCCACGTCGCGTGCGGCGGCTGCACGCCGAGGCCGAGGAACGACAGCCCCGACTCGGTGAGGATCGCGGCGGGGATGCCGAGCGTCATGGCCACCAGCACCGGCGCCATCGCGTTCGGCAGGATGTGGCGCCAGACGATCCGGAACCCGCCCGCGCCGACGGCCTGCGACCACACGACGAACTCGCGCTCCTTGAGCGCGAGGAACTCGGCGCGCACCAGCCGCGCCACGCCCATCCAGCCCGTCGATCCGATGACGGCCATGATCGTCCAGATCGAGGGGCGGAGGAACGCCAGCACCGCCAGCAGCAGGAAGAAGCGCGGGAACACCAGCATGAGGTCCACCAGGCGCATGATCGCCGCGTCCATCGTGCCCCCGTGGTAGCCGGCCGCCGTGCCGAGCATGATGCCGATCAGGGCGGCGATGCCGACCGACACGAAGCCGACCGCCAGGGACACGCGCGAGCCGTACAGCATGCGCGCCAGCACGTCGCGTCCGAGCTGGTCGGTGCCGAGCAGGTGGGCGCGCGACGGCGGCTCGAGGATCCGCTTGACGTCGGGCCGGTTCGGGTCCCACGGCGCGAGGACGGGCGCCAGGATCGCCAGCAGCGCGAGGCAGACCACGACCACCCCGCCGACGAGGGCCAGGCGGTTCTTGCGGAGGGCCCGCCAGAACGCCCTCACCGCCGGCCCCGCCGCCCGCCCACGCGGATCCGCGGATCGACGAGGCCGTAGGTGATGTCGGCGACCAGGTTGGCGACGAGGGTCAGGGTGGAGACGATGACGAGGTTGCCCATGATCACCGGGTAGTCGCGCTCGAAGACCGATTGCACCATGAGCTGGCCCATCCCGGGGATCGCGAAGATGGACTCGACGATGACGCTGCCGCCGATGAGCCCCGGCAGCGACAGCCCGAGGATCGTGACGATCGGCAGCAGCGCGTTGCGCAGCGCGTGCTTGCCGATGACGACCCGCTCGGTGAGGCCCTTGGCGCGCGCCGACTGGATGTAGTCCTGCCGCACCACCTCGAGCATGGACTGCCGCATGTAGCGGGAGAACCCGGCGAGCCCGCCGAACGTCGCCACCACGACCGGCAGCAGCAGGTGGCTCGCGAAGTCCCACTGCTGCCGCCAGAACGACAGGTACTCCCAGTTCAGCGAGCGCAGGCCCGAGATCGGCAGCCACCCGAGCTGCACGCCGAACAGGATCATGAGCAGCAGCGCGAGCCAGAAGTCGGGCGTCGCGAAGCCGACGAACACGAAGAGGGTGGTCACCTTGTCGAAGACGGAGTACTGGCGCGTGGCCGAGAGCACGCCGATCGGCACCGCCAGGCAGACGATGATCGCCATCTCGACGACGTTGAGGAGGAAGGTGATCGGCAGCCGCTCGCCGATCTTCTGGAGGACGGGGCGCGCGTCGGGCGAAAACGACTTGCCGAAGTCCAGGCGGACGATCCGGTTGAGCCAGCGCCAGTACTGCACGGGCAGCGGCTTGTCGAGGTCGTACATCTCGCGCAGCCGCTCCCGCATCTGCTTGTCGGACTGGATGGTCGGGTCGCCCGGATCCATCCCGACCGGCTCGCCGGGCGCGAGGTGGATCACGAGGAACGAGACGAAGGTGATGCCGATCAGGAGCGGGATCGCGAGGAGGAGCCGCCTGAGCGCGTACCCGAGCATGGGCCGCTATTGTAGCCCGGGAGGCGGTCTCACCCCGCGGTGTAACGCTGCAGGTGCTTGGGGACGTACCACTCGTGGAAGTTGTAGCGGATCCCGTTCGGCGACGGCACGATGCCCTTGACGCGCGAGGAGACGACCGGCAGGGCGTCGCGGAAGTAGAGGAACACGATCGGCTGGTCCTCGGCGAGCACCTCCTGCAGCCGGTGGTAATAGCGGGTGCGCTCGGCCTGCACGCAGGACATCCGCCCCTGCTCGAGCAACCGGTCCACCTCCGGGTTCGCGTACGAGATGTGGTTCAGCTCGTCGGGGCCCGTCTTCGACGAGTGCCAGATCTCGTACTGGTCCGGGTCCTGCCCGATGCCCCAGCCGAGGATGATCGCCTCGAAGCGCCGCTTCTTGATGTACTCCTTGAGGAAGGACGCCCACTCGATGATGCGGATGTCCACCCGGACGCCGAGCTCCTTGAGCGAGGCCTGGACGATCTCCGCGACCTTCTTGCGCTCGTCGTTGCCCTGGTTGGTCATCAGCTCGAACGCGAACGGCTGGCCGTCCTTGACCAGGAGCCCCTCGGCGTTCTTCTCCGTCCACCCCGCCGCGGCCAGCAGGGCCCGCGCCTTCTCGAGATCGTAGGGGTACGTCTTCACGTTCGGGTTGTAGGCCCAGGTGCCGGGCTTGTAGGGCCCCGTCGCCTCCCGGCCGAGCCCGAGCAGCACGCCGTCGATCAGCTCGCGCCGGTTGAGCGCGTGGGCGAAGGCCTGGCGCACGCGCCGGTCGGCGAACCGGCGGTCCTTGTGGTTGAAGCCGAGATACGTGTAGGCGTTGGCGGGGTACTGGAACCGGTGGAAGGCCTTCCGGAAGGCCGGATAGTCCGTCTGCCGCTTCCACTGGAGCGCGGTGAGCCCGGCCGAGTCCACGCCCTTGGCCTTGAGCTCGAGGAAGATGGTCGCCTGGCTCGGGATCACGCGGTAGACGACGCGCGAGAGGTACGGCCGCCCCTCGAAGTAGTCGGGATTCGCGAGCAGCACGACCTTCTCCCCCGGCCTCCACTCGCCGAACCGGTACGCGCCCGTGCCGACCGGGTTCGCGCGGTTCTGCGGCGCCTCCCGGAGCTTGCCCTCGCGCACCCACGGCTCGAGCAGGTGCCGGGGCAGCATCCAGATGCCCCAGCTCTGGAGCGCCTTGGCGTACGGCTGCTTGTACCGGACGCGCAGCGTGTAGGGGTCGAGCGCGGTGACGGACTCCACCGCCTTGAAGTCCTCGCGGTAGGCGGTCGGCGTCTTGGGGTTGATCATCGTCTCGTAGGTGAAGACGACGTCGGCGGCGGTGAACGGGCGCTCGTCGTGCCAGCGGACGTTGCGCCGGAGGTTGAACGTGAGGTCGAGACAGTCCTTGCTGAAGGTCCACGACTCCGCCAGCTCGCCGATCAGGTTGAGCTCGCGGTCGCGCGTCACCAGGCCGCTGTAGATCAGCGAGCCGACGTCGAACGACGCGCTGTCGCTCAGCACGTTGGGGATGAGGCCGGAGATGTTGCCCGTCATGGCCTCGATGAACGTGTCGCCGTAGGCGGGCTTCTCCCCCGTCGTGCCCGCCACCGCCTCGACGGGGCTGTCGGCCTCGCCCCCGCAGCCGCCGAGGGCGAGCGCCAGCGCCGCCGCGGCGGCGATCAGGGCGCGCCGGGTCACGGGGACTACCGCGGCTGGGCCGGCGCCGGCGGCGCGGGCACCGCGGGCGCCGCCGGCACCGTGGCCGGGGCCGGCGCGGGCTCGCGCACGACCGAGCTGCTCCGCTCGCCGCCCAGCAGTGCCAGCGTGAACGACGTGACCGTGAACAGGACCGCGATGGCCGTCGTGATCTTGCCGAGCACGGTGGGCGTGCCCATCGAGCCGAACACGGCCTGGCTGCCCGCGCCGCCGAAGGCCGAGCCGATGTCGGCCCCCTTGCCGGCCTGGAGCAGCACGATGCCGATGATCGCGAAGGACGCGATGATGTGCAGGACGATCAGTGCGATGTACATCCCCTCACTCCTTGGCGGCGGCGCCGACGCGGGCCGCCTTCCTGACGATGGCGATGAAGCCGGGCGCGGCGAGCGACGCGCCGCCGACGAGCGCGCCGTCGATCTCGGGCTCGGCGATGAGCGTGTCCGCGTTCTCGGGCTTGACGCTCCCGCCGTAGAGGATCCGGACCGTCTGGGCGACCTCCTTCGAGGCGAGTTCCGAGAGGAGCCCGCGCAGGTAGCCGTGGGCCTCGCCCGCCTGCGCGGGCGTGGCGTTCACGCCGGTGCCGATCGCCCACACCGGCTCGTACGCGAGCGCGGTCCGGGCGATCCCGTCGGGCCCGATCCCGGCGAGGCCCGCGCGGAGCTGGCCCTCGACGGTCGTGAACGTGAGCCCCTGGCGGCGCTCCGCCGCCGTCTCGCCGACGCAGAGGACCGGGGTGAGCCCGTGGGCGAGCGCCGCCTTGACCTTCAAATTCAGCACCTCGTCCGACTCCCCGATCTCCTTGCGCCGCTCCGAGTGGCCGACGAGCACCCACCGGCAGCCGAGCTCCGCGAGCATCGGCGGGGCGATCTCCCCGGTGTGCGCGCCCTGCGCCTCGTGGTGGCAGGTCTGGGCGCCGAGCTGGATGGGGCCGGCGCCGAGGATCTCGGCGACCGCCGCCAGCGCGGTGAACGGCGGGCACAGGACGACCTCGACGCCGCGCGGCCGCTTGAGCCCGTCGCGGATCGCGGTCGCCAGCGCGCGCGCCTCGGCGACGGTGCCGTGCATCTTCCAGTTGCCGACGACGAGCGGCGCCCGCATCAGGGCGCCTCCGTGAGCGCCGCCACGCCGGGGAGCGTGCGCCCCTCGAGGAACTCCAGAAACGCGCCGCCGGCGGTCGAGATGTAGCCGATCCGGTCGATCACCCCCGCCTGGGCCACGGCGGCGATCGTGTCCCCGCCCCCGATGACCGAGAAGGCGGGCGCGGCGGCGACGGCGCGCGCGAGCGCGATGGTGCCGCCGGCGAACGCGGGCTTCTCGAACACGCCCATCGGGCCGTTCCAGACGATGGTGCGCGCCGTCGCCAGCGCCGCCGCGAACCGCTCGACGGTCCGGGGCCCGATGTCGAGGCCCATCTGGTCGGCCGGGATCTCGCGCACGCCGACCGCGCGGCCGGCCGCGCCGCCGGGGCCGTCGGCCACCAGCGCGTCCACCGGGAGCACCAGGCTCACGCCGCGGCGGCGCGCCGCCTCGAGGGCCCGGCGCGCGGTCTCGACGCGGTCGGGCTCGACGAGCGACCGCCCGACGTCGTGGCCGAGCGCCCGGAGGAACGTGAAGGCCATGCCGCCGCCGATCAGGAGCGCGTCCACCCGCTCGAGCAGGTGTTCGACCAGCGCGAGCTTGTCGGAGACCTTCGCGCCGCCGAGCACCGCGACGAGCGGCCGGGCCGGCGCCTCGAGGATGCGGGCGAGCGCGGTGAGCTCCCGCCGCATGAGGAGGCCGGCCGCCGCGGGCTGGAGGTGGCGCGTGATCGCGGCGATCGAGGCGTGCGCCCGGTGGGCGGCGGCGAACGCGTCGTCG
This sequence comes from Candidatus Rokuibacteriota bacterium, assembly GCA_016179875.1. Taxonomy (GTDB): domain Bacteria; phylum Methylomirabilota; class Methylomirabilia; order Rokubacteriales; family CSP1-6; genus GWA2-73-35. The sequence continues at coordinate 16,420 of JACPCH010000120.1, read as the reverse complement.
ACGTAGCAGTCGGCGAGCGCGGCCAGCTCGCGCGCGAAGGCGTCGTCGTTCGCCTCCTCCCCGGGATGGAAGCGGAGGTTCTCGAGCAGGAGGACCTCCCCCGGCGCGAGCGCGCGGGCGCGCGCGAGGGTCTCGGGCCCGACGCAGTCGGGCGCCAGCGCCACCGGCTGGCCGAGGAGCGCCTCGAGCCGCTCGGCGACGGGCTTCAGCGAGAGCTCGGGCGCCGGCTTCCCCTGCGGCCGGCCGAGGTGCGAGGCGAGCACGACCGCGGCGCCCGCCTTGAGCGCGTGCTGGATCGTGGGCACCACCGCGCGCAGCCGCGTGTCGTCCGCCACCTGGCCGGCCTCGAGCGGCGCGTTGAGGTCGGCGCGGATGAAGACGCGCCGGCCCGCGAGGTCGAGCTCGTCGATCGTGACCTTGGGCAACGAGCGCCTTACAGGGTCTTGCCGATGAAGCGGATCAGGTCGCGCACCCGGCACGAGTAGCCCCACTCGTTGTCGTACCAGGCCAGCACCTTCACGAGGGTGCCCTCGATGAGCGCCGTGGCCGGCAGGTCCACGATGGACGAGTGCGGGTTGCCGTTGAAGTCGCAGGAGACCAGCTCCTCCTCGCACGCCTCGAGGATGCCGCGCATCCGCCCGGCGGCGGCCTCGCGGAACGCGTCGTTGATCGCCTGGACCGAGGCCGGCCGGTCCAGCTCGGCCACGAAGTCCACGACCGAGACGTTGATCGTCGGCACCCGGATCGAGATCCCGTCGAGCTTGCCCTTGAGCCGCGGCAGCACCAGGCCGACCGCGGTGGCGGCGCCGGTGGTCGTCGGGATCATGCTCACCGCCGCGGCCCGGGCCCGGCGCAGGTCCTTGTGCGGGAAGTCGTGGACCGGCTGGTCGTTGGTGTAGGAGTGCACGGTGGTCGCGAACCCGCGGCGGATGCCGAACGTGTCGTCGAGCACCTTGGCCGTCGTCGCCAGGCAGTTGGTCGTGCACGACGCGTTCGAGACGATCCGGTGGCGGGCCGGGTCGTAGGTCTCCTCGTTGACGCCGAGGACGAGCGTGGCGTCCGGGTCCTTGGCGGGCGCGGTGATGATCACCTTCCGGGCGCCGGCGTTGAGGTGCTTGGAGGCGGTCGCGATGTCGCGGAAGATGCCGGTGGACTCGACGACCACGTCCACCCCGAGCTCCTTCCACGGCAGCGCCGCCGGATCCTTGTGCGCGCACACGCGGACCTCGCGTCCGTTGACGAAGATGGCGTCGCCCTTCGCCACCACCTCGGCCCGGAGCGCACCGTGCACCGAGTCGTGCTTGAGCAGGTGCGCCAGCGTCTTCGCGTCCGCCAGGTCGTTGACGCCCATGACCTCGACGTCCGGGGTCTCGAGCGCGGTGCGGAAGAACACGCGCCCGATGCGGCCGAATCCGTTGACGCCGACTCGAATGCTCATGCCAGGGCTCCTTGTGGGGGTCGGAGAGCTCGGGTCCCGCGCAATTCGTCCCGATTATACGGCCGGTTAGAGGACGCGGGCAACTGTCAGCGCGCCGATGGGCGCGGCGCCGGCCGCGGCGAGCGCGCGGGCGCACTCCGCGAGCGTGGCGCCGGTCGTCAGCACGTCGTCCACGAGCAGCACGTGGCGCCCCGCGACGGCGCTCGAGGCCGCGAACGCGCCGCGGACGTTCGCCGCGCGCGCCGGCGCGTCGAGCTCGCTCTGGGGCAGGGTCGGCCGCACGCGGACGAGCCAGCGCGGGTGGAGCGGCAGGGCGAGCCGGCGCCCCAGCCGCTCGGCGAGCAGGGCGGCCTGGTTGAAGCCCCGCTCCCGCTCGCGCTCGCGCCCGAGGGGCACCGGCACGATCGCGGCGACGCCCGCCGGAAGCTCGGCGCCGCACTGCTCGAGCAGGAGCTCGGCGAGCGGGCGCGCGAGCGCGCGCCGGCCCCCGAACTTCAGCGCGAGCAGCGCCTCGCGCAGCGGCCCCGCGTAGCGCGCGGCCGCGCGCGCCCAGTCGAGCCCGGGCACCCCGGGCGCGCCGAGCGGCGGCGCCAGACGCTCCACGGCGTCCCAGCAGGGGCCGCAGAGCGGATCGCGCCGGCCGGCGCCGAGCGCGCCGGCGCAGACGGGGCAGAGCGCGGGGAAGACGAGGTCGAGCGCCGCGACGAGGGCGCGCGCCACCACCGGGGTCTCGCGGCTCAGGCCCGCGCGGAGTGGAGCGTGTTCCAGCGCCGGCAGCCGGGGCAGCGCTCCTGCCAGGTCGGCGCCGTCGCCCCGCACGCCGCGCAGCGGTGCGGCCAGTCGAAGGCGTGGCCGAGCCGGAGCGCGCGCCGGTACTCCTCGAACGCCGCGCGCGTCTCGCCCCGGCGCTCGAACACCGCGCCGAGGTAGGCGTGCACGGCGGGCAGGTCCGGCGCCTGCACCTCGACCTTCTCGAACTGGTCGGCGGCCTCGTCGAGCATCTCGAGCTCGAACAGGACGCGGCCCAGGGCGACCGCCAGCCCGAGGTCGTCGGGCGCGCGCTCGAGCGCCTGCCGGTAGAGCGCGATCATGCGGCTCGGGCGCCCCTCCTGGCGGTAGCTCTTCTCGAGGCGGACGAGCAGCGGCAGCGCGGGCGCCGTCTCCGCGGCGCGCTCCCAGGCGCGCATCGCCTCGCGGTGGTCGCCGGCCAGCTCGTGGGCGTCGCCGAGGGCGAGGGCGGCCGGCAGGAAGTCCCGGTCCGCGCGCACGGCGTTCTTGAAGTGGCCCAGCGCCGCCGGGGTGTTGGCGCGCCCGAGCTCGGCCCGCCCCAGCTCGTAGTGGATCACCGCCAGCCACTGCGCCTCGCCGGCGCGCTCGCCGGCGGCGGCGGCGGCGTGCAGGCGCTGCTGGAGCTCGAGGGCCTCGCCCCACGCGCCGGCCTCGACGGCCAGCTCCCGGAGCCCGCGGAGCGCCCCGGGGTGCGCGCGGCGGAGGTCGAGCACCTGCCGGTAGAGCGTGCCGGCCTCCTCGGCCCGCCGGGCGCGCCGGGCCTCCTCGGCCCGCCGCAGGAGCTCGAGCGTCCGGGGATCGTCGGCGTCCCCGGCGGGCGGCGCGGGGGCGGCCAGGAGGCGTCGGAGACCGAGCGAGAGGAGCGCGCGGAGCGAGGCGACCAGGCTCACGGTGCGGGCGCGGGAGGTCGGCGGAGCGGCGCGGCCATCCGACCCGCGGCTAACCCGTCGCCATCCGCTCTTCCTGCTCGACGAGCCGCTGGCAGTCGATGCAGTACCGCGCGAACGGCAGGGCCTCCAGGCGCTTCTCGGCGATCGGCTCGCCGCAGCGCTCGCAGGCGCCGAACCCGCCGTCGTCGAGCTTCTGCAGCGCGGAGACCACGTCGCGCAGGAGCCGGCGGTCGCCGTTGCCCAGCTCGAAGAAGAACTCCCGGTTGTAGGCGGTGTTCGCCTGGTCGCCGAGATCCTTGATCGAGTCGTCCTCCTGGTCCTTGCCGTACAGCGCGGTGCTCTTCACTTCCTCGGCCAGCTGGCGATGTTTCTCGACCAGGCGCTTTCTGAAGTACGCCAGTCGTTCTTTTCGCATCCGACCCTCCTGGGGCACGGTCGTGGTGCGTACTTAAGACTAGGACGCTAGCACGCGTCCGGGGAGCGCGCAATCGGTTCATGCGCGGTCCACCTCCACCACGGGCGCGTCGCCCCACAGCCGCTCGAGCGCGTAGTAGGCGCGGGTGTCTTCGAGGAAGACGTGGGCCAGGACGTCGCCGTAGTCGAGCAGGATCCAGCCGCTGGCGGCGACGCCCTCGGCGTGGAGCGGCCGGATGCCGTCCACCCTGAGCGCGTCGCGGATCGCGTCGGCGATGGTCTCGACGTGGGTGGTGGACCTGCCGGTGCACACCAGGAAGTAGTCCGTCACGGTCGAGATGCCGCGCACGTCGAGCACCACGAGGTCAGCCGCCCGCTTGTCGAGCGCCGCGCCCGCGGCGCGGCGCGCCTTCCGCTCCGCCCCCGGCGGCGTCACGCGGCGCCGCCCGGGCGGTACAGGCCGCGGCTCCGGATGTGGGCGATGACGGCGTCGGGCAGCCGGTAGGCCAGCGAGCGCCCCTCGGCCACGCGACGCCGGAGGTCGGACGCCGCGATCGGCAGGGACGCCGCGCGGACGATGAGCGGCTCCTGCCCGAGCTCGCGCACGACCTTCCGCGCCGCCGCCCCGGCCGGATCGAACGCGCTGCCGACGCGCGGGACGACGGTCAGGCGCGCCAGCCCGGCGATCCGCTTCGGCTCGCGCCACGTGAGGAGATCGAGGAACGTCTCCGAGCCCACGATCAGGAAGAGCTCCTCGCCCGGGCGCCGGAGCGCCTCGAGCGTGTCCACGGTGTAGGAGGGCCCGGGGCGCCGCAGCTCGAGGTCGGAGACCTCGAACCGGGGGTGGCTCGCGACGGCGAGCTTCACCATCGCGTAGCGGTCGGCGGCGGGCGCGAGGTCGGCCGGCGCCTTGTGCGGCGGCACCCCGGCCGGCACGAAGAGGATGCGGTCGAGGCCGAGGGATTCCAGGACCTCGTCGGCCAGGAGCAGGTGGCCGTAGTGGACGGGGTTGAAGGAGCCGCCGAGCACCCCGGTGCGGGCCAAGCCTACTCTCGCACCTGCCCGTCACCCTGCACGACGAACTTCGTGGTCGTCAGCTCGCGGACGCCGACCGGGCCGCGGGCGTGCACCCGCGAGGTCGAGATGCCCATCTCCGCGCCCATGCCGAACTGGGCGCCGTCCACCAGGCGCGTCGAGGCGTTGACGAGGACGGCGGCCGCGTCCACCTCGTGGGTGAAGCGGCGCGCGCTCCGGAGGTCGTTGGTCACGATCGCCTCGGCCAGCCCGGTGCCGTGGCGGCCGATGTGCCGGATCGCCTCGTCGAGGTCGTCCACGACCCGGACCGCCAGGATCAGGTCGAGGTACTCGGCGTCCCAGTCGGCGTCGGTCGCCGCGCGCGCGCCCGGCACCAGCGCCCGCGTCCGCGGGCAGCCCCGCAGCTCGACGCCGGCCTCGGCCAGCCGCGCCGCCAGCGCGGGCAGGAAGGCGGCGGCGACGGCCGCGTGGACCAGCAGGGTCTCCAGCGCGTTGCACACGCCCGGCCGCTGCGCCTTGGCGTTCACCGCCAGCCGCGCGGCCATCGCCAGGTCGGCCCCGGCATCCACGAACATGTGCACGAGGCCCTTGTCGTGCTTGAGCACCGGCACGCGCGCGCGCGCGGCCACCCAGCGCACGAAGTCCTCGCCGCCGCGCGGGATCACGAGGTCCACCAGCCCCTCGAGCTCGAGCAGCGCGGCGACGGCCTCGCGGTCGGTGGTCTCGACGAACTGGAGCGCGTCCGGCGGCCCGCCCGCCTTGTCCAGCGCCTTGGCGAGCACGGCGGCGATCGCCGTGTTGGACTCGATCGCCTCGCTCCCGCCCCGCAGGATCACGGCGTTGCCCGCCTTGACGCAGAGGCCGGCGGCGTCGGCCGTGACGTTGGGCCGCGACTCGTAGACGAACCCGATCACCCCGAGCGGGACGCGGACGCGGCTGATCTCGATGCCGTTGGGGCGGCGCCACACCTCGGCGACGGTGCCGACGGGGTCCGGGAGCGCGGCGATCTCGCGGAGCCCCTGCGCCATGTCCTCCACGCGCGCCTCGGTCAGCGTGAGCCGATCCAGGAAGGCGCGCGGGTGCCCCCGCCCGCCCGCGCGCTCGAGGTCCGCGCGGTTGGCCTCGAGCAGCGCGCCGGTCTTCTCCACGAGGCCCCGGGCCATCTGGAGGAGCGCGTCGTCCTTGACCTTCGTCGGGCAGAGCGCGAGCGCGCGGGCGGCCGCGCGGGCGCTCCGGGCCTTCGCCGCCATGAGGGATCGCGTGTCCATCCCGGCGCCCCCAGTCTAGAGGATCACGAGGTTATCGCGGTGGATGACTTCGTCGAAGCTCCGGTACCCCAGTCGCGCCTCGATGTCCCTGGTCTTCACCCCCCGGATCTTCCGGAGCTCGGCGGCGTCGAAGTTCACCACGCCGCGGGCGAACTCGCGGCCGCCCGCACGCTCGAGGACCGCGACGACCTCGCCCGAGGCGAAGTCGCCCTCGACGTCCACGACGCCGGACGGCAGGAGGCTCCGGCCGTGCTGCGTGAGCGCCGCGCGCGCCCCCGCGTCCACCGTGAGCCGCCCCTGCGGCGCCACCGCGAACGCGATCCAGCGCTTGCGCGCCGCCAGCCGGTCGGCCTTCGGCGCGAAGTAGGTGCCGACGGGCGCGCCCGCCAGGAGGCGCTCGAGCACGCCCGGCTCGCGGCCGCTCGCGATGATCATCGGCACGCCGGCCGCGGCGGCCTTCTTCGCGGCCTGGAGCTTGGTGGCCATGCCGCCGACGGACGCGCCGTCGGCGCGGTCGCGGGCCAGCCGCGTGATGTCGTCGGTGACCTCGTCGACCGTGTCGAGCTTCCGCGCGCGCGCGTTCACGGCCGGGTCGTCGGTGTAGAGCCCGTCCACGTCCGTGAGGAGCACGAGGAGGTCGGCGTCGAGCAGCGACGCGACGAGGGCGCTCAGGTTGTCGTTGTCACCGACCTTGATCTCCTCGACGGCGACGGTGTCGTTCTCGTTGACGATCGGCAGCACGCCGAACCGGAGCAGCGCGGCGAGCGTGTTCTTGGCGTTGAGGTAGCGCGCCCGGTCGCCGATGTCCTGGGCGGTCAGGAGCACCTGGCCCACGGCGATGCCGTGCCGCCGGAACGCCGCCTCGTAGTGCCACATGAGCACCGACTGGCCCACCGCGGCCGCGGCCTGCTTGTCGGGGATGCCGCGCGGGCGCTCGGCCAGGCCGAGCCGCGCCATGCCTGTCGCGATCGCGCCCGACGTGACGAGCACGACCCGGCGCCCCTCGCGCACGGCGGCGATCCCGGCGGCCAGGGCCTCGATGCGCCCGGGCGCCGCGCCGAGGCCCGGGTCGGTGACCAGGCCGGTGCCGACCTTCACCACCAGCGTGCGCACGCGGCCGAGCTTGCGGGCCCTGGGCGCGGTCATCGGGCGGCGGCCGGCACCCCCGGCGCGAGCCGGAGGGCCACGGCGCGGACCAGCTCGGGCAGCCCGAGCCCGGTGGCGGCCGAGATCACGCAGAGCGGCAGCCCCTCGGCCGCGCAGTGGCGCTCGACGCGGGCGCGGCCGGCGGCGGCGTCCGGCAGGTCGGCCTTGTTGGCCACGATGATCTGCGGCCGCTCGGCGAGCTCGGCCGAGTAGGCGCCGAGCTCGCGGTTGATGACGCCGAGGTCCTCCACCGGGTCGCGGCCCGTCTCCGGATTCAGGTCGAGCACGTGGAGCAGCAGCCGGGTGCGCTCGGTGTGGCGCAGGAACCGGTGGCCGAGCCCCTTGCCGTCGGCGGCGCCGGGGATGAGCCCCGGCAGGTCGGCGATCACGAACGAGCGCTCGGCGTCCACGCGGACGATGCCGAGCGTGGGCACGAGCGTCGTGAACGGGTAGTCGGCGATCCGCGGCCGCGCCGCCGAGAGGCGCGAGACGAGCGTGGACTTGCCGGCGTTCGGGAAGCCGATCACGCCCACGTCGGCCAGGAGCTTGAGCTCCAGGTGGAGCCACCGCTCGAGCCCGGGCCGCCCGAGGTCGGCGCGGCGCGGCGCCCGGTTGGTGGACGAGGCGAACCGCGCGTTGCCGCGGCCGCCGTGCGTGCCCCGGACGGCGAGGAGCCGCTGGCCGGGGGCCGTGAGGTCGCCCAGGGGCTCGCCGGTGTCGCGATCGCTCGCGACGGTCCCGACCGGCACGCGCAGGACGAGGTCGGCGCCGCTGGCGCCGTGGCGGTTGCCGCCCTCGCCGTGCTGGCCGCGCTCGGCGTGGTAGTGGCGCCGGTAGTGGAAGTCGAGCAGGGTCGTCAGCGCGGGGTCGGCTTCGAGCCAGACACCGCCGCCGTCGCCGCCGTCGCCGCCGTCCGGCCCGCCGCGGGGGACGTACGCCTCGCGACGGAAGCTGACGCAGCCGGCGCCCCCGTCGCCGCCCTTCACGAAGATATCGATCTCGTCGACGAACATGTCATGCGCGGAGCCGCGGGCGCGGGGGCCGCCCGGCGCCGCTTACGCCGGGTTGGGGGCGACGCTCACGTAGCGCGCGTACCCACGCCGCGCGAACCGGACGTAGCCGTCCACCTTCGCGAAGAGCGTGTCGTCCGAGCCGAGCCCCACGTTGAGGCCGGGCTGGAACCGCGTCCCGCGCTGGCGGACGAGGATGGAGCCGCCGGTCACGAACTGCCCGGCGAACCGCTTCACGCCGAGCATCTGGGGATTCGAGTCCCGTCCGTTCCGCGAACTGCCGACGCCTTTCTTGTGGGCCATGACGCGCTAGACCTCGATCTTCATGATGCGCACCGCCGTCGCCGCCTGGCGGTGGCCGCGGTGGCGGCGGTAGTTCTTGCGGCGCTTGAACTTGACCACGGAGATCTTCCGGCCCCGCCCCTGCCGCACGACCTCGCCCGACACCCGCGCGCCCGCGAGCGCCGTGGCGCCGGCGACGACCTCGCCGCCGTCGCGCGTGACCAGGAGGACGGACCGGAACTCGACGGGCGATCCCTTGTCGCCGGGCAGCTTCTCGACGGAGATGACCTGCCCCGGGCTCACCCGGTACTGCTTGCCGCCGGTTGCGATGACCGCTTCCATGGACTCAGACCTTCCCAAAAGGTGAATGGTGACGAGGGTCTATCAGACCACAGGGCGGCGCCCCGCGTCAACTGTATGAGCCCTCACGCAGCGGCCGGCCCCGCCACTGCACGGGCGGCGCCTCCCAGCGATAGGGCAGGTCGACGGAGCCGCCCGGCTCGGCGATGGTGGCGAGGGCGGCCAGGGTGTCGCGCAGCACCGCGAGCTGCTTGGCGCGGTGGCCGGGCTCGCCGAACATCGCCCCGCGCGGGAACCGCACCCGCACCCATCGCGGCGCGCGCACGCGCGCCGTGGCCGCGGGGTTGTTCGACACCGAGATGGTCGGGATGCCGCCGGCCTCGATCTCGCGCTGGATCAGTCCGCCGGACTGATGGCAGATGGGTCAGACGGGGACGACGAGCGCCGCGTCCACGCCCTCGTCGCGCATCCGCGCGGCGATCGCGGGCGCCGTCTCCTCGGCGACGTCGGCGGCGTTCGGCGCGTAGCCCATCGTGCTGTAGTGGGTCGGCGCGAGCGCGCCGAGCGCGCCCGCCCGCCGCAGCTCCTCCAGCCGCTCGAGCGGGAAGATCGTGTTCATGTCCGCCGCCGCGACCTCGTGGGCGAAGTGCGCGTGCGCGATCGCGAGGCTCCCGAGCGGCGTGTCGCCCGGGATCGCGCGCCACGTGGCGTCGCCCTCGGGCGCCTCGCCGTCGAAGGGCCGGTCCACGCCCGGCCGGTAGAGCCCGCCCGTCGTCACCACGGCGAGGCGGGCGGACGCGACGGGCGTCGTCACCGCCGTCCACGGCGCCGTGTCGAAGGCCGGCCACGGGTAGGTCTTGAAGGCGGCCGCGTAGTCGTGCGCCACGACCAGGGGGCGCGCCGCCGCCCACCAGGCGTCGTACCGCGCCCGGAACGGCGCGATCCAGCCCGGGTCGCTCCGCGGGGTCATCCGGCGCCGCCCATGTACTCGGCGAGGCGCTGGCGGACGTAGAGGCGCGAGCGGTGGACGCGCGACTTCACGGCCGGCAGGCTCAGGCCGAGCGCCTCGGCGATGTCCGGGTTCGACAGGCCCTCGACGTCGTGCATGACCAGCGCCGTGCGGTAGTCGGCCGGGAGCGCGTCGATCGCCTCGCCGAGCACCCGCCGGAGCTCGCCCTGCAGCGCCTGCTCGTCCACGCGGCTCGACCAGTCCGCCATCGGCTCGAAGTGGCGTCCGTCCTCGTCGAGCACGGGCAGGACGTCGTCGAGCGCGATCTCGCGCGCCTTGGACCGCCGCGCGCGCAGCTTCTGGTACGCCGCGTTGGCGGTGATGCGGTAGAGCCAGCTCCCGAACGCCGACTCGCCCTTGAACGTCTGGATCTTGCGCGCGGCCGTCCACAGGGCGTCCTGGGCCACCTCCTCGGCGTCCTCGTTCCCGCCCGTGATGCGGAGCGCCAGGCGGTACACGCGGTCGCCGTAGGTCCCCACGAGCAGCTCGGGCGCCTCCGGATCGTCGCGCCGGAGCGCGTCGACGAGGGCCGCGTCGGCGTCGGGCTTCCTGGCGTCCATGACCGTCACGCCCCCGCCTCGTAGAGCGACAGGTAGCGCCCGAGCTCCGCGACGCACTGCTCCATGTCGGCGATGTCCTTCGAGAGCTTCGTCATGAGGATCGCGCCTTCGAGCGCGGCGACGAGGAACTGGGCGACCGCCTCGGGCCGGCAGTCGGGCCCGACGTCGCCGCGGCGCCGGGCCTCGCGGAGCGCCCGGGTCAGCCGCTCGCGCCAGGCCGCGAAGACGGAGGCCAGGCGCGCGCGGAAGCCCTCGTGAACGTCCGAGAGCTCGGCGACGAGGTTGCCCAGCGGGCAGCCGCCGACGCAATGGCGCGCGCGCTGCGCCTCGAGCACCCGGGCGAGGAAGCAGCGGATCTGGGCGAGCGGCGGGACGGCCGGCTCGGAGAAGCACGTCTCGAGCGTGCGCTCGAGGAACGAGGCCACGAGCTGGTCGAGGATCGCGTGGCCGAGCTCTTCCTTGCTGCGGAAGTGGTAGTAGAAGTTGCCCTTGCCCACGCCGCTCTCGCGCAGCACGTCGTCGAGCGACGTCGCCTTGTAGCCGTGGACGTGCATCAGCCGGCCCGCCGCCTCGAGGATGGCCTCGCGCGTCGAGCGCCCGTCCCGCACCCGCGCTCCGTGTGCCGCCGTCTTGGTGGTCATGTGTACCAACCGGTCGGTACAGAATAAAACCAGACACGCCGCCGGGTCAAGAACGAGATGGAGACAAGAGATATTCCAGTTACTTAGCGAGCCCTCAGCGGCCCTCCCGGCGGATGAAGTCGAGCATCTCCAAAGCCTCGTTGGCCAGCTTCACGGAGTCGCCGTGGCTGCCCCGGTCGTGGGCGGCCTGCGCGGCGGCGAGCCGGTCCCGGACGAGCTTCAGCTGCGGCTCGCGGTTCACCGCCTGCGGAGCCCGCGGCGTGGGCAGCGCGCCGAGCTCGTCCTGCGCCCGCTTGATGAGCGACGGGCACTGGAAGGCGAGCGCGGCGGGGGCGCCCAGAAACGACCACGCGATGACGGCGACCAGCACGGCACGCCACACCCTCATGGGGGGCCCGTCGAGGCCCCCCATGTTCTCAGAACAGCGGCGCCGCGACCCGGAGGGCCGCCATCACCACGGGCTTCGGATACACGCCGAGGACGACCACGCCGACGGCGCAGAGCAGGATCGCCAGCGCGAGCGTCCCCGGCAGCGGCACCCGCCCGCTCCGCTCGGGCGGCTCGATGTACATGCGCCGGGCCACGAGCAGATAGTAGAACAACGCGACGACGGTCAGGACCGCGCCGAGCAGCACGAGCCAGTAGAGGCCCGCGGCGGCGGCGGCCCAGAAGACGTAGAGCTTCGCCCAGAAGCCGGCGACGAACGGGATGCCGCCGAGCGACAGCAGGAACAGCAGCATCGCCAGCGCGAGCAGGGGCGAGCGCTGGGCGAGCCCGCGGAAGGCGGCCGTCGCCTCGGAGCCCTCCGCCCGCGCCAGCGCCTCGACGACCAGGAACGCCCCCATGTTGCCGAACACGTAGGCGACCAGGTAGAAGAGCACCATCGCGGTGCCCATCGGCGAGGCGGCGGCGACGCCGACGAGCATGTAGCCGATGTGGGCGATGCCCGAGTACGCGAGCAGCCGCTTGGTGTTCTGCTGGGGCAGTGCCATCAGGTTGCCGGCGACGATCGTGAGCGTCGCGAGGCCGGCCGCCACCGGGATCCAGAGGCGGGCGGCGTCGCCCACGCCCTCGAAGTAGACGCGGAAGATCGCGACGAACCCCGCCGCCTTCGGCGCGACGGACAGCCACGCCACGAACGGCGTGGACGCCGCCTCGTAGGTGTCCGGCACCCACATGTGGAACGGGAACGCCGCGATCTTGAACGCGAAGCCGGCGAACGCGGCCAGCAGGCCGAGCAGCAGGAGCGGATCGCCCGCCGCGAAGGCCCGGGCCACGCGCCCGAGGTCGGTCGAGCCCGCCGCGCCGTACACGAACGAGAGCCCGTACGCCATCACCGCCGAGGACACGCTGCCGACCAGGAAGAACTTGAGCGCCGCCTCCACCGCGGTGGCCTCGCGCTTGGCGAAGCCGGCGAGCACGTAGAGCGGGATCGACATCAGCTCGAACGCGACGAACAGCAGAATGAGATCGCGCGCCGAGGCCAGCACGAACATCCCGAGCAGCGACGCCAGGAGAAGCACGTGGTACTCGCCGGCCCGCCGCCCGGTCGCGGCCGGCTGGGAGAGCCCCGCCAGCAGGCCGACGAACGTGGCGCAGAGAAACAGGCGCTTGGCGAAGATCGCGAGGCCGTCCAGGACGAACATGGCCCCGGGCGCGGGCGGCACCGGGGGCACGAGCAGGCTCAGCACGCCGACGGCGCCGACCCCGGCGGTGGCGACGAGCGCGAGCCACCGGCGGTCGGCGCCCCGGGCGCAGAGGTTCAGGACGAACACGGCCAGGAGCACGAGCCCCAGGCCGATCTCGAGGCTGCCGGCGCGCAGGAGGTCCGGTGGCATCGCGCTACGGCCCCACGATCCGGCTGAGGAGGGGCACGGTGGCGGTGTCCACCAGCGCCAGGGCGAGCCCCGGCACCATCCCGAACAGCACGAGCACGGCCGTCAGGATGACGAGCGCCACCCACTCGGGCCCGCGCGCGTCCTCGAGGTGGTGGAAGTGGGGCGAGGGCGGCCCCCAGAAGATCTGCTTGGCGACGCGCAGCACGTAGACGGCCGTCAGGAACGTGCCGGCCACCGCCGGGAAGAGCCACCAGACGTGGTCCGAGCGCCAGGCGCCCATGAACGTCAGCAGCTCGGCCACGAAGCCCGCCGTCGCCGGCAGGCCGAGCGAGGAGAGGCTGGCGACGGTGAACGCGGTGGCGACGCCCGGCATGACGCGCCCGAAGCCGCCCATCCTCCGGATCTCGCGCGAGTGCGCCTTCTCGTACACGAGGCCGACCAGCGCGAAGAACAGGCCCGTCATGATGCCGTGGGCGAACATCTGGAACACGGAGCCGTTCAGCCCGGCCTCGGTGAGCGTCGCGGCGCCGAGCATCACCAGCCCCATGTGGGACACCGACGAGTAGGCGATGACGTACTTGAGGTCGGTCTGGGCCATCGCCGAGAGCGCGCCGTAGACCACGTTCACGCAGCCGATCGTGCCCACCAGCCAGGCCAGCTCCGCCGCGCCGTCGGGCAGGAGCCCCAGGCCGACCCGCACGACGCCGTAGGCGCCGAGCTTCATGAGCACGCCGGCGTGGAGCATCGAGACCGCGGTCGGCGCCGAGGCGTGGCCGTCGGGCGACCACGTGTGGAGCGGCCAGATGCCGGCGAGGATGCCGAACCCGACGTAGAAGGCGAGGAAGACCCACCGCTGGACCGCGGGCGGGAAGGCGGCCGCCTCGAGGTCGAGGAACGAGAAGCTCGCGGACCCCGCGCTGAAGTAGAGCGCGAAGACGCCGACCAGGATGAACGCCGACCCGAACAGCAGGTACAGCGTGAGCTTCATCGCCGCGTACTCCTTCGTCCCCACCCCCGTCTCCCGGTACGCCCAGGCGAAGATCCCGCGCGGCCGCACCTCGCCGGTCGAGCCCCAGATGCCGATCAGGAGGTACATCGGGAGCACCGCCAGCTCGTAGAAGAGGAAGAGGACGAAGAGGTCGAGTGACACGAACACGCCGTACACGCCGGTGACGAGGGCCAGCAGGAGCGCGTAGAACTCCTGGCTCCGGACGGCGACCGTCCACGACGCGAACACGCCGGCGAAGATGATGACGGACGTGAGCAGCACCATCAGCAGGCTCATGCCGTCCACCCCGAGCTCGTACGAGATCCCGAGCGGCGGCACCAGCGCGAGCTTCTCGTAGAACTGGAAGCCGGCGGCCTCGCGGTCGTAGGCGGCGTAGACCCAGACCGAGAGGACCGTCGAGAGGCCGGTGGTGACGGCGGCGATCAGCCGCACCGCGCGCGGCCGGTGCCGCGCCGTGAACATGATGAGGAGCGCGCCGACGAAGGGCGCCCACGTGATGAGCGACAGCACCGGCAGGCGCGTCATCTCCACCACTGCGCCCAGATCATGACGAACAGCACGCCGAACGCGACGCCGTACACGTAGTCCTGGGCGCGCCCGCTCTGCATTCGCCGGAGCGCGTCGCCGCCCCGCAGCGTTCCGGCGCTCAGGACGTTGAGCACGCCGTCCACGAGGTAGCGGTCGATCCAGCCGATCAGACGCGAGAAGGCCAGGATGAAGCCGCGGTACAGGCCCGCGTAGAGCGCGTCGAGCCCGTAGCGGCGCCGCGCCATGGCGTCGAGGACCGACAGCGGGAAGGTCGCGGCGACGCGCGCCGGGTCGAGCGCGCCGCGCTGGTACATCGCCCAGGCGAGCGCGACGCCGGCGCCGGCGAGGGACACCGAGAGCGGCGCCAGCCAGCCCGGCCCGTGGTGGCCGCCGCCGCCCGTCGCGAAGCGGAGGCCGAGGAGCACGGTCAGCGCCGCCAGGAGCCAGAGCGGGCCGCGCATGGCCCAGCCGGGCTCGTGCGGGTGGCCGGCCGCGGGGGCCCGGCCGAAGAACGCGACGATCACGACGCGGAACATGTAGAACGCGGTGAGGAGCGCGGTGAGCGCGAGCATGAGGAACGGCCCCCGCATCCCGGCCTCCCACACGCCGGCCAGGACCGCCTCCTTCGAGTAGAAGCCCGCCAGCGGCGGCACGCCCGCGAGGGCGAGCGTGCCGACCAGGAACACGACGCCGGTCTGGGGCATCGCGCGGAACAGGCCGCCCATGCGGAAGACGTCGTTGGTGCCGGCGGCGTGGATCACGGCGCCCGCGCCCAGGAAGAGGAGGGCCTTGAACACGCCGTGGGTGAGGAGGTGGAAGACGCCCGCGTCGGCGGCGCCCGCGCCCGCCGCCGTCATCATGTAGCCGAGCTGCGAGACCGTCGAGTACGCGAGCACGCGCTTGATGTCGTCCTCCACGCACGCCATCGTCGCCGCCAGCAGCGCCGTGAACGCGCCGACCCACCCGACCAGGACCAGGACGTCCGGCACCAGGGCGAAGAGCGGCTCGACCCGCGCCATCAGATAGACGCCGGCGGTGACCATCGTCGCGGCGTGGATGAGCGCGGAGACCGGCGTGGGCCCCTCCATCGCGTCGGGCAGCCACACGTGGAGCGGGAACTGGGCGGACTTGCCGACGGCGCCGAGGTAGATCAGGACCATGATCGTGCCGAGCGCCGGGATGGCCAGCGCGTGCTCCTGGGCCTTCGCGAACAGGGCCTCGAACTCGAAGGTCCCGGTCGCCGCCCACAGCATGACGATGCCGATGACGAACCCGAGGTCGCCGAGCTTGGTGATCCAGAACGCCTTGACCGCGGCGCGCGCCGCCGACGGCCGGTCGTACCAGTACCCGATCAGGAGATACGAGCAGAGGCCGACCAGCTCCCAGAACACGAACATCTGGAGGAAGCTCGGCGCCAGCACGAGGCCCAGCATCGAGAACGCGAAGAGCGACTGGTACACATAGTAGCGCCCGAGCGCGGGCGCGGGCTCGTCGCGCAGGTAGCCGAGCGAGTACACCTGCACCAGGAGCGACACGAGCGTGACCAGGACGAGCATCGCGTTCGCCAGCGGGTCCACCAGCAGGCCGACGGTGCCCATCGGGCCGCCGTCGCCCGGCAGCCACGCCCACGTCGCCGTCACGCGGAACCCTTCGCGCCAGATCACAAGCGCCGCCGCGAAGGCGACGGCGATCGCCGCGATGCTCGCGGCGGCGGCGCCGCGGCCGCGGCGGCGCAGGGGCGCGACCACGGCGAGCAGCAGGAAGCTCGCGAACGGCAGGGCCAGGACCAGGAGCGGGAGCCACACGATCAGGCGCACGCGCTCACCCGCGCAGGAGGTCGAGGCGGTCGGCCTCGACGGTCCGCCGCACGCGGAAGATGACGATGACGATGGCCAGCCCCACCGCGACCTCGGCCACCGTGATCGCGATCGTGAACAGGGTGAAGACCATCCCGGCCAGGTCGCCGTTGAAGCGCGCGAACGCCACCAGGTTGATGTTGACGGCGTTCAGCATCAGCTCGATGCCGAGCAGGATGCCCACCGCGTTGCGCCGCGTCAGGACGCCGAAGAGTCCGATGGCGAACACGAGCGCGGCGAGCGTGAGCCAGGCCTGGAGGCCCATCAGTCCTCCGCGCGCGCGAAGTAGAGGGCGCCGAGCAGGGCCACGATCAGCAGCACCCCGAGGAGCTCGAGCGTGAGCGCCCAGGGCCCGACCAGCGCGCGGCCGAGCGCGGCGGTCGTGTCGCCGGCCGGCGCGGCCGAGA
>JACPCH010000184.1 GCA_016179875.1 Candidatus Rokuibacteriota bacterium | reverse complement strand
TGCTCAGGACGTCCTCGGACTCCTCGATGACCTGGGCGTCCACGCAGCCGCCGATGGTGACGGAGCCGAGCACGGCCCCGCCCTCGCCGACGAGCATCTTGGCGCCTTCCTTCCGGGGCGTGGTGCCGCGCGTGTTGACCAGCGTGGCCACCACCGCCCGGCGCCGCGAGCGCCGCAATTCGTCAATGTGATCGAAGAGTTCGGCCATGGGACCCCAATGATACGCCCTACGACGGCGGTGAGTCACCTTTGTCAGCCGCCCGGGCCAGCGCGCCGAACGTCGCCTCGACGAAGACGCGCGCGCGCGCCGGATCCACGCCGTTGGCCCGCTGGCACGGGGCGGCGTCGGTCAGGACGCGCTCCGGGTCCTGCCACAGCCGGTACTTCTTGTAGGTGTCCTCGAACTCGATGCCGAGCCCGCGCGCGAAGACCGACAGGTAGTGCTCGATCGCGATCCGGCCCTCGGCCTCGAAGCCGCAGAGGAGCCGCTGGCAGCCGTGGTAGATCGTGGCGAGGATCCCCGCGCCGCCGGCCCGGGCGCGCTCGATCTCGTCGCGGATCAGGCCGTTCCACGCCTCGAGGCCGAGGTCCGCCTGGACCTGGACCGTGCAGAGCCGGCCGAACCGCGGCTCGGGCTCGATCTCCACGTACCGGAGCCCGGGCACGGCCTCGAGCAGGCGGCGGCCGGCGTCCCCTTCCCGCCGCCGCGCCTCGTTCGACGCGTGCCGGTGGAGCGCCACCGTCGCCGCGACGCGGCGGGTGAACGTGATCTCGGGCAGGCGCCGGGCGAGAAACTCGGCCGCGTGGCTCCACGGGAACGGCAGCGCGACCTTCTGGACCTCGTCGTAGAAGTAGATGCACGAGGGGCACCACATCACGACCTCCTCCGGCTCGTAGCGCTGGAGGAGCTCGACCGTGTGCCGGTTCATCCCGCCCGCGGCCTCGGTATCGCCCTGGCGGTGGTGGACGATGCCGCAGCAGTAGGTCGGCCCGCCGACGGCGACGTAGTCGAGCCCGAGGCGGTCGAAGATCGCGGTGACGGTCTGCACCATGTGGGAGGTGCGCAGCACGTTGCAGCCGAGGTAGAGGACGATGCGCCGGCGCGGCTCGTCCTTCGCGGGCGGCGTGAGGCGCCAGGTGCGCTGCTCCGGCCGCGTGATGAGGTCGTGGGTCAGCGCGATCTCGCCGAAGTACCGGCCGTAGTCGTACCCCATCCGTCGCCTCCTTAGATGGACAGCTTCCCCGCGAGGTCGCGCAGGGCCGCGAGGTTGTGGGCCGCCGCGAAGTCGTCCACGAGCGGCAGCGCCGCCGCCATGCCCCGCGTCAGCGGCTCGTACGCGGGATTGCCGAGCAGCGGGTTCAGCCAGATGACGCGCCCGGCGCGGCGCTTGATCCGCAGCAGCTCCCCGGCCAGGAGGTCCGGATCGCCCGTGTCCCAGCCGTCGGAGAGGACGATCACGATCGTCCGCCGGTCGACGAGCCGCGGCCACTCGCGGTTGAACTGGGCGAGCGACTCGCCGATGCGCGTCCCGCCCGACCAGTCGCGCACCTCGGCGAGCCGCCTCAGCATCTGGCGGTAGCTCAGCCCGCGCAGGTGCTGGGTGATCCGCGTGAGCCGCGTCGAGAACGCGAAGGTCTCGACGCGGCCGAAGACGTTCTGGACGGCGAAGAGGAACTGGAGCAGGAAGCGGCTGTAGAGGTCCATCGAGCCCGAGACGTCGCAGAGCAGGACCAGCTTCACCTTCTTGCGCTTGCGCTCGCGGAAGCGCAGCTCGATCAGGTCGCCCTTGGTCAGGTTCGCCCGGAGCGTCCGCCTGAGGTCCACCCGGCCGCGCCGCCTGACGGGCCGGCGGCGCCGCGTGATCCGGTGCGCCAGCCGCCGCGCGATCCTCAGCGTGAGCCGGAAGACCTCGTCGAGCTGGTCGGGGCTGAAGGTCGAGAAGTCCTGGCCCATCAGCGCCTCGGCGTCGGACGCCGCCGGCACGCTGAGCGGCTCGCCGGCGTCCTCGGCCTCGTCCTCGCCCCAGGTCTCGAGCGCGAGCGCCTCGCGCTTCTGGCTCGACGACTTGAGCGTCGCCTCGCCGCCGGCGTCCTCGGAGGGGACCTGGATCAACCCCGGGAGGCCTTCCTGGGTCGGCTCCGGGCGCCAGAAGGCCTCGAAGCAGCGATCGAAGGCCGGCAGCTCCTCGGGCCGCGTCACGAACACCGCGCGGAGGCCGAGGTAGAACTCGCCGCGGTCGCCCAGATCGAGGTGCTCGAGCGCCCGCACGGCGTCGGTGACCTGGGGCAGCGTGACGGGCAGGCCGGATTGCCGCAGGAGCGCCCCGAACCGCGCGACCGCCGTGGCGAGGTCGCGCCCGGCCATGCTACGTCTGCGCGGGCAGGAAGGGCCCGAGGCCCGCCTTGGCGACCTCGGCGCGGAAGCGCTTCATGTCGTCGGCGTCCTTCAGGAGACAGCCGAGCGTCTCGGCCACGAGCGGCTCGTCGAGGTGATCGGCGTGGAGCGTGGCGAGCGCCTGGGCCCAGTCGAGCGTCTCGGCGACGCCCGGCACCTTGCTGAGGCGCACCTGCCGGAGCGCCTCCATGAACTTCGCGATCTCGCGCGCCAGGCGCCCGTTGATCCCCGGCACCTTGCGCTCGATGATGCGCAGCTCCTTGTCGAGGCTCGGGTAGTCGATCCAGAGGTACAGGCAGCGGCGGCGGAGCGCGTCGGACAGCTCCCGCGTGCGGTTCGACGTGAGGACGACGTGCGGCGGGTGCGTCGCCTTGATCGTGCCGATCTCCGGGATCGTCACCTGCCAGTCGGAGAAGACCTCGAGCATGAAGGCTTCAAACTCTTCGTCACAGCGGTCGACCTCGTCGACCAGGAGCACGGGCGCCTGGTCCTCCTGCGTGATCGCGGCGAGCAGCGGGCGGCGGAGCAGGAACGGCTCGGAGAAGATCTCGTGCTCCTGCTCGGCGAGCGGCCGGCCGTTGTGGGCGGTCTCGGCGAGCTTGATGTGCAGGAGCTGCTTCTGGTAGTTCCACTCGTAGAGCGCCGTCGAGGCGTCGAGCCCCTCGTAGCACTGCAGCCGGATCAGGTTCGTCCCGAGCATCCGCGCCAGCACCTTGGCGACCTCGGTCTTGCCCACGCCGGCGGGCCCCTCGATCAGCAGCGGCTTCCGCAGCGCCATCGCGAGGTGCACGCTCGTCGCCACCGGGGCGTCGGTGACGTACTCCGCCGCCTCCATCAACGCCTGGATCTTCTTTATCTCGTCGCGCATGGCTCGTTATTGTACATGAAGCCGCGCGTAGTCCTCGGGCGTGTCCACGTCGGGGGGCATCGGCAGGTCGAGCGGCACGCGCCCGACGCGCGCCGGATCGGCGCTGACGACGGCGCGCGCGCCGGCGTCACCGGTGAGGGCGCGCAGCTCGGCGAACACCACGGCCGAGAAGAGGACGGGATTGCCCTGGGTGCCGCGATACACCGGGGCGACGATCGCCTTGCCGCTCCGGGCGAGCGCCTCGACCAGGGCCGGGACGACGGTGTCGGGGAGCCGCGGCTGGTCGCCGAGGGCGATGAGCACGGCGCGGGTCCACGGCTTGAGCGCGGCGACGCCGACGGCGATCGAGCTGCCCTGCCCGGCCTGCGGCGCCGGGTTCACCACGAAGCGGACGGCGAGGCCCGCGAGCGCCTCGCGGATCCCCGCGTCCTCCTGGCCGGTGACGACGACGAGGTCCTCGACGTGCGGCAGCAGGCGCTCGACGGCCCAGCGCACCACGGGCTTCCCCTGGAGCTGGAGCAGCAGCTTCGGCCGCCCCATCCGCCGCGAAAACCCCGCCGCCAGCACCACCCCCGCGATCATGGATGGATCAGCGACGGGTCAGCGTGTACGGCGGGGGGGACGAGCGGGGGCCGGGCAGGGCCTCCGGAACCCGTTCGCGCCGCGGGTAACTTGCAACGCCGTCCGTCGTCTGGATCGCCGCGACGGCAGGCTCCGCGTCCAGGCGCGTGGTTCCGGGGGCCCTGCCCGGCCCCCGCTCGCGACGCGACGCAACTACCCGCCGGCCCGCTTCACCGCCTCGGTGATCGCGCGCTTGGCGAACACCCGGCAGAGGTGCGCCTTGTACTCGACCGAGCCCTGCAGGTCCGCCTGGACGTCCACACCCTCCGCGGCCTTCTGCGCGGCGGCCTCGATGGTCGCGGCGTCGAGCTTCTTGCCGACCAGCCCGGCCTCCACGCCCTTGGCGCGCACGGCCTTCGTGCCCGCGCCGGTGACTCCGACGCCGGCCTTGACGCACACGCCCTTCGTGTCGAGCGTGACCGCGGCGCACACGCCGACGACGGCGAAGCGCGAGGCCGGATGCGGGAACTTCATGTAGGCGGCGCCGCTCCGGGCCGGCCACACCGGGATCTTGATCG
>JACPCH010000172.1 GCA_016179875.1 Candidatus Rokuibacteriota bacterium | reverse complement strand
GCGTCGCCCTGCGCGCCCTCGCGCCGGACGCGGCGCCGCGGGTGGGGGCGCGCGTACTGCTCTCGGTCCGCCCGGAGGACGTCGAGCTCGGCCCGGCGGCCGCGCCGGGCGAGGGCACCCGGCTCGAGGGCACGGTGGCGAGCGCCGTCTCCATGGGCGACCACGTCGACTACCAGGTGGACGCCGGCGGCGTGCGCCTGCGCGTCCAGGCGCGGTCGGGCACGACCTTCCGGCCCGGGGACCGCGTGGCGCTCACGCTTCCGCCCGCGGCCTGCGTCTGCATCCCGGAGGACTCGACGGGGTAGCTCTCCCTCGCGGGGCGGTGTCTGCATTCGGAGACATTGACGCCAGGGCGGGGTCCCGCGCATGCTGGGCCGCAGATGAGTGACGACGGCCAGCCCGAAGTGACGTGCCGCGCATTTCCACCGAACTGGGCGGCTGAAATGCTGCACGAGGTCTACGAGCAGACGCAGCTCCTGCGCGAGAACACGCAGCTCCTGCGTGAGAACAACCGGCTCGGCGAGGAGCGCTTCGCGCGGCTCGACACCACCCTGCGCGAGCAGGCAATCGAGACCCACACGGCCCTGCGCGCCGTCGCGGAGGGCCAGCGGCGGGCGTCCGCGGACCTGCGCGCCCTCATCGCGCGGATCGACGCGCTGATCCGCTGGCGCGGCGACGGCTCGGGGTCCGCCTAGCCGCGGCTACTTGCGGATGCCTATCTGCGTGGCGAGCGGGAGGTACTTCTTCAGCTCCTCCTCCTGGAACTTCCAGAAGGCGTCGGGCCCCTTGTAGGCGATCACCTTGCTGACCTTGAGCGCCTGCTCGAGGAAGGCCGGGTCCTTGGACGCCTCCTCGACGAGCGCCGCCCACTTCTGGACGATCGCGGCCGGGAGATTGGGCGGTCCCGCGAGGCCCTGCCAGCCGACGACGTCGAGGGAGGGGAACCCGGCCTCCTTCGCCGTCGGGACGTCGGGCAGTCCCGGCAGCCGGGTGGGGTGGACGACGGCCAGGCCGCGGATCTTCTTGCCGCCGATCAGCCCCGCCGACTCGCTCCACTGCTGGCCGGCGAAGTCCACGTGGCCGCCGGCCAGCGCGGTGAGCGCCGGGTTGCCGCCGGTGAACACCACGCGGTTGGTCTCCGGCACCGGGACGCCGGCGCCGTAGAGGAACTGGGAGACCGAGAAGCTCGCCACTCCCGCGATCCCGCCCAGCGCGTAGCGGAAGCTCTTGGGGTTCGCCTTGGCGGCCGCCGCGACGTCTTGCAGGCTCTTCCAGGGCGAGTCCTGCTTCACCGTGTAGATGACGGGGTCGAGGGTGACGAGCGCGATGGACGTCTTCCCGTCCATCTTGTACGGGACGTCGCTCTGGACGGCGAACAGCATCGAGCTGACCGCGTGCACGTCCATCATGAGCGTGTAGCCGTCGGGGCGCGCCCGGAGGACGTGCAGCGCGCCGGTGATGCCCGAGGCGCCCGGCATGTTCACGACGTTCACCGGCGTGCCCCACTTCTTCGACGCGTAGGCGGCGATCAGCCGCCCCGCCACGTCGGCGCCGCCGCCGGGCGCGAAGCCGACGACGAGCTCCACCGGCTTGCTCGGGTACTGCGGCTGGGCCTCCGTGCGGCCCGTCGCCACGCCCACGCTGAGAGCTGCCATCGAAACGATCAGCCACCGTCGGATCATGTCGTCGACCTCCTTGGCCGTTCGGTCATTGGGGCGCCCGCCTCGACAGCAGGGACCACGCGGTCAGCGCGAGGCCGGCGCCGATGAGCGTCACGGCGATGGGACGGGTGAAGAAGATGAGCGGGCTGCCATGGGCCATGCTGAGCGACTGCCGGAGCGCGTTCTCGAGCATCGGCGTCAGGATCAGCGCCAGCACGAGCGGCGCCGTCGGGTACCCGAGCTTCACCATCAGGTAGCCCAGGACGCCGAAGGCGAGCGCCATCCCCACGTCGGAGAAGTTGTTCCGCACGCTGAAGGCGCCGAGCACGCTGAACAGGAGGATGAGCGGCGCCATCACCGCGTAGGGGACCCGGCATAGCCGCGCCCACAGGCCGACCAGGGGCAGGTTGAGGACCAGGAGCATGACGTTGCCGACGTACATGCTGGCGATGATCGTCCACACGAACTGCGGCTGCTTCTCGAACAGCATCGGCCCCGGCTGGAGCCCGTAGATCATCAGGCCGCTCAGGAGCACGGCGAGGGCCGGCGTGGCGGGGATGCCGAGGGCGAAGAGCGGTACGAAGCCGGCGCTGGTGGTGGCGTTGTTGGCGCCCTCGGGCGCGGCCACGCCCTCGATCGCGCCGCGGCTGAACCGCTCCGGCGTCTTCGAGACCCGCTTCTCGAGGTCGTAGGCGATGAAGGAGATCGCCCCCGGCGTGCTGCCGGGGAGCAGCCCGAGGAAGAAGCCGACGCCGGTCGCCCGCAGCATCGTCCCCACGCAGCGGCGCAGCTCGTCCCAGCGCGGCATGAGCTTGCCGAGCGCCGCCAGGGAGACGGCGCGCGCCGACTCCTCCACGCTCAGCAGGACCTCGGTGATCGCGAACAGCCCGATGATGACGGCGATGAAGTCGATGCCGCCCAGCATGGTCGTCGTGCCGAACGCGAAGCGGCGAACGCCCGACATCGGGTCGAGGCCCACCAGGGCGAAGAGGGCGCCGAGGGCCGCCGCGCTCAGGCCCTTGACGAGCGAGGCGCCCGACAGGCTCACGACGACGCTGAAGGCGAGGATCACCAGGCCGAAGTACTCGGGCGGGCCGATGCGGAGGGCCGCGTCGGCGAGCGGCGGGGCGAAGAAGGTCAGCCCGACGAGCCCGAGCGTTCCCGCCACGAACGACGAGATGGCCGCGATGGCCAGCGCCGGGCCCGCGCGCCCCTGCCGGGCCATCTGGTAGCCGTCGAGGGTCGTGACCACGGACGCGACTTCTCCAGGGATGTTCACGAGGATCGCGGTGGTCGAGCCCCCGTACATCGCCCCGTAGTAGATGGCGGCGAGCATGATGATCGCCGGCGCCGGCGGCAGGAACGACGTGAGCGGCAGCAGGATCGCGATCCCCGAGGTCGGGCCGATCCCCGGCAGGACGCCGACCAGCGTCCCCAGCACCGACCCGATGAAGGCGAACATGAGATTGGTCGGCGTCAGGGCCTGAGCGAAGCCGTGGAGGAGAAACCCGAGCGTCTCCACTCAGAGCCCGAGGGGACCGGACGGGAGCGGCATGCCGAGCCAGTGCTTGAACACGACGTGGCTGGCAAGCGCGATCGCCGCGGTCAGCGCGAGCGCCACCGTCCACGAGAACGCCGCGAGGGCGCGCAGGAGGACGAGGACGAACAGCGCCGTCGCGGGCAGGAAGCCGAGGGACGGCAGCACCGCCACGTAGAGCACGAGCACGCCGAAGACGAAGCCGACGCGGCGCCGGCTCGGCACGTCGGGCCACGCCGGCCGCTCGGCCGCCGCCAGCGCCGGCGCGAAGTGCCCGGCGCCCAGCCCGGCGAACACGACGGCGAGGACGGCGGGCATGAGCCGGGCGCCCTGCCAGTCGTCCTTGAGGCGGAGGGCCTCGACGAGCGACAGGGCGCCGAGCGCAAGGAGCAGGCTCCCACAGACGAGGTTCGCTCGCCGCATGGCGCCGCGGGCCGCGGCTCCGGCGTTCCCGGCCACCCTTACTGGAGCGGGGAGAACGCGGCGGGCAGCAGGATCTTGTTCTCCTGCGTCAACAGCCGGTCGCCTCCGCCCGGCGGCGGCCAGACGCCCTTCTTCACGGCCTCGGCCCGCACCTGGGCGCGCTGGTCGAGGCTCGCGTACGCCCAGATGTGGACGAAGCCGTTGGCCCGGCCGAACTCGACGCCGCCGGCGAGCACGACCGGCGAGAGCTTCATGCGCTCGGGCAGCGCCGCCTCCCAGCCCTTCGCCAGCTCGGGCAGTGTGCCGGGCTTGAGCGTGTAGTAGCGCAGCTCGAAGATCGGCCCGATCTTGCCGGGACGAGCCTCGGGGATGAACCCGAACGGCGCGACGATCTCCGAGCGCATCTCGCGGATGAACTCGCCGATCTTCGGCGGCCAGTTCGGATCCTTCGCGGCCTCGGCGCGGATCCGCGCCCGCTCGGCGAGGTCCCGGTACCCCCAGACGTGGACGATCTCGTTGAGCGGCCCGACCTCCGTGTGCCAGAAGGCGGTCAGCTCGGAGTACTTCTTGCGGGCCTCGTAGCCCTCGCCGAAGCGCTTCTCGACCTCGGGCAGGCTGCGGGGGGCGATGCGGTAGGTGCGGATCTCGTAGATCACGTGAGTCTCCTTTCCAGGGGTCGCGGCGAGGCTGGTGCGCCGCACGGCGCCGATAGTATACAGTCGTGGCCATGACGACGACCGCCAATCGCGAGCCGCTCTACGAGGTGGTCTGGCCCCTCGGGCCCGCCGCGGCGCCGACCGCGGCGCTGGCCTCCCGCACGCCCGATCTGCGGGGCCGGACGATCGGCGAGCTGTGGGA
>JACPCH010000171.1 GCA_016179875.1 Candidatus Rokuibacteriota bacterium | reverse complement strand
TCGAGGTCGGGGCGCGGATGAGCGACGTCGCGGGTGCCTTGAAGGTAGAGCGCCGGGGGCAGCGCGACCCGCTCGCCACGCTCCAGCGCGAGCACCGGGCTGCCCTCGGCCATGGCCTCTTCGGTCTGCCAGTACTGGTCGTGGCAGGGCAGCACCCGGTCCACGATCTCCGGGTACGGGGGGCCGGCCGCCTTCAGCTTCTTCGCGTAGTGGTAGCGCGCGAGCGGATCGATGACGGGCCAGCAGAGGACGACGCAGCGCACGCTGGCGTCCACGGCGGGCGCGCCCGCCGGGGGCGGGATCGCCGCGTAGCGGGGATCGTGCGGCCGCATCCCGCCCAGCATGGCCTGGTGCGCGCCGCTGGAGACGCCCAGGACGCCCACCAGGTCGGGGCGGCTGTGCAGATCCGTGGCCCGCGTCTTGAGCCAGCGGATCGCGTAATTGATGTCGGCCAGCGAGCCCGGGTAGGCCGCCGCGGGCGGCATGCGGAAGTCCAGCGCGGCCACCACCACGCCGCTCTTCGCGAGCGGCTCGTTGATGGGGGTGTCGTTCAAGCGGTCGCCGCGGCACCAGGCGCCGCCGTGCAGGTCCACGATGATCGGGAACGGCCCGGCGCCGCGCGGCGTGAAGAGGCGCGCCAGCAGCGGCTGGTCCTCGTGGCGGAGATATTCGACGTCTTCGATGTCGATGGCGTAGGTCATCCGGTCCTCCCTGGCTGGCTCCCGTCCCACGTGTCGCGGCGATACTGCCCCGCCACGGCGGTGCCGTCAAGCCCGGCGGGCGGGTGTTCCCTGGAGGACCGCGCGGATCAGGTGCTGGACGAAGAGGATGACGACGCCGAGCTACAACCGGCTCAGCGCCACCGAGTCGGCGGGGGGCTGAAGACCGCGGCCTGGATCACCCCGTTGTTCTCCTGGTGGCAGGGGTCCGCGATACCCTGGGCGGCGGCGATCGCGTGACAGAGCTCGTGCACGTCGATCTCGAAGGCCATCTCGGAGGGGAGCGAGTCGGTGTAGCGCACGATCTTGATCGCCCTGACCTGGACCCCACCGGGCAGATCGACGAGGCGCGACATTTGGCAGCCGAGCATCCGGCGCGACCCTTCGGGGTCGAGGCACTCGCGATCGATCACCTGACGGTCTTCGCTGACGATCAGCGTGACCAGCGGCTCGTTCTGAGCGAGCAGTCCGAAGTAGGTGCTGCGCGTCTCCGCGCATCCGGCGAGTACGAGGGCGGCCCCGGCGACGAGGAGGATGGCCCGCTTCATACCACCAGGTCAGAGCAAGGTCATTGCCAATATCACGGGGAACCGGAAAGCCAAGATTCAAGCGGGCTTGGCGCGCAGTACCGTCCGAAAGGAGAGGGCCGACTCTGGTGGAATCGCCAGAGCCATGGAGAACCCGCCATAGCGGGTCGACCAGCTTACGGAGCTTCGAAATCCCGACCCGAGATGCCGTACCCCTTCATCCGGAGATGGAGGGTCTTGTAGTCGGTCCTGAGTGCCCGTGCGGCCTGGCTCTTGTTCCCGCCGCTCGCGCGCAGCGCCTCGCGGATCGCCTGCCGCTCGGCCTCCCCAGCCGCCAGACGGGCCAGCTCCGCGAGCGAGAGCGTGCCCAGCGCTCCCGCCGGCCGCACGCTTCGAGCCTCGGTCGCCGCACCTCCGTCCGTGATGGAGAGATGCGCGGGCAGGATGACGCCTCCGCTCTTGAGCACCGCCTGGCGCACCACGTTCCTCAATTCCCGGACGTTGCCCGGCCAGGAGTGGCGGACGAGGAGACCCGTGGCCGCCTCCGAGAGGCCGTGCACGGGCCGCTTGAGATCCATCGCCGCCTCTTCGGCGAAGCGCTTCGCCAGGTACGGAATGTCCGCACGCCGCCCGCGGAGCGGGGGAAGCACGATGGTGAACTCGGCGAGGCGATAGTAGAGGTCTTGCCGGAATCTTCGCGCCGGCGTCGCCGCGTCGAGCGGGACGTTCGAGGCGGCGATGATCCGCACGTCGATGGCGACCGATGCGGTGCCGCCCAGCGGGCGGATTTGACGCTCCTGGAGGGCGCGCAGGAGCTTGGCCTGCGTCGAGAGCGGCAGGTTGACGATCTCGTCGAGGAAGAGCGTCCCGCCCGCCGCGAGCTGGAAGTGCCCCTCCTTCCGCCGATCGGCCCCGGTGAAGGCGCCCTTCTCGTAACCGAAGATCTCCGACTCGATCAGAGTCTCCGGGATCGCGCCGCAGTCGATGGCGATGAAGGGACGGTCCCGGCGGGGGCTCGCCTCGTGGACGGCCCGCGCCACCAGCTCCTTGCCCGTACCCGTCTCGCCCTGGACGAGGACGGTGAAGTTCGAATCCGCCACTTGATCGACCTGCTCCACGATCCGCTGGACTTCCGCGCTCGGCCCCATCTGGCGCGCGAGCGAGGAGCCGTGCCGCACCCGGATCTTGAGCTGCTCGACCGCGGCCAGCAACTGGTGGCGCTCGAGCGCCCGCTCGATGGTCAGGACCACCTCGTCGACCTGGGCGGGCTTGGTGAGATAGTCGTAGGCGCCCAGCCGCATCGCCTGCACCGCGGTACGGATCTCGCCGGAGGCGGTGAGGATGATGACGGACACCCGCGGGTCGATGGCCCGGAGCTCCGGCAGCACCTCCATCCCGCCGAGCTTCGGCATGTTGAGGTCGAGGAGGACGACCGGAGGCCGCTCGGCCTTGAAGGTGGCGATGGCGGCCGCGCCGTCCTCCGCCAGGATCGGCTCGAACCCGCTCGCCTCCAGGAGATCGCCCAGGAGGGTCCGGATCGCCGGCTCGTCGTCGACCACGAGGATGCGGGCCATCGTCACCCCGCCACCTCCCGGCTCCAATCCTCCCTTGTACGGGCGGTCTGACGCAAGCTTTGTTCGTCAACCCCGCGGCTTGACAGGGACCCGGCCCAGCCATCAGAGTCGTGCCCGTGCTCGACGCCACCCGCGACCAGACCCTGCCCTCCGGGTGAGGGAGACTGCCCATGTTCGGCACGCTGACCGACGTGCTCGCGCGCTCGGCCCCACGGTTCGGCGACAAGACCGCGCTGGTCTTCGGCGACCGCCGCCTGTCCTATCGCGAGCTCGACCGGATGACGAATCGCGTCGCCAACGCGCTCGCCGCCCGCGGCATCGGCGCCGGCGACCGGGTGACGCTCTACTCCCCCAACTGCTGGGAGTGGGCGGTCGCCTTCTACGCGATCGGCAAGCTCGGCGCCGTGGCGAACCCGGTCAACGTGATGCTCACGCCCGAGGAGGTCACCTTCGTCGTCCAGGACTGCGGGGCCAAGGCGGTGATCGCCTCCGCCGAGAAGGGCGAGGTGCTGCTGGACATCCAGCGGAAGACCGGGCTCAGCGAGGTGATCCTCTTCGGTGACCAGGCGCCGGCCGGGGCGCGCGCCTTCGCCGACATGCTGCGCGGCGGCCGCGACGCGTTCACCCCGGCCGCGGTGGCCGACACCGACCTCGCCCTCATCTGCTACACGTCGGGCACGACCGGCCACCCCAAGGGCGCGATGCTCACCCACCG
Source organism: Candidatus Rokuibacteriota bacterium (assembly GCA_016179875.1). GTDB lineage: Bacteria > Methylomirabilota > Methylomirabilia > Rokubacteriales > CSP1-6 > GWA2-73-35. Next base: position 978 of record JACPCH010000171.1, on the reverse strand, counting down.
CAACTACATGGGCAGCATGGCGATGACCGCGCTCGCCCACCGGCGCGGGCCGGAGGACGTCTGCGCCACCGCGCTGCCCTGCGCCCACGTCTACGGCAGCGTCGTGATGACGGCGTCCCTGCTCTACGGCGGCACCTTCGTGCTGCTCCCGCGGTTCACCGAGGTCGACGTGCTCCGGGCCATCCAGACGCACCGGGTCACGATCTACGACGGGGTGCCGACGTCGTTCATGATGCTGCTGGGCCACGCCGACTTCGCGAAGTACGACCTCTCGTCGCTGGCCCGCTGCTCGGTCGGCGGCCAGGTGATGCCGGTGGCCAAGAGCCAGGAGTGGGAGGCGCGCGCCGGCTCGCCGCTGCTCGAGCTGTGGGGCATGACCGAGCTGGCCGGCCCCGGCACCTGCAATCTCTGGTACGGCGACAACCGCCACGGCACCGTCGGCGTGTGCCTGCCCTACAACGAGTGCCGCATCGTGGATCAGGGCGACCCGGCCCGCGTGCTGCCGGCCGGCGAGGTGGGCGAGCTGATGTACCGCGGCGCCTTCGTCATGCGGGGGTACTTCGGCAACGAGGGCGCCACCCGCGAGACCATCGAGCCCGACGGCTGGCTCCACACCGGCGACCTCGCGAAGATGGACGCCGAGGGCCACGTGGCGATCGTGGACCGCAAGAAGGACATGATCCTGACCGGCGGCTACAACATCTACCCGGCCGAGATCGAGCGCGTGCTGAGCGAGCACCCGGCGGTGGCCATGTCCGGCGTGGGCGCGGTGCCCGACGAGCTGCGCGGCGAGCTGGCGCGCGCCTACGTCGTGCTCAAGCCGGGGGCGGCGACGACGGAAGCCGACGTCCTCCAGTTCTGCCGGCAGAAGCTCGCCGCCTACAAGGTCCCGCGCTCGGTGAAGTTCGTCCCGGACCTGCCCAAGACCTCGACCGGCAAGATCATGCGCCGGGAGCTGCGCACGCTGGACGCCTGAGG
>JACPCH010000170.1 GCA_016179875.1 Candidatus Rokuibacteriota bacterium | reverse complement strand
GACATCCCGGTCGAGCCGTTCGTCGCCGACGTGATCGAGCGCATGCGCGCCGACTGGCGCTCGTCCAAGGCCGCCCGCTACCGCGAGAGCCCGAAGACGCCGGCGCTCTTCGAGCACGAGTACCGGGTGGACCTCAAGCCCGAGGTCTGGCAGGCGCTGTCGGGGAATGTCGCCCGGTGCCTGCGCAACTTCTTCCGCCTGCCGCTGCTGGCGGCGATCCGCAAGACGGCGCCCGAGCACTGGTCCATCGAGCACTGGTCGAAGGTGTTCGATTTCGAGGGCACCGCGGTCTGGGTCGCGCCCGACTTCGGCTTCTGGACCGACGAAGGCCGGCTCGCGCTGGTGGACTGGAAGTCGGGCGGCGCCAACGGCGAGGGCGCCGCGTTCCAGCTCGGCTGCTACGCCCTCTACGCCCACGAGGTGCTGGGCGTGCCGCCCGCGAAGGTGGATCTCTTCGAGGCGAACCTGCGCGAGCCCCTGGTCACGCCGCACCACTGGAGCGACGAGCGGCTCGAGGAGATCAAGGAGCGGCTCCGCCTCTCGATCCGCTCGATGAAGGCCTACCTGGTGGACCCCGAGGCCAACGTCGCCGACGTGGCCGGCTTCGAGAGGACGGAAGAGCTGCGCATCTGCCGGTGGTGCAACTTCCGCGCGGTCTGCCGCCCGGAGCTCTGAGGAGACCGCACCGGTGGGCGGAGGACAGGTACGAGCGTCTCCCACCGATCGCTTCGACGACGCGTTTCGGACGCGGGCCCGCGCGAACCTCGCCCGCTTCGAGCGCCGCGCGATCCCCGCCGACGGCCGCCGCCCGGCGGCGGTCGCGGTCGTGCTCCTGCCCGACGAGGACCGGCGCGCGTGTTTCCTCCTCACGCGGCGGGCGGCGTCGCTGCGGGCCCACGCCCGGCAGTGGGCGCTGCCGGGCGGCCGGATCGACGCCGGCGAGGGCGCGGTCGCGGCGGCGCTGCGCGAGCTCGCGGAAGAGCTCGGCGTGACGTGTGGCGCCGCCTCGGTGCTCGGGGTCCTCGACGACTACGGCACGCGCTCGGGCTTCATCATCACGCCGGTCGTCGTCTGGGGTGGCGAGGACGTCGTGCTGGCGCCGAACCCCGACGAGGTCGCGAGCGTCCACCGGGTGCCGCTGGCCGACCTCGACCGGCCGGAGGTGCCCCGCTTCGCGACGATTCCCGGGAGCGACCGGCCGATGATCCAGATCCCGATCCTCTCGACGCTGGTCCACGCGCCGACCGCGGCGGTCCTCTACCAGCTCCGCGAGGTCGTCATCCACGGGCGTCCGACGCGCGTCCACGACTTCGAGCAGCCGGTGTGGGCGTGGTGAGCGCCGGCCGGCGATGAGGTATCCTCGCGCCATGGGCGCGTTGAGCGGCCAGGTGGCGATCGTGACGGGCGCCGGCAGCGGGATCGGCCGCGAGACGGCCAGGCTGCTGGCGGCGGAGGGGGCGCACGTGGTCGTCGTGGGACGGCGCAAGGAGCCGCTCGAGGCGGTGGCCGGGGAGATCACGAAGGCCGGCGGCAGGGCGACGGCGCGGGCCGTGGACGTCGAGGACCACGCCGCGGCACGGGCGCTGGTGGACTCGACGGTCGCGACGCTCGGCCGCGTGGACGTCCTCGTGAACAGCGCCGGCTACTCGAGCCGCGCGCGCAACATCCGCTGGGTCCCGAAGCAGGAGTGGGACGGCGTCCTCAACGTGAACCTGAACGCGGTGTACGTCCTGACGCAGGCGGTCCTTCCCGGCATGATCGCGCGGGGCGGCGGCACGATCGTCACCGTGTCCTCGGCCGCGGCGCTCCGCCCCGGCCTGCTCGCCGGCGCGCCCTACGGCGCGGCGAAGGCCGCCGTGAGGAACCTGATGGGCCACGTCCACAACGTGCTGCGCGACCAGGGGATCCGCGCGACGACGATCCTGCCCGCCGAGGTCGACACGCCGATCCTCGACAAGCGGCCGCAGCCGCCCGACGCGAAGGCGCGCGCGACGATGATGCAGCCCGAGGACGTCGCGCGGGCGATCCTCCTGTGCGCGACGCTGCCGGCGCGCACGGTCGTCGAGGAGATCGTGCTGAGTCCGACCCGGACACGCGACCTGGGCGCCGACCTCGAGTTCAACCGCCACGTCGGCGAGCCGGGGCGGTGACGGGAGGCGCCATGCCGGGAGACCGGCTCACGATCCTCGACGGCGGCCGCGTCGACGAGCTGCCCGCGCCGGACGGGCTGGCCCTCGTCGAGCGCGCGCGCGCGGCCGGCCGGCCGGTGGCCCTCGACCGCGAGGAGGGCGCCGCGTTCCTCGGCGTGTCGGCGGCCGAGCGCGGCCGCGCGCTGGCGACGCTCGAGGCCCCCGACTTCACGCTGCCCGACCTCGACGGCCGCCTCCACGCGCTCTCGGCCCAGCGCGGCCGGAAGGTGCTCCTCGTCGCCTACGCCTCCTGGTGAGGGTGCCGCCTCGACCTGCCCGTGTGGCAGGCGCTTCACGAGGAGCTCGGCCCGCGCGGCTTCGCCGCCGTCACGGTCGCCCTCGACGCCCGGCCCGAGGACGCCCGCCCGTGGATCGAGGCCGCCAAGCCGACGCACCCGTCGCTGATCGACACCGCGCACGTCGTCGCCGACCTCTACAACATGGTCAACGTGCCGACCGTGCTCTGGATCGACGAGCGCGGCCGGATCGTGCGCCCGAACGACGTGGCGTTCGGGACGGACACCTTCAAGCACATCACGGGCCTCGAGGCGGCCCGGCCGCTCGGGGCGCTCCGCGCCTGGGTGCGCGGCGAGACGCCCGGCTTCACCGCCGACGAGACGCGCGCCCATCTCGCGCTGCCGACCCCCGCCGACCAGGAGGCGCGGGCGGAGTTCGGGCTGGGCGAGTGGCTCTGGCGGCGGGGGCGCCGGGACGCGGCCGGACGCCATTTCGACCGGGCCGGCGCGCTGGCGCCGCACGACTTCACGATCCGTCGCGGCACCATGCCGATGCGCGGCGTCGACCCGATGGGCCCGAAGTTCCGCGAGATGCTGGGCGCGTGGACGACGGCCGGCCACTCGTACTACCGGCCGCTCCCGGACACGCGTGGTTAAGACCGTCCTGGTCGTCTGCCAGGCCAACACCGCCCGCAGCGTCATGGCCCAGGCGTTCCTCGAGCGGTTGCTGGCCGAACGCGGGCTGGCGCCCGCCGTGAGCGTGGCGTCGGCGGGCGTCGCGGGCTACGCGCGCGACGGCATGCTCGCCTCGCTCGACGCGCGCCTGGCGCTCAAGGAGACCGGCATCCTCCTGGCCGAGGACGGCTTCGCGTCCACGGCCCTCCGCGAGCATCCCGAGCTGATCGCCGCGGCCGACCTCATCGTGACCATGACCGGGGCGCAGCGCGCCCTGGTGGACGCGCTGCCCGAGGCGCGCGGGCGGCCGGTGCTCACCCTGCGCGAGCTGGCCGGCGAGACGGGGGACATCGGCGATCCGGCGGGCCAGGGCGAGGACGTCTTCCGCGCCTGCCGGGACGAGATCCGGCGCTGCCTGGAAGCGTCGATGGATCGCCTCCTGGTGCTATTGTCGGGATGAGATGACCCCCCGCGGGCGCCTCTTCCGCAAGTACGTCATCGTCTTCGCGGTGCTGGTGAGCGGCGCCCTGCTCGCGTCCGGCGCGATCGAAGTCTGGTCGTCCTACCAGGAGAACAAGGCGGCGCTCGTCGCCGTCCAGCGCCAGAAGGCCCTCAACGCCGCGACGCGGATCGAGGCGTTCATCAAGGAGATCGAGCGCCAGATCGGCTGGACGACGCAGCCCCAGCTCGGCCCGAAGGCGGCGGCCACCGACCAGCGCCGCGTGGATTATCTGCGGCTCCTGCGCCAGGCGCCGGCCATCACCGAGATCAGCCACCTCGACGCCGAGGGCCGGGAGCAGCTCCGGGTCTCCCGCCTCGCGATGGACGTGGTCGGCAGCGGGACCGATTTCTCCGGCGAGCCGAAGTTCCGCGAGGCCCGGGCGGGGAAGATCCATTACGGGCCCGTGTATTTCCGCAAGGAGTCCGAGCCGTACATGACCATCGCCATCGCCGGCAGCGGTCAGGACGCCGGCGTCACGGTGGCCGAGGTCAACCTCAAGTTCATCTGGGACGTCGTCTCGCAGATCAAGGTCGGCAAGGCCGGCCAGGCCTTCGTGGTGGACGGCCGGGGCGCGCTCATCGCGCACCCCGACATCAGCCTGGTGCTGCAGAAGACTTCGTTCGCGGCGCTCCCCCAGGTGAAGACGGCGCTGGCCGGCGCGCCCACGACCGGCGAGGCGCCCGAGGACGTCACGGTCGCGCGCGACATCAAGAACCAGCGGGTGCTCACCGACTACGCCACCATCACGCCGCTCAAGTGGGCGGTCTTCATCGAGCAGCCCCTCGAGGAGGCGTTCGAGCCGCTCCAGGCGTCCGTCCAGCGGACCATCCTCCTGATCGTCGCCGGCATCGTGCTGTCCGTGGTGGCGAGCCTCTTCCTGGCCCGCCGGATGGTGACGCCGATCCAGGCGCTGCAGGCCGGGGCGGCGCGGATCGGCGCCGGCGACCTCGCGCA
>JACPCH010000119.1 GCA_016179875.1 Candidatus Rokuibacteriota bacterium | reverse complement strand
ATCGCCGCCGTCAGCGTCGTCTTGCCGTGGTCGATGTGCCCGATCGTCCCGATGTTCACGTGCGGCTTCGTCCGCTCGTACTTCGCCTTCGCCATGCCTCACGTCCTCCCGTTGGCGGTGACAACGGCTACGGTCAAAGTGGAGCCCATGTCCGGGATCGAACCGGAGACCTCGTCCTTACCAAGGACGCGCTCTGCCGTCTGAGCTACATGGGCGCACGCATGCGTCTCGGCCTTGGAGCGGGAAACGGGATTCGAACCCGCGACCCCCAGCTTGGAAGGCTGGCGCTCTACCGCTGAGCTATTCCCGCCCACGTGCGAAATGGTGGGGAGGGGAGGATTTGAACCCCCGAAGGCATCCGCCAGCAGATTTACAGTCTGCCCCCTTTGGCCACTTGGGTACCTCCCCGAATCCGCCGGCAAAAAAGCTGGCGCTGGCGGGAGGATTTGAACCCCCGACCCACTGCTTACAAGGCAGTTGCTCTGCCACTGAGCTACGCCAGCACAGACAAAACTTCACTTTAGTCGTGAGCGCTTGATTAGTCAAGGAGTTTTGGCCCGGCCGGCCCGCTGCCGGACGACCTCGTAGCAGAGAACGGCCGCCGCGGCGCCGGCGTTGAGCGAGCCGATCCGGCCCGCCATCGGAATCGCGACCAGCACGTCGCAGGTCCGGGCGACGAGCGGCCGGAGCCCCTCGCCCTCGCTTCCCACGACCAGGCAGAGGGGCCCGGTCAGGTCGGCCGCCCAGAGGGGCACGCCCTCACCCGGGGTGCTTCCGTAGACCCAAACGCCCGATTTCTTCAGTGTTTCCAGGGCACCGACCAGGTTGGTCTCCCGGGCGACCGGGATATGGTGGAGGGCCCCCATGGCGGCCCGCGCCGCGGCCTCGGTGAGCCCGACCTGGTGATGTTTCGGCACGATGACGCCGTGGGCGCCCAGGGCCTCCGCGGTGCGGAGGATCGCGCCGAAGTTCCGTGGATCCTGGATCTGGTCGAGCGCGAGGAAGAACGGCGTCTCGCCCCGCGCCTCCGGGATGCGCCGGAGCGTGTCGAGGTCCACGTACGCCGCCGAGGCCACGCGCGCGACCACGCCCTGATGGCGGTCGGAGTCCGCCATCGCCGTGAGCTGGTCGCGCGTCCGGTAGGCGACCTTGACGCCCGCGCGGCGCGCGAGCGCGACGATCTCGGCGAGCGGCCCCGTCCCGCCCGCGAGCACCGCCACCTCGTCCACGCGGCGCCCGCCGCTCTTCAAGAGCTCTCGCATCGTCCATGATCGCCCCCGGGACCGCGTCACGCGCCCTTGCGCGTCACGCGCGGCCCGCCCGGCGTGTCCTCGACCGTCCAGCCCCGGCGCTGGATCTCATCGCGCAGCTCGTCCGACCGCTTCCAGTCACGCCGCGTCCGCGCCGCGCCGCGCTCGGCGACGAGCCGCTCGATCTCCGGTGGCGGCGGCCCGCCATCGGCCGGGCCGCGCTCGAACAGCCCGAGGGCGCCGCCGAGCCGCCGGAGCGCCCCCACCCCCGCGGCCAGCGCGTCGCGCGCGCCGGCCCCGGCGCGCGCGCGATCCACGAGCTCGTAGAGGGCACGGCTCAGGTCGAACATCGCGCCGAGCGCCTGCGGCGTGTTGAAGTCGTCGTCCATCGCGGCGTCGAAGCGCTCTACGAGCACCCGGAGCTCGCCCGCCGGCGCCGCGGGCGCGGGCGAGCCGCCCTTGGACGTCCCGGCGTCGTGGAACAGACGGGTGAAGCGCCCGAGCGCGCGGGCCGCCTCGCGCACCCGCTCCTCGGACCACTCGATCGGGTTGCGGTAGTGGGTGCCGAGCATCCAAAGCCGGAGCGCGTCGGGGTCGTGGCGCCGGACGATGTCCCGGATCGTCAGCGTGTTCCTGAGCGACTTCGACATCTTCTCGGCGCCGAGGTTCACGAACCCGTTGTGGATCCAGTACCGGGCGAAGGGCGCGCCGGTGGCGCCCTCCGACTGGGCGATCTCGCACTCGTGGTGGGGGAACACGAGATCCTCGCCGCCGCCGTGGACGTCGAACGACTCGCCGAGGTACCGCATGGACATCGCCGAGCACTCGATGTGCCAGCCCGGGCGGCCGGCGCCCCACGGGCTCGGCCACGCCGGCTCGCCCGGCTTGGCGGCCTTCCAGAGGGCGAAGTCGCGCGGATCCCGCTTGCGCTCGTCCACCTCGACGCGGGCGCCGGCGAGAAGCTCGTCGAGATTCTTGCCGGACAGCCGGCCGTACGGCGGGAAGCGCCGGATCTCGAAATAGACGTCGCCGTCGACGGCGTACGCGAGGCCCCGGGCGATCAGCCGCTCGATGAGCGCGACCATCTCGGGGATGTGCTCGGTGGCCTTGGGCTCGACGTCGCCCGGCCGCACGCCGATCGCCGCCATGTCCGCGCCGAACTCCCGGATGTAGCGCTCGGAGACCTCGAGCGCGGGCACGCCCTCCGCGTTCGCCCGCCGGATGATCTTGTCGTCCACGTCGGTGAAGTTCTTGACGAACCTGACCTGGTAGCCCTTGTAGCCCGGCGACAGCGGGACGAAGTCCTCCTTCTTCCGGGTCAGCGTGTTGTAGATCCTCACGGACCCACCTCGACGCCCACGACGGCCATCGCCGCGATGCCCTCGCGCCGGCCGACCAGCCCGAGCCCCTCCGGGCTCTTGGCCTTCACGCTCACGCGGTCGGCCGGCAGCCCGAGCGCCTCCGCGAGCCGCCGGGCCATCGCGGGCAGGTGCGGCGCCAGGCGCGGCGCCTCCGCGAGCACCGTGGCGTCCACGTTGACGAGCCGTCCGCCCTGCGCGCCGACGAGCTCCACGACCCGCCGCAGCAGCTCGAGGCTGGAGATCCCCCGGTAGCGCGGATCGGTGTCGGGGAAATGGCGCCCGAGGTCGCCGAGCGCGAGCGCGCCGAGCAGCGCTTCGCCGACGGCGTGGGCGAGGACGTCGGCGTCCGAGTGGCCGCCGAGGCCCCGGTCGCTCGCCACCGTCACGCCGCCCAGGACGAGCGGCCGGTCCGCGACGAGCGGGTGCAGGTCGAAGCCGAAGCCCACCCGCGTCACCGGCGGGCCGCTCCCCGCGCGCGGCGGAGGTCCTCGGGCGTCGTGATCTTGACGTTCGCGGCGAGCCCCGGCACCACCCGCACGGGGTGGCCCAGGCGCTCGACGAGCATCGCGTCGTCGGTGCCGCTGACGCCGTCGCGCCGCGCCTTCTCGTGGGCCTCGCGCAGGAGGTCGGCCCGGAAGGCCTGGGGCGTCTGGACCGCCCACAGCTCCGACCGGTCGAGGGTCGCCTCGACCAGGCCGCCCCGCACCCGCTTGACGGTCTCCGCGATCGGCAGGGCGCAGATGGCCGCGCCCGAGCCGACGGCCGCGCGCACGACGTCGGCGATGAGCCGGCGGGTGATGAGCGGCCTGACCGCGTCGTGCACGACCACGACGTCGGCCGTGTCCGGCACCGCCTGCAGCGCGAGCCAGACCGAGTCCTGGCGCGTGCGGCCCCCCGCCACGACCGTCACGGGGGCGCGCCGCGCGAGCGGCGCCAGGAGCCGCCGGGCGCGGGCGACGTGGGCGCCCGGCGCCGCGACCACGATCGCCGCCACGCCCGGGTGGCGGGCGAAGCGGCCGACGGTGGCGACGAGCACCGGCACGCGCCCGAGCCGGAGGAACTGCTTCGGCGTCCGGCCGCCGAAGCGGGTGCCGAGGCCGCCGGCCGGGATCAGGACCGCGACGCCGCGCATCAACCGAGCACGGCGTCGAGGGCGTCGGTGACCGTGGCCACGCCACGGGCTTCGAGCGGCGGCTTCGCGCGGTCGGCGAGGCTGCCCCTGGGCACGAGCGCCGTGCGGAACCCGAGCGCCGCCGCCTCGCGCAGGCGAAGCTCGAGCCCCGCCACCGCGCGGACCTCGCCGGTCAGCCCGACCTCGCCGAGCACGACCAGATCCGCGGGCAGCGGCCGGTCCAGGTAGCTCGACGCGGCGGCCAGGACGATGCCGAGGTCGGCGGCCGGCTCGGTCACGCGCCCGCCGCCCGCGACGTTCACGAAGACGTCCTGGCTCGCGAGGGGGACGCCCGCGCGCTTCTCCAGCACGGCGAGGAGCAGGCACACGCGGTTGTAGTCGGCGCCGAGCACCGTCCGCCGCGGCGTGCCGAACGACGCGCGCGTGACCAGCGCCTGGAGCTCGAGGAGCAGCGGGCGCGTGCCCTCGAGGCTCGCGACGACGACCGAGCCGGCCGCGCCGGCGGGCCGCTCGGCGAGGAAGAATCCCGACGGGTTCGACACCTCGGTGAGCCCGCGCTCGCCCATCTCGAACACGCCGATCTCGTTGGTGGAGCCGAACCGGTTCTTGACCGCCCGCAACACCCGGTAGGCATGGTGGGGCTCGCTCTCGAAGTAGAGGACGGTGTCCACGAGGTGCTCGAGCACGCGCGGGCCGGCCAGCGCCCCTTCCTTGGTGACGTGGCCGACGAGGAAGGTCGCGATGCCGCGCGCCTTGGCGAGCGCCTGCAGGCGCGCGCCGCACTCGCGGACCTGCGCGACGCTGCCCGGCGCCGACTCGAGCTCCGGCAGGGACACGGTCTGGATCGAGTCCACCACGAGCGCGCGCGGCTTGACGTCGTCGAGGGCGGCCTGGACCGCCGCGAGGTCGGTTTCCGCCCAGAGCAGGAGCCCGTCGGCCGTGATGCCGAGCCGGTCGGCGCGCATCTTCACCTGCGCGGCGGACTCCTCGGCGGTGACGTAGAGAACGGGCGGCGTCACCCGGGCCAGGGCCCGCGCCGCGGCCAGCAGGAGCGTGCTCTTCCCGGCGCCCGGCTCCCCGCCGATCAGCACGAGCGAGCCGCGGACGACGCCGCCGCCGAGGACGCGGTCGAGCTCGCCGATCCCGGTCGCCACCCGGTCGCCCCGTTCGAGGGTGATCTCGCGGAGCGGGCGCGGCCGGTCGGCCGCCGCCGCCGCCGGCCGGCGCGTCCCGCGCGACGGGGCCGCGCGCTCCTCGACGAGCTGGACGTAGCCGGCGCCGCCGCGCAGGCAATCCGGGCACGTCCCGGCCTTCGGGCTCGCGAAGCCGCACTGCTGGCAGCGGTAGACGTTAGCGTCGCGGGGCATCCGCGGGCTCCACGCCCCGGTCGCTGCCGAGGCTCTTGATGAGGGTGCGCAGGAGGAACGAGCGCTGCGCGCCGTCGAGGATCGCCACCAGGCGCTCGTAGACCGTCGGATCGGCCAGCAGCGAGCCGAGCGTGCCCTCGCCCGCGTTGAGCCGCTCGCTGACCGTCTTGAGGCTCGCGACGGCGGCGCGGAGGTCCTGGAGCGCGGCGCGCACGCCGCCGTCGTCGGGTGCGTCGGCCGCGAGGGCGCCGAGCACGCCGCGGCCGCCCGCCACGCGGTCCGACACCTCGCGCAGGTTCTTCGCGACCGCCTTCAGGTCGTCGAGCGTCGCCTTGTACTTCGGGTCCGTCAGCAGCGCCATGAGCGCGCCGTCCTCGAGCCCCGGCCGGTCCACCAGGCGGCCGAGGCGGTCCATCGCCGCGACGAAGCGCTGCGCCGACGCGGTGCCCCCGGGCGAGAGGAGGACGCCGGCGGCGCCCTGCCCCTCGGCGACGCGGTCGAGCAGCGCCTGGGTCGTCGCGATCAGCTGGTTGAGGCGCCGGAGCGCCGCGGGCTCCTCGTAGAGGAGGGCGTGGACCCAGCCCGGGCCGCGCTCGAGCTGGTCGGCGGCGCGGCCGAGCTTGTCGACGAGGCCGGAGCGGTTGAGGGTGTCGGCCGTCCGGCGCAGCGACGCGACGAGCGCGCCGACCTGCCTGGCCGTCTCCGCGCCCTCGCTGATCACGCGCGCGATCTCGGTCGGGTCGCGCGCCGCCAGCACCTCGCCGGGCCCGAGGGGCGGCGCCGCGCCGGTGCCGACGGTGATCTCCACGATCTTGTCGCCGAGCAGTCCCTGCGTCTCGATCCGGGCGACCGAGTCCTTGCGGATGCGGTCGGCGTAGCGCCGCGCGATGTTCAGGTCCACGCGCACCTTGCCGCCGGGGGCGGCCGGCAGGTGCACGGCGGTCACCCGGCCGATCTGCACGCCGGCCAGCCGGACCGTCGCGCCCTCGGTGAGCCCGCCGACCTCCGTGAAGTCGGCGTGGATCGTGTACCGGGCCTCGAAGAGGCGTGCCCGCGCGCCGAGCGCGTAGACCATGCCGAGGAACACGGCGAGCGCCACCAGGACGAACACGCCGACCCGGAACTTCACGGTGAGCTCCCGCCGCTCGTCGTTCACCCGGTCACCTCGCCTCGCCGGCCAGGAAGGCCTGGACCGCCAGGTTGTCCGAGCCGAGCACCTCGGCGACCGGGCCGACGGCGTCGAACCGGCCGTCGATCAGGACCGCCACCCGGTCGGCGACCGTCTTGGCGAGCTCGAGGTCGTGAGTGACGACGATCGCGGTGTCGCAGACGCCACCGCCGTGCAGCTCGCTGATCAGCCCGGCCACCAGCTTCGAGTTCGTCGGGTCGAGGCCGGCCGTCGGCTCGTCGAACAGCAGCACCTCGGGCTCGGCGGAGAGGGCCCGGGCGATCCCCACCCGCTTGCGCATCCCGCCCGAGAGCGCGGCCGGCAGGAGCCCGAGCACCTCGGGCCCCAGCCCGACGAGCCCGAGGTTCGTCACGACGCGCGCCTCGATCTCCCGCTCGGGCAGGCTCGAGTTCTCGCGCAGCGGGTAGGCCACGTTCTCGCGCACGCTGAGCGAGTCGAAGAGCGCGGCGCCCTGGAACACGTAGCCCATCCGCCGGCGGATCGGCAGGAGCTGCTCCTCCGAGAGGTGCTCGATGCGGCGGTCGAACGCCCGGATCTGCCCCGCGTCGGGCCGGATGAGGCCGGCGACGAGGCGCAGCAGCACGGTCTTGCCCGAGCCGCTCCCGCCCATCACCACCAGCGTCTCGCCGCGCACGAGCGCGAACGACACGCCCCGGAGCACCTGGACGGTGTCGAAGCTCTTCCACACCTCCACGACCTCGATGACCGGCTCCACCACCGCTCCCTCAGTAGAACAGGGTCAGGAACAGCTTGGTCAGAAAGAAGTCCGAGACGATGACCGCCATGGTCACCTGGACGACCGTCGCCGTCGTCGCCCGGCCGAGACCCTCGGTCCCGCCCTCGGTGCCGAGGCCGTTGTGACACCCGATCAGCGTCACGATCGCGCCGAAGAACACCGACTTGCCGACTCCCGTCAGGAAGTCCTTGGGCACCACCCAGTACGTCGTCGTGTTCCAGTACGCCCACATGTCGGCGCCGCGCTCCGCGTACATGATCACCATGCCGCCGAGCACACCGACCGCGTCGGCGAGCACCGTCAGCAGCGGAAAGACCACCAGCGCGGCCAGCACGCGCGGCACCACCAGCCGCTTGATGTAGTTCACGCCGAGCGTCCGGAGCGCGTCGATCTGCTCGGTCACCTTCATCGAGCCGAGCTCCGCGGTGATGCCGGAGGCCACCTTGCCGCCGACGAGGATCGCGGTGAGCACCGGACCGAGCTCGCGCAGGATGGCGAGCGCCGCGACCGGCCCCACGTAGCTCTCGGCGCCGAACCGGGCCATGTTCACGGCGCTCTGGATCGTGAAGACCATGCCGGTGAAGACGGCCGCCACCAGCGCCACGCCGAGCGACTGCACGCCCATCGCCTCGACCTCGTGGACGACGAGCCGGAAGTACTTCGGCGGGAGCGCGAGGCTCCGCGCCACGCGGCCCGTGAGCAGGCCGACGCCCCCGTACCAGATCGCCGTGCGCCGCCAGTACGCGTCCATCACCGCGACTCCGTCGCGAAGCTCTCCACCAGGCGGCGGAAGTCGCCCCGCCCCGTCTCGAAGGCCGCCGGCGGCGCGACGTACACGAGGTCGTACACGCACCGCCCGTCCTTCACCACGTACGTCTCGATGCGCGTCGCCGCGTCGCCGGGCCCGACGCGCCCGTCGAGGACGGCGCGCAGGGCCGGCCGGCCCCCGACCGACGCCGCGCCGCGCTCGAGGGTGATGCGGTCGCGCACCCCGAGCAGCAGGTGCCGCGCCAGCACGTCGAGGGTGCGCCCGCCGGCGCGCCCGCACTCCGCATGGGCCAGGATGGCCGCGGGCCCCGCGGAGCGCCGCAGCACGAGGTCGGCGGCGCCGTCGCCGTCCACCGTCCAGCCCGCGCCGGGGAGCGTCACGCGGTAGCCCTTGTCCGAGTGGAACACGCCCGCCTCGATCCGCGCGCCGGCGCAGCCGGCCAGCGCGGCGACCACCATCCCCACGACCGCCACGACGCGCGGAGGCACGCGGGGCGTCAGGCGCCCGGCGCGGCGCGCCGGGCGTGGCGCCGGGCCAGCTCCTTCAGCACCTCGCGCAGGGGGATCCCGCGCGCGCCCAGCAGCACCAGCGTGTGGAACCAGAGGTCGGCGACCTCCTCGACCAGGCGGCGGTCGCCCTCGCCGGCGAGGGCCGCGGTGATGACCTCGGTCGCCTCCTCCCCGATCTTGCGGCAGATGTCGCCCTCGCCCGCCGCGAGGAGCTTCGCCACGTAGGAGCCGCTCGGCGCGTCCGTCCTGCGGGCCTGGATCGTCCGCTCGAGCCGCTCGAGCATGTGGGCCGGCGCGAGGGGACCGCCCGGCGTCGCGTCCGCCGTGAGCGCGGTGAAGAAGCACGTGCGCGAGCCGGTGTGGCAGGCCACGCCCTCCTGGTGGACGAGCACGAGGAGCGTGTCGCCGTCGCAGTCGGCGTAGACGGCCTGCACGTGCTGCGTGTGGCCCGAGGTCTCGCCCTTGCGCCACGGCGCGCCGCGCGAGCGCGACCAGAAGTGGGTCACGCCGGTCGCCAGCGTCGCCTCGACGGCGGCGCGGTCCATCCAGGCCACCATCAGGAGCTCGCCGGTGTCGGCCTCCTGGACGACCGCGGGGATCAGCCCCTGGGCGTCGAAGCGGAGCGCGTCGAGCGTCACGGCTCGCTCCGGACGACGACGCCGCGCGCGCGCAGGTAGGCCTTCGCCTCCGCGATCGTGTGGATGCCGAAGTGGAAGATGGAGGCCGCCAGCACCGCGTCGGCGCGCCCCTCGCTGAGCCCCTCCCAGAGGTGCTCGAGCGAGCCGGCCCCGCCCGAGGCGATCACCGGCACCGTGACGCCCTCGGCGACGGCGCGGGTCAGCTCGAGGTCGTAGCCGTCCTTGGTGCCGTCGCGGTCCATGCTCGTCAGCAGTATTTCGCCCGCGCCGAGCTCCACCGCCTCGCGCGCCCACTCGAGGGCGTCGCGCCCGGTCGGACGCCGGCCGCCGTGGGTGTACACGCCCCAGCCCGCGCCGCCCGGCGCGCGGCGCGCGTCGATGGCCACCACGATGCACTGGCTCCCGAAGCGCTCGGCCGCCTCGCGGATCAGCGCCGGCCGCTCGAGCGCCGCCGTGTTGAGCGAGACCTTGTCGGCGCCCGCGCGCAGCAGGCGCCGCACGTCCTCGATCGAGCGGATCCCGCCGCCGACGGTGAGCGGCATGTAGATGCCCTCGGCCGTCCGGCGGACCACGTCGAGCATGGTCTCACGGCCCTCGTGCGAGGCCGTGATGTCGAGGAACACGAGCTCGTCGGCGCCCTGCGCGTCGTAGGCGAGGGCGGCCTCGACGGGGTCGCCCGCGTCGCGCAGGTCCACGAAGCGCACGCCCTTGACGACGCGGCCGTCCTTGACGTCGAGGCAGGGGATGATCCGCTTGGTCAGCATGATGGTCGCGGAGTCCGCGTGCCCGGCTCGCTCCGGGGGTGGCCCGCCACGGGCGCGTGGGCCAGCTCGGCCAGCGCGTCGCGCAGGTCCAGAGCGCCCGTGTACAGCGCGCGCCCGACGATGCAGCCGGCGACGCCCGGGACGGCGGCGAGCCGCGCCAGGTCCTCGAGCCGCCCGACGCCGCCCGAAGCCAGGACCGGCAGCGGCACCGCGCGGGCCAGCGCGGCCGTGGCCTCCACGTTCGGCCCGAGCTCGGTGCCGTCGCGGCTCACGTCGGTGTAGAGGAGCGCGCCGGCGCCGGCCTCGCGCGCCCGCCGGGCCACGTCCACCACCATCTGGTCGGTCACGCCGGTCCAGCCGCGCACCGCGACCCGGTCCCCGCGCGCGTCCACGGCGACGATGATCCGCTCGCCGTGCGCCCGGCAGGCGTCGGCGAGGAAGCCGCCGTCGAGCGCCGCGCGCGTGCCCAGGACGGCCCAGCGCGCGCCGGCGGCGAGCACGTCGGCGACCGCCTCGAGGCTCCGCAGTCCCCCGCCCGCCTCGACGGGCACCGGCGCCACGGCCCGCGCGATCGCGGCGACGAGCGCGGTCTGGCGCGGCTCGCCGGCGAACGCGCCGTCGAGGTCCACCACGTGCAGGCGCTCGGCGCCGAGCGCCGCCCAGCGCACGGCCATGGCGACCGGGTCGTCGGAGAACACGGTCTCGCGGTCGGCGCGCCCCTCGACGAGGCGCACGCAGCGCCCCCCGCGCAGGTCCACGGCGGGGATCACGATCACCGCGCGGCGCCCTTCACGACCGCCGCGAAGTTCTCGAGCAGGCGCAGCCCCCAGCGCTGGCTCTTCTCGGGGTGGAACTGGGTGGCGTGGATCCGTCCCCGCTCGATCGCCGCGGCGAACCGGACGCCGTACTCGCACCATCCGCTCTTGACCGGCGTCGCGGGCTCCGGATAGTACGAGTGGACGAAGTAGAAGTGCGCCCCCGACGGGATGCCCTCGAACAGGGTGAGGTCGCCCGCGTGCTCGACGCCGTTCCAGCCCATGTGCGGCACCTTCCGGCCGGGGGGAAACCGCCGCACGACGCCCGGGATCACGTCGAGCCCCCGCCCGTCGCCGAACTCCTCGCTCGCCGAGAACAGCAGCTGGTAGCCGAGGCAGATGCCGAGGAACGGCCGGCTCCCGTCGAGCGCGCGCCGGAGCGCCGGCAGGAGCCCGAGCCGGTCGAGGTTCGCCATGGCGTCGTGGAAGGCGCCGTCGCCGGGCAGGACGACGGCGTCGGCCTCGTCCACCGCCCGCGGGTCCTGGGTGACCGCCGCGGGAATGCCGACGCGGCCGAACGCCTTCTCGACCGAGCCGAGGTTGCCGCGGCCGTAGTCGATCACCGCGATCATGAGCTCACAGCGTGCCCTTCGTGGACGGCGTGAGGCCCGCGATGCGCGGGTTGATCCGCGTCGCCTCGGCGAGCGCCCGCCCCACGGCCTTGAACACCGCCTCCGTGATGTGGTGCAGGTTGTGGCCGTAGTGCAGCGTCACGTGCAGCGTCATCTCGGCGTTGAAGGCGAAGGCGCGGAAGAACTCCTGCAGGAGGTCCAGGTCGAAGTTCGACACCCGCGCGCGCGCCACCGGCACGCCGAAGACCAGGAACGGCCGGCCCGACAGGTCCACCGACGCCGACACGAGCGCCTCGTCCATCGGGACGAACGCGGTGCCGTAGCGCACGATCCCCTTCTTGTCGCCGAGCGCCTGGCGGAGGGCCTGCCCGAGCACGATCCCGACGTCCTCGACCGTGTGGTGCTGGTCCACCGCCACGTCGCCCTGCGCCTCCACCGCGAGGTCCATGAGCCCGTGCTTCGACCACGCCTCGAGCATGTGGCTGAAGAACGGGATCGGCGTCTGGATCTTCGAGGCGCCGGCGCCGTCGAGGTTCAGGTGGAGGACGATGTCCGTCTCCTTCGTCTTGCGCTCGACTCGCGCCTGCCGCGCCGCGGGCTGTCCGCTCATGCCGTCGTCCCTCCCTCGTCGGTGAGTCGCAGCTCGGCCGCCCGCCCGTGGCCCCGGAGCCCCTCGACGCGGGTGAGCGCCGCCAGGTGCGGCGCCGCGGCCCGGAGCCCGCGCGGCGAGTACTCGATGACGCTCGACCGCTTCACGAAGTCCTCGGGGCCGAGCGGCGAGGCGAACCGCGCCGTGCCGGCCGTCGGCAGGACGTGGTTCGGGCCCGCGACGTAGTCGCCGACCACCTCGGGCGTGTGGGCCCCCAGGAACACCGCGCCGGCGTGCCGCACGCGCGGCAGGAGCGCCGCCGGCACCGCGACCATCAGCTCGAGGTGCTCGGGCGCGAACCGGTTGGCCAGCTCGACGGCGTCGTCGAGCGACGCCACGCGGATCAGCGCGCCGTGGGCCGCCAGCGACGCCCCCGCGATCTCGCGGCGCGGGAGCGCGGCGAGCTGGCTCTCGAGCGCGGCGCCGACGAGCCGGATCAGCTCCGGCGACTCCGTGATCAGCAGCGCGCGCGCCATCGGGTCGTGCTCGGCCTGGGCCAGGAGGTCCGCCGCCACCCAGGCCGGGTCCGCGGCGGCGTCCGCCACCACGATGACCTCGCTCGGCCCGGCGATCATGTCGATGCCCACCTCGCCGAAGACCCGCGCCTTGGCGAGCGCGACGTAGACGTTGCCCGGCCCGACGATCTTGTCCACGCGGCGGATCGTGGCCGTGCCGCAGGCGAGCGCCGCGATCGCCTGCGCCCCGCCCACGCGCCAGCCCTCGGTCACGCCGGCGATCCGCGCCGCCGCCAGCACCGCCGGCTCGACACCGCCGTCGCGCCCGGGCGGCGTCACCAGCACGATCTCGCGCACGCCGGCCACGCGCGCCGGCACCGCGGCCATGAGCACGGTGGAGGGATAGGCGGCGCGCCCGCCGGGCACGTAGACGCCGACCCGGTCGAGCGGGCGGACCTCCTGGCCGAGGACCGAGCCGTGCTCGTCGGTCATCCGCCACGACTTCGGCGCGGCCGCCGCGTGGTAGCGCTCGATCCGCTCGGCCGCGTAGGCGAGCGCCGCGCCAACGTCGGGCGCGACCGAGCGCCGGGCCGCGGCGAACTCCCCGTCCCCGATCGCGAGCGCCGCGACCGAGGCCGCCGCGTACCCGTCGAAGCGCGCCGTGTACTCGAGCACCGCGGCGTCGCCGCGCGCGCGGACCGCCCGCACGATGTCGTCCACGGCCGCCTGGATCTCGGGCGGCACCGCCTCCGGCGAGCGGGCCAGGGCAGCCACCACCGCGTCGAGCCCGAGCCGGCGCGCGTCGAGCGTCCGGATCACCGCGCCACCGGGAGGGCGGCCTTCATCTCCTCGATCAGGCCGGTGACGCGCGCGTGCTCGGTCTTCATCGAGGCGCGGTTGACGATCAGCCGCGCGGTGGAGCGGGCGATCTCGGCCACCTCGACCAGCCCGTTCGCCCGCAGCGTCTCCCCCGACTGCACGAGGTCCACGATGCGCTCGGCGAGGCCGACCAGCGGGGCCAGCTCGATCGAGCCGTCGAGGCGGACGATCTCGACCTGGATGCCGCGGTTGGTGAAGTACTGCTCGGCCAGGCGCGGGTACTTGGTGGCGACGCGCACCCACGACCACTTTGCCGGGTCGTCGCGCTCCCACAGCTCGCGCGGCTCGGCGACGACCAGCCGGCAGACGCCGAAGCCGAGGTCCAGCGGCTCGTACACGTCCGGCTCCTGCTCGAGCAGGATGTCCTTGCCGACGATGCCGAGGTCGGCCGCGCCGTAGAGGACGTAGGCCGGGACGTCCGCGGGCTTGAGGAAGAGGAGGCGCAGGTCGCGCGCGGCGTCGGTGAAGATCAGCCGGCGGGAGTCCTGGTCCACGCCCTCGACGCCGAGGTCGCGCAGGAGCGCGAGCGCGCCGGCGAGGAGGCGGCCCTTCGGCAGGGCGAGGGTCAGGCGCTCCTTCATGCCCGCCGCTCGATCCGGGCGCCGAGCGCCGCGAGCTTGGCCTCGAGCCGCTCGTACCCGCGGTCGAGGTGGTACACGCGCGAGATCGTGGTGACGCCGGCCGCCGCGAGCCCCGCCAGCACGAGCGCCGCCGAGGCCCGGAGGTCGGAGGCCATGACCGGCGCCCCCTGGTAGCCCGGCACGCCGCGCACGATCGCGATCGCCCCGTCGGTCTCGATGCGGGCGCCCATGCGCGCCAGCTCCGCGACGTGCATGAAGCGGTTCTCGAAGATCGTCTCGGTCACGCGCGACCGGCCGTCGGCGAGGCCCAGGAGCGTCATCACCTGCGCCTGCATGTCCGTCGGGAAGCCCGGGTACGGGCTCGTCGTGACGTCCGCCGCCCGCGGGCGCTCCGGCCCGCGCACCCGCACCCAGCCGGGCCCCGTCTCGAGGGCCACGCCGCACTCGTCGAGCGTGGCGAGCACCGCCGCGACGTGGGCGGGGACGAGCCCGGTCACGGTGACGTCGCCGCCGGTGATCGCGCCCGCCACGATGAGCGTGCCCGCCTCGATGCGGTCGGGGACGACGCGGTGCACCGCGCCGCCGAGCTCGGGCACGCCCTGGATCTCGAGCCGCGCGGTGCCGGCGCCGTGGACGCGCGCGCCCATCGCGGTGAGCAGCGCCGCCAGGTCGGCGACCTCGGGCTCGCACGCGGCGTTCTCGATCACCGTCGTGCCCTCGGCCAGCGCGGCGGCCATCATGAGGTTCTCGGTGCCGGTGACCGTGACGAGGTCGGTCGTGATCCGGGCGCCCTTGAGCCGGCTCGCCTGCGCCGTCACGTAGCCGTTCTCGATCGCGATCTCCGCGCCGAGCTTGGCCAGGCCCTTGAGGTGCTGGTCGATCGGGCGCACGCCGATGGCGCATCCGCCCGGCAGCGCGACGCGCGCCGTGCCGTGCCGCGCGACCAGGGGCCCGAGCACGAGCACGGAGGCGCGCATGGTCGAGACGAGCTCGTACGGCGCGAGGTCGCTCACGACGCGCTCGACCCGCACGCTGAGCTCATCCCCGGCGCGGCCGACCGACGCGCCGAGCGTCTCGAGGAGCCGCACCATGGTCTCGACGTCGGCGAGCGCCGGGACGTTCGGGAGCCGCACCGGCTCCGAGGTGAGGAGCGCCGCCGCCAGCGCCGGGAGCGCGGCGTTCTTGGCGGCGCTCACCGCCACCTCGCCGCGGAGCCGGACGCCCCCCTCGATCTCGAGGCGCGCCGCCATCAGGCCCGCCCCGCCACGAACCGGGTCGCGCCGGTCAGGTCGTCGCGGAGCGCCACGCCGGCGAAGCCCGCGGCGGCCAGCAGGCCGGCGGCCGCGCGCGCCTGGGCGCCGGCGGCGGTCTCGAGCGCGAGGACGCCGCCCGGGGCGAGCGCGCGGCGCGCGGCCGCGGCGATCTTCCGGATCAGCGCGAGCCCGTCGGGGCCGCCGTCGATCGCCGCGCGCGGCTCGTGCCGCCGCACCTCGGGGTCGAGCGACGGCACCAGCCCGCTCGGCAGGTACGGCGGGTTGCTCACGACGAGCGCGGCGCCGGGCGCCCCGAGCGGGTCGAGCAGGTCGGCGGCCACGACCCGGACGCGCCCGCCGAGGCCGAGCGCGCGCGCGTTGGCGCGGGCGACGGCGGCGGCGGCCGGCGAGGCGTCCACCGCCAGCACCGCGAGGTCGGGCCGCTCGGCGGCGAGCGCGCACGCGACGCAGCCCGAGCCCGTGCCGAGGTCGATCGCCAGCGGCCTCGCGCCGCCGCACGGGGCGGGCAGGAGCGCGAGCGCCCACTCGACCAGGACCTCGGTCTCCGGCCGCGGGACGAACACGTCCGGCGTCAGGCGGAGGCGGAGCCCGCGGAACTCCTCCCAGCCGAGGATCCGCTGCAGCGGCTCCCGCCCCGCCCGCCGCCTCACCGCCGCCGCATAGCGCCGGGTGACGGCGCCCGGCAGGACGCGGTCGAGGTCGAGCCGCAGCGCGGCGCGGCCGACGCCGAGCAGGCCGGCCAGCAGCCACTCGGCGTCCACGCGCGCCGTCGGGATGCCGGCCGCTCTCAGCTCGGCCTCGGCGGCGGACAGCCGCCCGCGGAGGGTCTCCGTCATCCGGCCACCCGCTGGAGCCGCTCCGCCTGCTCGGCCGCGCTCAGCGCGTCGATCAGCTCGTCGAGGTCGCCCTCGAGCACCGCCGGCAGGCGGTGGAGCGTGAGCCCGACCCGGTGATCGGTCACGCGGGCCTGGGGAAAGTTGTAGGTGCGGATCCGCTCGCTCCGCTCGCCGGTCCCGACCTGGCTCCGGCGGTCCGCGGCGATCGCCGCCTGCTGCTCGTCCTGCGCGCGCTCGAGGAGCCGCGCCTTCAGCACCCGCAGCGCCTTCGCGCGGTTCTTGATCTGCGAGCGCTCGTCCTGGCAGGTCACCACCAGCCCCGTGGGCAGGTGCGTGATGCGCACCGCCGAGTCGGTCGTGTTCACGCCCTGCCCACCGGGCCCGGACGAGCGGTAGACGTCCACGCGGATGTCCCGCTCGTCCACCCTGATCTCGACGTCCTCGGCCTCGGGGAGCACCGCCACCGTCACCGTCGAGGTGTGGATGCGCCCGCTCGACTCGGTCACCGGCACGCGCTGGACGCGGTGGACCCCGCGCTCGAACTTCAGCCGGCTCCAGGCCCCGCGCCCCTGGATGAAGAGGATGGCCTCCTTGAAGCCGCCGACGCCGGTCGCGCTCGCGTCCATGACCTCGACCTTCCAGCGCTGCCGCTCGGCGTACTTCGTGTACATGCGCGCGAGATCGGCCGCGAACAACGCGGCCTCGTCGCCGCCCGCCCCGGCGCGGATCTCGACGAAGACGTTCTTGTCGTCGTTGGGGTCGCGCGGGAGCAGCAGGCGCTTGAGCTCCTCCTCGAGCGCCGCCTGGCGCGCGGTGAGGTCGTCGATCTCGGCCTGGGCGAGCTCCTGGAGCTCGCGGTCGCCGCCCTCGGCGAGGATGTGCCGGGCCTCGCCGAGGCGCTTCAGGACGTCCCGGTACTCGGCGAAGCCCCCGACGACCTGGAGGGAGTCGGCGTGCTCCTTGCGGAGGCGGGCATACTCCGCCGGGTTGGCGAAGACCCCGGGGTCGGACAGGAGCCGCGCGAGCTCGTGGGACCGCTCTTCGATCTGGCGGAGCTTGTCAAACAGCATCACGACGCCGCGCCTCCCGCAAACAAAAAACCGGCGGAGCGATCCCTCCAGCCGGTTTCCGAACGCTCGCTATGAAGACGCGGTCTGACGCTTGTACTTCCGCTGGAAGCGCTCGACGCGACCGGCCGTGTCGACGAGCTTCTGCTTCCCCGTGTAGAAGGGATGGCACTTGGAGCAGATCTCCACCCGGATCTCGGGCTTGGTCGAGCGGGTCCGCACCACCTCGCCGCAGGCGCAGGTGATCGTCGTGTCCACATAGTCGGGATGAATGCCCACCTTCACGGTCGCCACCTCCAGGGAACGCTCAAGGATACCACGCCCTTAGCCCATCGAGTGCATGGAGGCCAGGAACTCCTTGTTGCTCCGGGTCAGCTTCAGCTTGTCGAGCAGGAGCTCCATGCCCTCCACCGGGTTGAGCTGGGACAGGGCCTTGCGCAGGAGCCACACCTTCTGCAGCTCGTCCTTCTCCAGGAGCAGCTCCTCCTTGCGGGTGCCCGACTGCTCGATGTTGATCGTCGGGAAGACGCGCTTGTCCATGAGCCGCCGGTCGAGGTGCACCTCCATGTTGCCGGTGCCCTTGAATTCCTCGAAGATCACGTCGTCCATGCGGCTGCCGGTGTCCACGATGGCCGTCGCCATGATGGTGAGCGAGCCGCCCTCCTCGATGTTCCGCGCCGCCGCGAAGAAGCGGCGGGGCCGCTGGAGAGCGTTGGCGTCGAGGCCGCCCGAGAGGACCTTGCCCGAGGACGGGATGATCGCGTTGTGGGCGCGGGCGAAGCGCGTGATCGAGTCGAGCAGGATGACGACGTCCCGCTTGTGCTCGACGAGGCGCTTGGCCTTCTCGATCACCATGTCGGCGACCTGGATGTGCCGCTGGGGCGGCTCGTCGAAGGTGGACGAGATGACCTCGCCCTTCACGGTCCGCTGCATGTCCGTGACTTCCTCCGGCCGCTCGTCGATCAGGAGCACGATCAGGTAGACCTCGGGGTGGTTGGTCGCGATGGCGTGGGCGATGGACTGGAGCATCATCGTCTTGCCGGTGCGCGGCGCCGCGACGATCATGCCGCGCTGGCCCTTGCCGATGGGGCAGAGCAGGTCCATCACCCGGGTCGTCAGGTTCTCGGGGTCGTGCTCGAGGCGCAGCCGCTCCATCGGGTAGAGCGGCGTGAGGTTGTCGAAGAAGATCTTCTCGCGCGACTGGTCGGGCGTCTCGAAGTTGATCGCCTCGACCTTGAGGAGCGCGAAGTACCGCTCGCTGTCCTTCGGCGGCCGGACCTGGCCGGAGATCGTATCGCCGGTGCGGAGGTCGAAGCGCCGGATCTGCGACGGCGAGACGTAGATGTCGTCGGGGCCGGGCAGATAGTTGTAATCCGGGGCTCGCAGGAATCCAAAGCCGTCCGGCAGGACTTCCAGGACCCCCTCGCCGAAGATGAGCCCGTCCTTCTCCGCCTGGGACTGGAGGATCTTGAAGATCAGCTCCTGCTTCCGGAGCCCGCCCAGGTTCTGGACGTTCAGGTCGCGGGCGATCTGGTTCAGCTCGGGGATGCTCTTCTCCTTGAGCTCGGAGAGGTTGAGGCCGTTGGCGGCCTCGGGGTTCTGCGTCGCGTTTGCTTGGCCTCGTTCGCGGCGGGCGCTCATCAGCGGGCTCCGGGCGCGGCGTCTAGTACGCCGCACTGCATAGTGAGTCGGTTGTGCAATCTGCGCAGGGTTTCTGCGGGGTTGGAACGATAACGACAGGTGTCATCGTCCCACTTCCCGCACCGGAAGTCAATGTTTTTTCACTGATCCAGCCGGACCTCGATGATGGCCCGCTGCTTGATCTCCTTGAGCCAGGCGTCCAGGCGGGCCTCGTACTTCTCGCGGAACAGGATGTCCCGGATCTGGGCCCGGGCCCGCTCGAGGCCGTCCCCCTCCAGGGCCTCCTTCGACTCCAGCCGGAAGATGTGGTACCCGAGCTGCGACCGGTGGGGCCGGGACACCTCGCCCGGGGCCAGGGCCAGGATCTGGGCCTCGATGTCCTGCGCCAGCTCGCCGCGCTTGAGCGTGCCGAGGTCGCCGCCGTCCCGGGCGCTGGCGTCGCGCGAGTGCTGGCGGGCGAGCTCGGCGAAGTCGGCCCCTTGGAGAATTTGTGTCCGGAGCAGCTCCGCGCGGATGCGCGCGGCCTCCCAGGCGGCGTCGCTCGCGCCCGCCTCGGGCAGGACGAGGATGTGCCGGGCGTGGTAGGAGAGGCCGGTCTCCAGCTTCTGGCGGTTGGCCTCGAGGTACCGGACGATCTCGGCCTCCGTCACCGACACGCGCAGCGTCACCTTCCGCCGGATGACGCGCTGGACCCGGATCGAGTCGCGGATGCGCTTCTTCATCCCCTCGATCGTGACCCCGCGCGACTCGAGCACCTTCTCGAGCTCGGCGCGGCTCGGGACGTTGAGCCGCTTCATCCGGTCGGCGACCTCGTCCTCGACCTCCGCGTCGTCCACCACGATCTTCTCGCGCTCCGCCTCCTGGAGCTGGAGGCGGTTGTCGATCATCCGCGTGATGAACTGCTGGACGAGCTCGTCGGTCGGCGGCCCGGCCCCCGCCTGTCGGTTCTCGTACCGGTAGACGGCGATCGCCTCCAGCAGCTCGGTGAGCGTGATCGCGTCGTTGTTGACGACGGCGACGACCCGGTCGGTCACGTGCTCGTCCGGCCCGGGACGGCCCGCGGGCGGCGCGGCCGGCTCGGGCCGGGGCGCGTCGGGCACGCGGAGCGGCGCCGGGCGCGGCGCCGCCGCGGCGGCCGGCGGCGGGGGCTCCTCCTTCTTGCCGACGAACGGCACCCAGCCCGGGATCGCGCACCCGCCGAGGGCGAGCGCCAGGAGCCCGGTCGCGAGCGCCCGCCGCATCAGGCGCGCCTCAGCTCCGCCAGCAGGCCCAGCAGCGCGTCGCGGACGGCCGGCCATTCGCCCCGGGCGATCGCCGCCTCCACGGTGAACTCGCGCTTCATCGTGAAGCGCCCCCGGCTCTTCTGGATGGCCGAGACCAGGCGCCCGGGATCGAGCGGGGTCGCCGGCGAGAACGTGACCAGGGCGCGCCCGCCGCCCGCCTCGATCCGCTCGACGCCGAGCGCCCGCGCGGCCGCGCGGATCCGGACGGTGTCCAGGAGCTGCTCGGCCTCGAGGGGCGGCGGGCCGAACCGGTCGGCCAGCTCGGCGGCAAGCTCGGCGACCTCCGCGTCGGTTGCGGCGCCGGCGAGCCTCTTGTAGAACGCGAGCCGCTGGTTGACCTCGGGCACATAGTCTTCGGGTAAGAAGCCCTCGACCGCGACGCTGATCACCGGATCCACCGTGGCCGCGGTCGGTTCGCCCTTCAATTCTCGCACGGCCTCGGCGAGGAGCTTCGAGTAAAGATCGTAGCCGACCGCCGCGATGTGCCCGTGCTGCTCGGCCCCGAGCAGGTTGCCGGCGCCCCGGATCTCGAGGTCGCGCAGGGCGAGCTTGAACCCCGAGCCGAGCTCGGTCAGGTCTTGCAGGGCGCGCAGGCGCCGCTGGGCCTGCTCGTCCACCCGGCCGTCGGCCGGCACCAGGAGGTACGCGTACGCCTGCTGCCGCTCGCGGCCCACGCGGCCGCGCAGCTGGTAGAGCTGGGCCAGCCCGAAGCGGTCGGCGCGGTTGACGATGATCGTGTTGGACGCCGGGATATCGAGCCCCGACTCCACGATGGCGGTCGACACCAGCACGTCCGCCTGTCCGGTCACGAACCTGACCATCGTCGCCTCGAGCTCCCGTTCCTTCATCTGGCCGTGCGCCATGATGACCCGCGCGTCCGGGACGAGCTCCTGGACGAAGCGCACCATCGAGGGCAGCGATTGGATCCGGTTGTGGACGAAGAACACCTGCCCACCGCGCGCGAGCTCCCGCTCGAGCGCCTCCTGGATCACCGCGCGGCTCCACCTCCGGACGAACGTCTCCACCGGCAGCCGGTCGAGCGGCGCGGTCTCGATGACCGACATGTCGCGCACGCCCGAGAGCGCCATGTAGAGCGTCCGGGGGATGGGCGTCGCCGTGAGCGCGAGCACGTCCACCGAGGCGCGGAGCCGCTTGATGCGCTCCTTGTGGGCGACCCCGAAGCGGTGCTCCTCGTCCACGACCAGGAGGCCGAGGTTCTTGAACGCGACGTCCCTGGACAGGAGCCGGTGGGTGCCGACCACGACGTCGACCGTGCCCTGCCGGAGCCCCTCGACCACGGCCTTCTGCTCCTTCGGCGAGCGGAAGCGCGAGAGCAGCTCCACCCGCGCCGGGAACGGCGAGAACCGGTCGGCGAACGTCGCCCAGTGCTGCTGGGCGAGCACGGTCGTCGGCACCAGCACCGCGAC
Source organism: Candidatus Rokuibacteriota bacterium (assembly GCA_016179875.1). Taxonomy (GTDB): domain Bacteria; phylum Methylomirabilota; class Methylomirabilia; order Rokubacteriales; family CSP1-6; genus GWA2-73-35. The sequence continues at coordinate 22,098 of JACPCH010000119.1, read as the reverse complement.
CTGCGCGCCGTCGGCCACGGCCTTGAACGCCGCGCGCAGCGCGACCTCGGTCTTGCCGTAGCCCACGTCGCCGGCGACGAGCCGGTCCATGGGCCGCGGCGACTCCATGTCGCGCTTGGCGTCGTCGATCGCGCGGAGCTGGTCGGGCGTCTCCTCGAAGCGGAACGCCGTCTCGAACTCGCGCTGCCACGGCGCGTCGGGCGCGAACCCGTGCCCCTCGGCGACGGCGCGCCGGGCGTAGAGCCGGAGCAGCTCCTCCGCCATCTCGCGGAGGGCCGCGCGCACCGATTCCTTGACGCGCTGCCACGAGGCGCCGCCCAGCCGGTCGAGCCGCGCCTGGCCGGCCTCGGCGCCGAGGTACTTCGACACGAGGTCGAGGCGCTCGACCGGCAGATAGAGCTGGTTGCCCTCGGCGTATTCGAGCACCAGGAAGTCGCCGTCGCGGTCGCCGACCGTCATCGTGCGGAGCCCGAGGTACCGGCCCAGGCCGTGGTCCTCGTGGACCACGACGTCGCCGATCGCGAGGTCCGTGAACGCGGTGAGGGCGGCGCCGCGCTGGAACTTCGGCCGCCGGAGCGACCGCCGGCGCGCGCCGAACAGCTCGTGCTCGGTGAGCACGACGAGGCCGAGCGCCGGGAGGGCGAAGCCGCTCGAGCACTCCCCCACCACCACCGCCAGCGGCTCGGGCCCGTCGAGCCCCGCCGCCGGCGCCGCCTCCAGGTCGTGCTCGAGCAGGATCTGGCGGAGGTGGCCGGCCTGGCGCTCGTCGGCCGCGACGAGGCGGAGGCGGAACCCCTCGGCGCGCCAGCGCGCCAGCTCCGCGGCGAGCTGGTTGAACCGGCCGGCGAAGCCCGGGACGCCCTGCGTCTCGAGCGCCACCTCGACCGCGGGCGCCGCGGCGCCGCTCACCGAGCTCGTGGCGCCCCCGACCAGGTCGAGCTCGACCAGGGGCCGGCCGGCGAGCCGCACGCGCAGCGGGCCCGCGCCGGGATCGGTCTCGGTCGGCGCGTCGAGCACGCGCGGCGCGTCCACGATCACCGGCACCCCGGCCGGCAGGTAGTCGGTGAGCCGCGCGGCCGCCGCCGCGCCGGCCGGGAGCGGCAGCACGAGCCATTCGTCGAGCGGCGTCACCGAGCGCTGGGAGGTCGGGTCGAAGAGCCGGATGGACTCGAGCTCGTCGCCGAGGAACTCGAGCCGCGCCGGTCGGGCGTGGCTCGGCGAGAACACGTCCACGATGCCGCCCCGCACGCTCCACTGGCCGACCTCGACGACGGTGTCCACGCGCTCGTAGCCGGCGCGCCCGAGCGCCTCCAGCAGGAGCTCGCGGTCCAGGCTGTCACCGGCCGCGAGGCGGATCGTCGCGCCGGTGAAGTCGGCGGGGGCGCGGAGCTCGGCGTCGAGCGCCGCCGGCGTGACGACGACCGCCACCGGCTCGCCCGCGAGCAGCCGCCGGCAGATCACCGCGCGCTCGGCGTCGGCTTCGCGCGGGCGGCCCCCGCGCCACAGCCGCGGCTCCGGCGTCGGGAACTCGAGGGCCGGGACGCCGAAGAACCGGAGGTCCTGCGTCCACCGGTGCGCCTCGGCGAGGCCCGCCACCAGCACGAGCGCCGGGCGCGGGTGGGCCTGGAGGAGCTCGGCGACGGCGAGCGCACGGGCGGCGCCGGCGAGGCCGGCGACGCGCAGACAGGGGTGTCCCTCGGCGAAGGCTTTCGCCAGGGCGTGAAACGGCGGCCAGTCGGTCAACATCAGGGACAACAGAGAGCGTACCAGACTACCGGCTGCCCTTGGCGAGATAGAAGCTGAGGGTCTCCAGCTCGATCGAGAGGTCCACGTTCTTGAGCCGCACGTCCTTCGGCGTCTTGAGCCGCGCCGGCGCGAAGTTGAGGACCGCCTTGATGCCCGCCGCGACGAGCTGGTCCGTGACCGGCTGCGCCGACTCGGCCGGCACGGCGACGATCGCGATCTGGATCCCCCGCGCCTTGACCTCGCGCGCGAGGTCGCGGCTCGCGAAGATCGGGACGCCGGCCAGCTCGCGGCCGATCTTGGCGGGGTCGTCGTCGAAGACCGCGGCGATCCTGAAGCCCTGCCTCGAAAAGCCCTTGTAGTGGAACAGCGCGGACCCCAGGTTGCCGAGGCCCACCAGCGCGACGGCCCACTCGCGGTCGAGCCCGAGGATCCGCTGGAGCTCCGCCTTGAGGCCCGAGACGTAGTACCCGATGCCGCGGACGCCGAACTCGCCGAAGTAGGCGAGGTCCTTGCGCACCTGGGCCGAGTTGAGGTTGAAGCGCTCGGCCAGCTCCTGCGAGGAGACGGTCTTGATCCCGTCCTCCTCGAGCTGCAGGAGGCAGCGCGTGTAGACCGAGAGACGACGGATCGTCATCTCGGGGATCTTGGGAAGCCGGGAGCTCGCGTGTCGGGTCATCGCGGGACGCCGGCCGGGCGCCGCCGCGCGGCGGCGCCCGGCCCGCAGCCGGTCTACGACATGACGGACATCACGAGAACTGGATGCCCTTCACGAACAGCAGGATCAGCGCGATGACCAGCGTGTAGATCGCGAGCGACTCGATCAGCGCCAGTCCGATGATCATCGCGGTCTGGATCCGCGCGGCCGCCCCGGGCTGCCGGGCCATCGCGTCGACGGCCGACGCCACCGCCCGGCCCTGGCCCAGCCCGCACAGACCGGCCGCGATCGCCATGCCGATGCCGGCGGCCAGGACGGCGAATGGACCGATCCAGCCGCCGCCGGCCGGGGCCCCCTCGGCCGCGAGCGCGAGGCCCGGGAACGCGACAACCAGAAGACTCGTGAGCGTCAGTGAACGTCGCACGACCGCCCTCCTCTGTACGTGTGGTCTGCTAGTGATGGTCCGCGTGGTGCTCGGCCTCTTCGATCGCCCCCGAGATGTACAGCATCGTCAGCATCACGAAGATGAACGCCTGGAGGAACGACACCAGGATCTTCAAGGGATAGAGAAAGCCCACCGTGAAGACGATCGTGACCGCTCCGCCGATCCCGCCGACGACGGCGCCGGCCAGGCTGCCCGACAGCGCCCAGCCGATCAGGCCGTCCAGGCCCATCAGGAGAAAGATGACCGCCAGGAGGATGTGCCCGCCGACCATGTTGCCGAAGAGCCGAAGCGTCAACGACAGGGGCCGGGCCAGGTGGCTGATGATCTCGATCACGAACATCATCGGCTTCAGCCAGAGCGGCACCGGCCCCGTGAAATGCTTGAGGTACGTGAGCGCCCCCTGCTTCCGCACCCCGATCCAGTGGTAGGCGACGAACACGACGAGCGCGCAGGCGGCGGTCGTATTGAGGTTGGCGGTCGGTCCCGCCAGCCCGGGCACCAGCCCGATGAGATTCCCGGTCAGGATGAACAGGCCGAGCGTCGCGATCAGGGGCAGGTAGCGGCGCCCCTCGCGCCCCATGACGTCGTCGATCATCCCCACGAACTGCTCGAGCACGACCTCCAGGACGTTCTGGACGCCGCGCGGCACGAGCTGGATGTTGCGCGAGGCCGCGAAGGCGACGCCGGCCAGGATCACCATCACGAGCCACGTGTACGTCACGTGGTCGGGGATGCCCGGCAGGCGGAAGATCGGCGGGTGCTCGACGGCGCCCACCGGGCTAGCCCTCCTTCCGGGCGTCGGAGAGCCCGAGACGGATGACCGCGCACGGCAGGACCGTGAAGCCGGCCAGCAGCGCCACCGGGTGGGCCCAGCCCGTCGCCAAGAGCGCCGCGCCCGCCGAAGCCGCCGCGAGGAAGCGGAGCCCGGCCGTCGCGGCCCACCCGCGGCCGCCCGTGGCCGCCGCGGCGCGCGCCGCGAGCCAGCGGAAGTTCACGACCGCGAGCGCGCCGCCGGCGACGACGCCGGCCGCCCCCGCGGGGCCGCCGAGCCACGCGGCGGGCGCGGCCAGGAGGGCCGCCGCCGCGCACGTCTCGCGCGTCACCCGCGTCACGAGCTCAGCTGGGGTCATCGAAGTCCCGCTCCGCGCGCTTGACCGATCGAAAGAGGTTCACGAATCCCGCGGCGATCCCGAGCCCGAGGCCGATCAGCGTCAGCCAGGGCATCGTGCCGAGCCACCGATCCAGGTAGTAGCCGCCGCCCAGCCCGATGACGGTGGCGACGACCAGCGCCATGCCGATCGAGGACAGCTCACCGAGCGCTTTCCAGGTGCCCTTCTCCCCGGATGGCGCCATGTGAACAAGGACACTAGCATATCGCTCCCGGGGGCACAAGCGCATGGAACTGGCTGATTTGTCGCGTGTTTCAGAACCTACCCGAACATGCCGCCCATGCGCGCGCCGGCGACCCGGTTGATGACGGCGACGCTCACCGCGGCCACGACGATGAGGATCACGCCGAGCGCCGCGGCCTCGTTCGCGCTGCCCGCGATGTAGAAGGAGAAGATGCCGACGGTGATCGTCTCCCAGCCGCCGAGCGAGAGGAACAGCACCGCCGAAGCCTCCTGGAGCGAGGTCATGAACGAGAAGAGCGAGCCGACCAGCACGCCGCGCCAGATGAGGGGCAGCGTGACGTCCCGGAAGGAGCGCGGGCCGCTGGCGCCGACGCTCGCCGCCGCCTCCTCCATGGAGCGGTGCACGAGGAGCAGCGACGCGTACGAGCCGCGGACCGTGTACGGCAGGCGCCGGATCGCCAGCACGAGCGGCAGGATGATCCAGAGGCTCGTGAGCCCCCGCTCGAACCCCGGGATCGGCACGTGGAACGCGCGCACGTAGGCGATGCCGATCGCGGTGCCGGGGACGGCGAGGATGAGCGTGTTGAGGCCGTCGAGCGTGTCGCGCCCCGGCACCCGCGTGCGGGCGAGGATCCAGGCGATCGGCACGCCGACCACGATGCACAGGAGCACCGCCAGCCCCGCGTAGAGGAAGCTGTTCACGACGTACTTCGGCGTCTCGACGATGACCCGCTCGAAGTACTGGAGCGTGTACCGCACCGGGAACGGCGTCAGCGACCAGCCCTTGCCCACCGAGGCGAGGAACACGCCGAGGTACGGGATGAACGAGAGCAGCAGCACGAGCGAGAGGAACGCGATCGCCCCCGCCTGCCCGAGGGGGCCCAGCCGCCGGCGCGCGATCCTCGAGTAGGTCAGCGACGAGTAGTCCTTGATGGCCACGTACTGGCGCGCGGCGACCAGGAAGACGACCGCCAGTGCCACCATCAGCGCCGAGATCACGATCCCCATCCGGAACAGGCGCCGGTCCACGAACTGGACGATGTTGAGGTACGCCTGGGGGGCCAGCAGGTCGTGGACGCCGAGCACGAGCGGGGTGGCGAAGTCGGAGAACGTCCAGATGAACACCAGGAGCGCCCCGGCGACGTAGCCGGGCGTCGTGAGCGGCAGCGTGATGGTCCGGAGCTTCCGCCAGCCGCGGGCGCCCACGCTCTCGGCGGCCTCCTCGAGCGCCGGGTCGATCTTGCCGAGGGCGTCCACGACGTTGAGCGTGATCATCGGGAAGAGGTGGAGCGCCTCGACCAGCAGCACGCCGTGCAGGCCGTAGACGAAGTTCACGGGCCGGGCGAGCCCGAACCAGTCCTCGAGCAGGACGTTCACGGTGCCCGCGCGCCCCAGGATGAACGTGAACCCGAGCACGCCGACGAGCGGCGGCGAGATGATCGGGATCAGCGTGAGGTAGCTGAAGAGGCTCCGGCCCCGGAAGTCGTAGCGCACGAGCAGGAACGCGATCGCGAAGCCCAGCCCGGACGCCGCGGCGACGGTGCCGGCGCCGAGCAGGATCGAGTTCCAGAGCGAGCGCAGGTAGAAGCGGTCGCCGGCGAACTCGGCGAAGTTCGCCAGCGTGAGCCGCCCGGCCTCGTCGCTGAAGGCGTCGTAGAAGATGCGCAGCAGCGGATAGACGAGGAACACCAGCAGGAACAGCCAGATCGCGCCGACGCCGAGCGCGGGCACGACCCGCGCGCCCCGCGCGCGGGCGAGCCCCGGCGCCTCGGCCGCGACGCCGCCCTCACTCATCGGGGAGCGTGAGCGCGGCGGAGGCCGGGAACGTCACCCGCACCGGCGCGCCCGGGGGCAGGACCTCGTGGTGCCAGGGGTCGCCCACGTCCACCTTGAGCACGACGCCGTCCCGCACCTCGACGTCGTAGCGCAGCGTGTTCCCGAGGTAGGCGGCGAGGGCCACGCGCCCCTCGAGGGTGTTCTCGGGCCCGGCGCCGAGCGCGATGTTCTCGGGGCGCACCGCCAGCACGCAGCGGGCGCCGGGCGTCGCGGCGGGGCTCGGGCAGCCGCGCACGGTGCCGACGGCGGTGTCGACCTCGACCGATCCGCCGGCGACGGACCGGCACACGCCGGGGAGGAAGTTGTTCGTCCCCACGAAGTCGGCGACGAAGCGGGTGGCGGGCCGCTCGTAGAGCGCCTTCGGCGCGGCGACCTGCTGGACCTGGCCGTCGCGCATGACGGCGACCCGGTCGGAGAGCGAGAGCGCCTCCTCCTGGTCGTGCGTGACGTAGACCGTGGTGATCCCGAGGGCCTGCTGGAGCCGGCGGATCTCCGCGCGCACCTGCACGCGGATCTTCGCGTCGAGGTTCGAGAGCGGCTCGTCGAGCAGGAGGATGTCGGGGTTGAGCACGAGCGCCCGCGCCAGGGCGACCCGCTGCTGCTGGCCGCCCGAGAGCTGGCCGGGGTAGCGGTCCTCGAGGCCGGCGAGGTTCACCTGGCGCAGGCCGTCGGCCAGCCGCCGCGCGATCGTGGCCGCGTCGAGCCGGCGGAGCTTGAGGCCGTAGGTGATGTTGCCGCGCACGGTCATGTGCGGCCAGAGCGCGTAGTTCTGGAACACCATGCCGATGTTGCGCGCGTAGGGCGGGAGCGCGTCCACCCGGCGGTCGCCGAACCGGATCTCCCCGCCGTCGAGGGCGGAGAAGCCCGCGAGGAGGCGGAGCAGCGTCGTCTTGCCGCACCCCGAGGGCCCGAGCAGCGTGAACAGCTCGCCGTCGCCGATCTCGAGGCTCACGCGGTCCACCGCGGTGACGCTGCCGAAGGCCTTGCGCGCCTGGCGGATCGAGATCCTCACCGGCGCGGCTACGGCTTCTTCCAGGTCGCCTCGATGTCCGACCGGTACTTCTTCTTCAGCTCGTCGGAGCGTTTGGCGGCCACCGCCTCATCGTAGACGTTGGAGACCTCGCGCTCGAAGTACGAGCGCACGCCGCCGGTGAACTCGACGGCCATCTCGGCGGTCGAGCCGGGCGGGCCCTGGACCTTGTACTTCGGCGTGATCGGGAAGAGCCCGCGCTCCATGAAGACGCGCTGGCCGCGCTCGGTCAGCAGGAACTCGATGAAGGCGCGCGCCGCCCTCGGGTTGCGCGCGCCGGCCAGGATCGCCATCGGCTCGGGCGTCACGAAGGCGTTCTTCGGCGCCACGAACTTGATGTCGAAGCCGGCGAGCTTCTCCTCGAACGCCATGTACGACGGCACCGCGAACCCGGCCGAGTACTCGCCCTTGGCGACGACCGTCGGCACGTCACGGCTCCGCGCGGTGAAGTGGCCGGTGTTGGCCGCGAGCTTCTTGAGCCAGTCCCAGCCCTTGTCCTCGCCGTGCATCGAGAGGATCACCTCGTACGTCGCGTTCGACGACGACGAGCGCGTCGGCGCGCACTGGGCCACCTCGCCCCGGAGCTTCGGGTGCAGCAGGTCCTCCCACTCCTTCGGCTCGGGGATGCCGAGCCGCTGGATCTTCTTCGGGTGGTAGACGAGGCCGTAGGGCTCGAGCGCCGTGCCGACCCAGAAGCCCTGCTTGTCCTTCAGCGGGATGGGCTTCGGCCGGCCGATCGAGGCCGGGATCGAGTCCCACGCCTCCTTCGAGATCTCCACCTTCTGCAGCAGCTTCTGGTCGGTGAGCTTCTCGAACAGCGCCGACTCGCCGCCCCAGAAGATGTCCACCTCGGGCCGGCCCTTCCACTCGACGATGCGCCCGTAGGCGACGGGCGTGCCGGCCGGGATCGCGCTCACCTTCAGGGTGACGCCCCACCTCTCCTTCGCGTACGCGGCGAAGGCCTTGAGCGCCGCGTCGTGGATGAACTTCGACACGGGCGTGATCAGCGCCAGCTCGCCCTCGATCGGGGCCTGGGCGGCCGCGGGGCCGGCCAGGCCGAGCGCCAGCAGCATTGCGAGTCCCAGCATCGTGAGTCGTCTCATCGTCGGTCTCCTTCGTTCGCTCAGTGATCCGTGGCCCAGGATTTCGCCCGCTCCACGGCGCGGCACCAGCCACCGTAGCGCTCCGCGCGCTCGCCCGCCGGCATCGCCGGCGTGAAGCGCCGCGCGACCGTCCAGCGCCGCGCGACCTCGTCGAGCGACCGCCACAGGCCGGCGCCGAGGCCCGCCAGGTAGCCGGCCCCGAGCGCCGTCGTCTCGATCACCGCCGGCCGCAGCACCGCCACGTCCAGGACGTCGGCCTGGAACTGGCACAGAAAGTCGTTCGCGGCGGCCCCGCCGTCCACCCGCAGCTCGGCGAGCGCGAGCCCGGCGTCGGCCACCATCGCCTCCAGCACGTCACGACTCTGGAACGCGATCGCCTCGAGCGCCGCGCGCGCCAGGTGGGCCCGGGTGGTCCCGCGCGTCAGCCCCACGATCGTGCCCCGCGCGTACATGTCCCAGTGGGGGGCGCCGAGACCGACGAACGCCGGGACGAAGTAGACGCCCCCGGTGTCGGACACCGAGCGCGCCAGCGCCTCGCTCTCCGCGGCCGATCTCAGGATCTCGAGCCCGTCGCGCAGCCACTGGAGCGCCGCGCCCGCGATGAACACGCCGCCCTCGAGAGCATACGTCGTCTCCCCGCCCCTCCGCCACGCGATCGTCGTGAGGAGCCCGCGCGCCGAGGCGACGCGCGCCGGGCCCGTGTTGAGGAGCAGGAAGCAGCCGGTACCGTACGTGTTCTTGGCGAGGCCCGGCGCGTGGCACGCCTGGCCGAAGAGCGCCGCCTGCTGGTCGCCCGCGAGGCCCGCCACCGGCACGCCGCGCGGGAGCCAGCCGGGGCCGGCGGTCTCGCCGGCGACGCCGGACGAGGCCACGACGGCGGGCAGGACGGCGCGCGGGACGCCGAAGAGCTCCAGCAGCTCCTCGTCCCAGTCCCCCGTCGCGAGGTCGAGGAGGAGCGTGCGCGAGGCGTTCGACGCGTCGGTGGCGTGCACGCGCCCGCCGGTGAGCTTCCAGAGGAGCCACGCGTCCACGGTGCCGAACGCCAGCTCCCCCCGCTCGGCGCGCGCGCGGGCGCCGGGCACCGCGTCGAGGAGCCAGCCGATCTTCGTGCCGGAGAAGTAGGCGTCGAGGACCAGCCCCGTCCGGGCGCGCACGAGCGGCTCGACGCCCTGCGCCCGGAGCCGGTCGCAGGCCGGCGCCGTCCGCCGGCACTGCCAGACGATCGCGCGGTGGATCGGCACGCCCGTCGCGCGCTCCCACACGATCGTGGTCTCGCGCTGGTTGGTGATCCCGACCGCGGCCACGCCGGCGCCCGGCACCTTCGCGGCGGCGAGCGCCGCCCGGGCGGCCTGCTCGACGGTCGCCCAGATCTCCTCGGGGTCGTGCTCGACCCACCCGGGCCGCGGGAAGTACTGCGGCAGCTCGGCGTAGCCGCGCCCGACGACGCGTCCGTCGGCGTCGAGGACGAGCGCCGTCGAGCCGGTCGTGCCCTGGTCCAGCGCCAGGACGTGGCGGCGCGCCGTCATCGGTCGAGCACGCGCCGCGCCAGGTCCGGCCGGTCGGTGATGACGACGTCCACGCCGAGCGCGACGACGCGGCGGATGTCCGCCTCCTCGTTCACCGTCCACGCGGCCACCGTGATCCCCGCGCGCCGCGCCGCCGCGACGACGTCGGCGTCGAGGAGCCGGTGGTTCATGCCGAGGTGCCCCGCGCCGACCTCGCGCGCGCGCTCGACGGCCTCGGCCGGCCAGACGCGGTCGCGCTGGGTGCGCCCGCGCCCGATCAGGAGCGCGGTGCGGACCGACGGCGCGAGCTCGCGCACCCGGCGGAGCGTGTCCGGCTCGAACGCCATCACGATCGTCCGCGCGACGAGCCCCCGGGCGCGCAGGAGCGCCAGCACCTTCGCCTCGATCCCCTCGTAGCGCGCGCCCTCGGAGCCCGTCTTGATCTCGAGCAGGAGCCCGGCGCGCGTGGGCGCGAGCGCGTCGAGCAGCTCGCCGAGCGCCGGGACGGGCTCCGGGGTCGCCGCGCCGTCGGCGCCCTTCAGCCGGAGCGTCCGGAGGTCGGCGAGCCGCGCGGAGCGCACGGGGCCGCTCCCGGTCGTCGTGCGCTCGAGCGTCGGGTCGTGGATCAGGACCAGCTCGCCGTCGGCGGTCAGGTGCACGTCGGTCTCCACCATGTCGACGCCGAGCGCGAGCGCGCTCCGGAAGGCGAGCAGGCTGTTCTCCGGCCAGAGGAGCGCGCCGCCGCGGTGGGCGGCCACCGCCGGGCCGGCGCCCTCGGCGCGGCCGGCCGTCATCGCGAGCGCGAGGGCGAGCACGAGCAGGCCGGTCCAGGCCGCGCCGGTCATTTCTCGGTCTCGATCAGGCCCTTCACGAACCAGCGCTGCATCGCGACGATGACGAGCACCGGCGGCAGCAGCACCATCATCGCCGCCGCCATCGCGACGTTCCACTCCGGCAGCTGCGAGGTCCGCGGCACGAGCGCCTCGATGCCGATGACCGCCGTGCGCATCTCGGGCCGGTTGGTGACCATGAGCGGCCAGAGATAATCGTTCCAGCCGTAGACGAACAGGATGACGAAGAGGGCGGCGATGTTCGCCTTGGACAGCGGCAGCAGGATGGACCAGAGAAACCGCATCGGGCCCGCGCCATCGAGCTGCGCCGCCTCGGCGAGCGAGTCCGGGATCGTCTGGTAGAACTGCCGGAACAGGAACGTCCCGGTCGCCGAGGCCATCAGCGGCACCGTGAGCCCCCAGTAGGTGTCCACCCAGCCCAGCACGCTGATGACCTGGTAGGTGGACACGATGCGCACCGGCACCGGCAGCATCAGCGTGACGAAGATCATCCAGAAGACGACCTGCTTGCCACGAAAGTTGAAGTACACGATCGCGAACGCCGAGAGCAGCGAGATGGAGATCTTCCCGAAGGCCACCGCCAGCGCCACGATCGCGCTGTTCAGGAGCAGGCGGCCCATCTTCACGCGGGCCCAGGCCTCGGCGTAGTTGTCGAGGAGCGCCGTCGAGGGCAGGAGCTTCGGCGGCAGGCTCGTCACCTCGCCGAGGGTCTGGGTGCTGATGACGAACGCGTAGTAGAGCGGGAAGGCCAGGACGACGACGGCGGCCCCGAGGATGGCGTGGGCGAGCCAGGCGCCGCGGTCGCGGGCCATCAGTACGTCACCCTCTTCTCGGCGTAGCGGAACTGCAGCGCGGTGAGCCCGATCACCAGCGCCATCAGGATCACCGACTGCGCCGCGGAGAGCCCGAGCTGGAGGCCCTCGAAGCCGTCCTTCCACGCCCGGTAGACCAGGATGGACGTCGCGTCGCCGGGCCCGCCCTGCGTGACCGAGTGGATCAGGCCGAACGTGTCGAAGAACGCGAACGTCATGTTCAGCGTGAACAGGAAGAAGGTGACGGGCGACAGGAGCGGGAACGTGATCGCGAAGAAGCGGCGGATCGGGCCCGCGCCGTCCACGCTGGCCGCCTCCAGCACCGCGGTCTCGATCGCCTGGAGCCCGGCCAGGTAGAAGGCGAGGTTGTAGCCGAACTGCTTCCAGATGGCCGCCACGATGACCAGGGCCAGCGCGACCCACCCCTTGAGGAACCAGTTGAACTGGTAGGCCGTCACGAACGCGAGGAGATAGGGCAGGATCCCGTAGGACGGATGGAAGATGAAGAGCCAGATGATGCCGGCCACCGCGGGGGCGATGCCGTAGGGCCAGAGGAGCAGCGAGCGGTAGACCGTGAGCCCGCGGATCTTCGCGTTGGCGAGCGAGGCGAGCAGGAGCGCCAGCGCGAGGCCGACGAGCGTGACGACGAACGAGAAGACGAAGCTGGTGAGGGCGCTCCGCAGATACGCCTCGTCGCCGGCCAGGCGCTCGAAGTTCCAGAGCCCGACCCACATGAGCCGGTCGCCGAACGGCGAGGCGCGGTAGAGCGACAGCCGCAGCGAGTCGAACGCCGGCCAGAAGAAGAACCCCAGCGTGATCGCCACTTGCGGCGCGACCAGCGCGTACGGCAGCCACCGGTTCGGGAAGACCGTCCGCTTCATCGCGCGGGCCGCGGACGCCCGGCTACTTATAGAGCGCCGCGAACTCCTTCAGGATGTCGTTCGCCTTCGCCACCGCGTCGTCGAGGCCCTGCTTCGGCGTCTTCTTGCCGGCGAAGATGTTCTCCATCTGCTCCTCGATCGCGTCGCGCACCGAGTTGAAGTTCCCGAGCCGGATGCCCTGGCTGTTGGGCGTCGTCCGGCCGGCGGCCATCTGGACCAGCGCCGTCCGCTGCTGCGGGTGCTTCGGAAAGTGGCCCGACGCCTCCATCGCCTTGACCGCGGCGTTGGAGATCGGCAGATAGCCGGTGACGCCGGCCCACCACGCCTGGTTCTCGGTGGAGGCCAGGTGCTTGAAGAACTGCGCGACGCCCTTGTACTCGGCCGGCCGGGCGCCCTTCAGCACCCACAGCGTCGCGCCGCCGATGATCGAGTTGCCCTGCGGAAAGCCGCCCAGGCGCGGCAGCGGGCCCGTCCCCCACGTGAACTTCCCCTCCGAGGCGCGGGTGAGGTTGCCGATGTACGCCGACGAGGTCGTGAAGACGCCGCACTCGCCGCCGCCCATGAGGGCCTCGCCCTTGTTCAGGCGGCCGCCGTACATGAACCAGCCCTCCCGGGCCCCGCGCGCCAGCAGCTCCATCATCTTCACCCCGAACGCGCCGTTGATCCGGAGCGCCGTGGCCAGGCCGTCGAAGCCGTTGCTCCGGTCCGCGAACGGCTGGTCGTGGTAGGCGTGCATGTTCTCCATCAGCACCCACGACGGCCACGCGGTGCCGTAGCCGCACTTGACGCCGGCCGCGACGAGCTTCCTGGCCGCGGCCTCGACCTCGTCCCACGTCGCGGGCGCCCGGTCGGGCAGGCCGGCCTTCTTGAACAGGTCCTTGTTGTAGAAGAGGATCGGCGTGGACGAGTTGAACGCCATCGAGGAGAGGTTGCCGCCGGTGGAGTAGTAGCTCTTCACGGGCCCGAACAGGTCGGCCCAGTCGATCGCGATCCCGTGGTCCTTCATGAGCTGGTGGACCGGGTACACGGCGCCGGACGAGAGCATCGTCTGGGTGCCGACCTCGAAGACCTGCACCACGTGCGGCGGCTGTTTCGCGCGGTAGGCCGCGATCGCCGCGTTGAGCGTGTCGGGGTACGAGCCCTTGTAGACCGCCCGGACCTCGTACTCGCCCTGCGAGGCGTTGAACTTCGCCGCGATCTCGCCGACGCGCTCGCCGAGGACGGCCGTCATCGCGTGCCAGAACTGGATCTCGGTCTTGGCGGCCGACTCGGCGGGCAGCCCGGCCACGAGCGCGGCGCCGGCCAGCGCGACGCCGGCCCAGCGCTTCATGAAGGCGTGCATGCTGTCCTCCTGACCGTCGGGGTGCGCGCACTATAGCACGGCGGCGGCGGCGCCCGCGTGACGCGCCGGTTACGTCGTCTTGAAGCGGCGCGAGCGCGCGACGTGGGCGTGGTAGGCGTCGAGCTCGGCCGCGAGCCGGCGCGCGCTCCAGCCGAGGAGCCCCGCCATCCGCGCGCCGATCGCCTCGGCGCAGTCGAGGCCCTGGCACCGGCTGGTGCCGATGCCGGTGCGGCGCAGCAGCACGTCCTGGAGCGACACCGCCAGCTCGTCGTCCACCGCCGCGTGGAGCTGGGCGACGATGTCGGGGTTCGCCGGGCAGAGCCGCTCGCGCCCGTCGGGCGCCGCATCCGCCCGCGCCAGCACGCGGCGGAAGCCGCGGCCGTAGGTCGTCACCAGCGTCTCCAGCGTCTCGCGCGGCAGGCCCGTGGCCGCCTGCTCGGCGGACACGTCGAGCCACGCCCGCGCCTCGACGGTGCCGGCCTCCGCGTCGGTCCCGTCCAGCATCAACGCCGCCGTGCGACTCGGGGCGCGCCGACCCAGGGTGAGGACGATCTGGTCGCCGAGCGCGGCCGCCAGGCTCCGGAAGCACGTGAGCTTGGTGCCGGTGATCGACAGGAACCGCCCGCGCTCCTCGGCGATCACCTTGTGGGCGCGCGAGACGTCCGACTCGCGCCGGCCCTCCTCCCAGGAGAGCGGCCGTACGCCCGCGTAGGTGTACGCGACCTGGTCGAGGGCGACGCGCGGGTCGGGCACCGCCTTGCGCACCTCGCCGAGGAGGTACGTCACCTCCTCGCGCGTCGCGTGGACCCGGTCGAGGTCGCCCTCGAAGTCGGTGTCGGTGGTGCCGACGAGCGAGAACTCCCGCCAGGGGATCACGAAGATCATCCGCTCGTCGCCGGTGCCGTGGTAGATCGCGCGCTCGGTCAGGCGCGGCAGCAGGCAGTGGATGCCCTTGGTGCGGCGGAGCACGCGCTTGCCGCGCTCGGAGACGCCCGCCAGCGCCCGCAGGTCGTCCACCCAGGGGCCGGCGGCGTTGACGACGATCCGCGCCCGCAGCGTCGCCACGCGGTTCGAGAGCAGGTCGCGCGCCTTCACGCCGGCGATGGCGCCCCGCGCGTCGCGCAGGACCTCCTCGACCTGGGCGTAGTTGAACGCGCGCGCGCCGTGCCGGCCGGCCGACAGCACGTTCTCGAGGCACAGGCGCTCGGGGAACACCAGGAGGTCGTCGAAGTAGTAGCCCGCGCCGCGCAGGTCCTCCGCGCGGATCCCCGGCTCCAGGGACAGCGCGTCCACCGGGCGCAGGACGCGGTAGCGCTCGCGGGCCCGCCCGGGCGTGAGCCAGTCGTAGAGGGCCAGCCCGAGGCGGACCTTGATGAGGCTCCGCGAGGAGTCGCGCCAGATCGGGACGAGGAACGGCAGCGGCCGCACGAGGTGCGGGGCCAGGCGGCCGAGCGTCTCGCGCTCGCGGAGCGACTCGCGCACGAGGGCGAAGTCGAACAGCTCGAGGTAGCGGAGGCCGCCGTGGATCAGCTTGGACGAGTAGGCGGTGGTCCCGGAGGCGAAGTCGCCCTTCTCGACGAGCGCGACCGACACGTCCCGGAGCGCGAGGTCCCGGGCGACGCCGGCGCCGGCCATGCCGCCGCCGATGACGACCACGTCGTACGCCCCGTCCGCGAGCTCGCGCGGCCGCGTCATGTCAGGAGCAGCTCTCGGACCGATGGTAGCACGAGGTCCGGCGCGATCTCGGCGATGCGCGGGTCGCCCGCGCGCGTGATCCCGCTGAGGACGAGCACCGTCGCGAGGCCGAGCCGCTTGCCCATCACGATATCGGTCTCGATCCGGTCCCCGACGATCGCGCACTCGGTCGCCGGAAGGCCCAGCCTCTCGAGCCCGACGTGCAACATGATCGGCGACGGTTTTCCGACGATGATCTCCACGTTCACGCCCGTCACCGCCTCGACGGCCGCCGTCATGCCCGCGCAGTCGGGGATCTCGCCGTCCTCGGTGGGGCACGTGCGGTCGGGGTTGGTCGCGATCAGGCGCGCGCCCTGGCGCACCGCCCGGAGCGCGGTGTCGAGCTTGGCGTAGTCGAACGTGCGGTCGAACGCGATCACGACCCAGCGCACGCGGGGGTCCCCGCGCACCTCGAAGCCGTGGGCGGAGAGCTCGGCGACGAGCGGCGGTTCGCCGATGACGAACACCGGCGCGCCGGGATCGAGCCGCTGGAGATGGCGCGCGAGGACGAGCGACGAGTTGACGACGTCCGCGGCCTCGGTCGCGATCCCGAGGCGCGTCAGCTTGGCCGCGTAGTCGGCGCGCGTCTGAAGCGGCTTGTTGGAGAGAAAGGCGACGCGGCGTCCGGCCGCGCGCAGGGCCGAGATCGTCGCGTCGGCGCCGGGGACCAGTGCCTCGCCGCGGTAGACGGTGCCGTCGAGGTCGAAGAGCCAGCCGCGATGCGGCAGCGGGAGCGCCGCGCTCACGCGCGGACCGCGCCCGCCTTCAGGAGCCGGGCGATCGCGCCGGGCGGGTAGCGCAGCTCCTTCAGGATCGCGCGCGTGTCGGCGCCGAGCGCCGGCGCGTGGCGGCGCAGCCGCGGCGGCGTCGCGGTGAGCCGGAGCGGAAAGCCCATGGTCCGCATCGGCCCGGCCCGCGGGTGGCGCGTCCGCACGATCGCGCCGTTGGCGCGGAGCTGCGGGTGGTCGAAGACCGCCGCGCCCCAGCTGACGCGCCCGGCGGGGACGCCGGCCGGCACCAGCACGCCGAGCCACTCGTCGGTCGTGCGCGTCTTGAACCGCGCCTCGAGCTGCGGGCGCAGCTCGAGCTGGCGCTCGACGAGCTTCGCCCAGGGCTGGTAGCGCGGGTCCTCCAGCACGGCGTCGAGCCCGAGCGCGCGGCAGAGCCGCTCCCACAGGCGCTCGGCGAGCACCGCGATCGTGATGAAGCCGTCGGCCGTGGCGTAGGCGCCGTACACCGTCATCCGCGGCACCGCCAGTTCCGGCGCCGCCTCGCCCTCGAGCCAGATGAAGCGGTGCGCCTGCAGCGCCACGCCCAGGTTGGCGAGCGCCGTCTCCACGCCCTGGGCCCGGCCGCCGCGCTGGCGATGCAGGAGCGCCAGCGTCACCCCGAGGGCGACCATCAGGGCGCCGCCGGTGTCGGTCATGGGCGCGGCGTTGACGAGCGGCGGGCTCACGCCGTCGGGGTGCGGCAGGAGCAGCCCGGTCTCGCCGCACACGACGATGTCGAAGGCGCGCCGGTCGGCCTGGGGGCCGCGCGCGCCGAACCCCGAGAGCGTGGACACGATGAGCCGGGGACAGCGGCGCGCCAGGCTCGCCGGATCGAGGCGCAGACGCTTCAGGATCTGGGGAGCGTAGTTCGTGAGCAGCACGTCGGAGCGGGCGAGCAGCCGCTCGAGCACCGCCCGGCCGTCGCGCGTGCCCGGGTCGAGCGACAGGCTCCGCTTGTTGCGGTTGATGGCGAGGAAGAGCTGGCTCATGCCGGCGGGCGACGGCCGGCCCCAGCGGCGCCAGTCCTCGCCCTCGAGCGTCTCCACCTTGACCACGTCGGCGCCGAAGTCGCCGAGGTACATCGCGGCCAGCGGCGCCGAGAGGTGGTGCGCCATCTCCACGACGCGGAAGCCTTCGAGCGGGAGGCGGCCGGCCTTGTTCGCCACGCGGCTACCGGAGCAGCGGCGCGACGGCGGCCTGGGCGAGGTCCGCGAACGGGGCCGGGATCACGCCGAGGAGGACGACCCCGACCAGCGCGATCGCGAGCGCGAGCCCGCCGGCGAACGACGGCGCCCACACGGCCCCGGCGCCCTCGGGCTCGCGCATGTACATGTAGACGACGACGCGGAGGTAGTAGTACGCGGCGACGGCCGAGTTCAGCACGCCGATGACCGCGAGCCCGACGTAGCCCGTGCGCACCGCCGCGCCGAACAGGTAGAACTTGCCCGCGAAGCCCGCGAGCGGCGGGATGCCGATCAGCGAGAGCAGGAACAGGGCGAGCGCGGCGGCCAGCGCCGGGTGGCGCGCGCCGAGCCCCGCGTAGTCGCCCACCTCCACCGCCTCCTCGCCCGCCCGCCGGCAGAGCGTGAGGACCCCGAACGCGCCGGCGGTGGTGAAGGTGTAGGCCAGGAGGTAGAAGAGCACGGCGCCGGTGCCCGGGGCGCCGCCGGCGACGAGCCCGACCAGCATGTAGCCGGCGTGGGCCACCGACGAGTACGCGAGCATGCGCTTCACGTTCGACTGGGCGATCGCGACGACGTTGCCGACCGTCATCGTCACCGCCGCCAGCGCCCAGAACAGCACCGTCCAGTCGGGCTGCACGCCCCGCATCGCCACCACCAGCACGCGGATCAGCGCCGCGAAGGCGGCGGCCTTGGAGCCGGTGGCGATGAGCGCGGCGATGCTGGTGGGCGCGCCCTGGTACACGTCGGGCACCCACATGTGGAACGGCACCGCCGAGATCTTGAAGCCGAACCCCACCAGCAGGAGGCCGAGCCCCAGCATGAAGAGCGGATCGTGGGCGCGGCCGGCCGACGCCGCCGCGATGCGGTCGAGGTTGGTCGCGCCGGTGGCGCCGTAGACGAGCGCGATGCCGTAGAGCATGAACGACGAGGCGAACGCGCCCAGCAGGAAGTACTTCATGGACGCCTCGCCCGACGCCAGCTCCCGCTTGAAGAGCCCCGCCAGCACGTAGAGCGACAGCGACATCAGCTCGAGGCCGAGGAAGACGACGATCAGGTCGCCCGCGCTCGCCAGCATCATCATGCCGGCGGTCGCGAACAGCACCAGGGCGTAGTACTCGCCCGACTCGCCGCCGGCCCGCCGGAGGTAGTCGGTCGAGAGCAGGAGCACCAGCGCCGCCGCGTAGCAGACGACGACGTGGACGTAGAGCGCGAAGTCGTCCAGCACGACCATGTCGTGAAACGCGCGCCCGGGCCGGCCCCACCGCCACACCGCCGCCAGGAGCGCCCCCACCACGCCGGCGAGCGCGACCGCCGCCAGGTGCGCCTTGCTCTCGCGTGGCGGCAGCAGGTCGAATATCAAGACGAGCCCGGCGGCGGCCAGCACCACGAGCGTCGGCAGGAGCGGGCCGAGCGCGACGGGCGGGACGGCGAGCGGGGGCATGGCCTAGCGCACGCTCGCCTTCGACTGGACCTGGGTGATCAGCGCCTCGATCGTCGCCTCCGTCTTGCCGGTGAAGGCCACCGGGTAGACGCCGATCCAGACGATGAAGACCACGACGGGGACCAGCACGGCCCACTCGCGCGGCGTGAGATCGGGCAGGCGCCGGTTCTCCTCGCGCGTCACCTCGCCGAAGATCACGCGCTGGTACATCCAGAGCATGTAGACCGCGGCGAAGATGACGCCCGTCGTCGCCACCGCCGCCAGCCACGGGCTCGTCTGGAAGGCGCCGACGAGGATCAGGAACTCGCCGACGAAGCCGTTGAGCCCCGGCAGGCCGAGCGACGAGAGCGAGACGACCAGGAACAGCGCCGAGAAGGCCG
Organism: Candidatus Rokuibacteriota bacterium; assembly: GCA_016179875.1. GTDB lineage: Bacteria > Methylomirabilota > Methylomirabilia > Rokubacteriales > CSP1-6 > GWA2-73-35. The sequence continues at coordinate 3,031 of JACPCH010000119.1, read as the reverse complement.
GCACCGTCTTCCACAGGCCGCCGAACTCCTCGATCAGCCGCGTGTGGCGGCGCTCGTAGATCATGCCGACCATGAGGAAGAGGGCGCCGGTGGAGAGGCCGTGATTGATCATCTGGATGAGCCCGCCCACGAGCCCCTGCTGGTTGAGCGTGAAGATCCCGAGCATCACGAAGCCCAGGTGGCTCACGCTCGAGTACGCGACGAGCTTCTTGAGGTCGACCTGCACCGTGGAGACCCAGGCGCCGTACACGACGCCGATCACCGCCAGCACCGACACCGTCGGCCCGAACAGGAGGCTCGCGTCGGGGAACAGCGGCAGGCAGAAGCGCAGGAAGCCGTAGGTCCCCATCTTCAGCAGCACGGCGGCCAGGACCACGCTGCCGGCCGTCGGCGCCTCCACGTGCGCGTCGGGGAGCCACGTGTGGAACGGGAACAGCGGCACCTTGATCGCGAACGCCAGCGCGAACGCGAGGAACATGAGGTTCTGCCCGAGGCCGGGGTCGATCACCCAGCGCGCCAGCACCGGCAGGTCGAACGTGTAGGCGCCGGTGGCCGCGCCGTGCTGGACGTACAGGGCCAGGATCGCCACCAGCATGAGCACGGAGCCCGCCATCGTGTAGAGCACGAACTTCACCGCGGCGTAGATACGGTTCGCCCCGCCCCACACGCCGATGACGAAGTACATCGGGATCAGCATCGCCTCCCAGAACACGTAGAAGAGGAAGAGGTCGAGGCTGACGAACACGCCGACCATCCCGGTCTCGAGGATCAGCATCGTGAGCACGAACTCCTTCACCCGGTCCTCGATCGCGCGCCAGGCGGAGACCAGCACCAGCGGCGCCAGGAACGTCGTGAGGAGCACGAGCAGCAGGCTGATCCCGTCGATGCCCACGTGGTACGCGATCCCCAGCGTCGGCATCCAGCGCCGCAGCTCCTCGAACTGGTAGTCGGCGGCCTCGCCGTCAAAGCCGAAGAAGAGCGGCAGCGAGAGCGCGAGCGTGGCCAGCGCGACGGCGAGCGCCCCCGCCCGCAGCGCCCCCGCGCGGCGCCGCGGCACGAACAGCAGGGCCAGCGCGCCGGCGGCCGGCAGGAAGGTGACGGCGGAGAGCAGGCCCCTCATCGCGACAGCAAGAAGGCCAGCGCCAGGACGGCGCCGGCCAGCATCGTGAGCGCGTAGTTCACGGTGTAGCCGGTCTGGAGCCGGCGCAGCGACCCCGCCCACGCCACTACGGCGCGGCCCACCGCGTTCACGAGCCCGTCGATCACCCCGAGGTCGAACGCGCGGGCGAGGAACCCGGACAGCGCCAGGAGCGGCCGCACGATCGCGCGGTCGTAGAGCGCGTCCACCCAGTAGGCGTGGAGGAGCAGCGCGTGCAGCGGCGTGCGCGGGCGTCCGATCGCCTGCGGGTCGACCGGGGTGGCCATGTACATGAACCACGCCAGCACGACGCCGGCCGCGAAGACGACGACCGCCATCACCAGGAGCATGAGCGCGATGAGCCCGCCGTGCCCGCCCTCGGGCACGGGGAAGACCGGGGCCAGGAAGCGCGCGAAGCGGGTGCCGTGCTCGGACGGGATCCCCAGCGCGACGCCGGCGACGACCGTGAGCGCCGCCAGCGCCGTGAGCGGCAGCGTCATGACCGGCGGCGACTCGTGGACGTGGTGCGCCGCCTCCTTCGTCATGCGCGGCGCGCTGTAGAACGCCAGGAACAGCAGGCGCGCGCTGTAGAACGCGGTGAAGAAGGCGCCGAGCAGCAGGAGCGCCCACATCACGCGGTGGCCGCTCCCGTAGGCCGCGGCCAGGATCTCGTCCTTCGAGAAGAACCCGGCGAGGCCGGGCAGCCCCGCCAGGCCGAGCGCGCCGATCGTCGTCGTGATCGTCGTCGTCACCATGCGGGACGAGAGCCCGCCCATCTTCCGCAGATCCTGCTCGCCGCCGAGGCCGTGGATGACGCTGCCGGCGCCGAGGAAGAGCAGCGCCTTGAAGAAGGCGTGGGTGACGAGGTGGAAGATGCCGGCGGCGTAGGCCCCCAGCCCGACGGCGGCGAACATGTAGCCGAGCTGGCTCACCGTCGAGTACGCGAGCACCCGCTTGATGTCGGTCTGCGCGAGGCCGATCGTCGCCGCGAAGAGCGCCGTGGCCACGCCCACCCACGCCACGACCTCGAGCGCCACACCCGAACGCTCGAAGATCGCGTGGCTCCGCGCCACCATGTACACGCCCGCCGTCACCATGGTGGCGGCGTGGATGAGCGCGGACACGGGCGTCGGGCCCTCCATCGCGTCGGGCAGCCAGGTGTGCAGCGGCAGCTGCGCCGACTTGCCGCACGCGCCCGTGAAGAGCAGGAGCGCGATGCCGGTGGCGGTGGCGGGCGGCAGCGTGTCGGCGGCCTTGAACACGGCCGCGTAGTCGAGCGTGCCGAGCGCGGTCCACAGCCACATCACGCCGAGGCCGAAGCCGAAGTCGCCGACGCGGTTGACGACGAACGCCTTCTTCCCGGCCTGGGCGGCGGCCGGCCGCGTGTACCAGAAGCCGATCAGCAGGTACGAGCAGAGGCCCACCGCCTCCCAGAACACGTAGAGCAGGAGGAAGTTGCCGGCGAGCACGAGCATCGTCATGGAGAAGACGAACAGGTTCAGGTAGGCAAAATAGCGGGCGTACCCGGGATCGTCGTGCATGTAGCCGACCGAGTAGAGGTGGATCAGCGCGCCGACGCCGGTGACGACCAGCAGCATGACGCCGGTGAGCGGGTCCACGTGCGCGGTGACGGCCGTCTCGAAGTCGCCCGCGACGATCCACGGAAAGAGCGTGGTGGTGAAGGCGTCGCCGTTCCACACGCGCGCGAAGACGGCGCAGGACGCGAGGAACGAGCCGGCGAGCGCGGGAACCGCGATCCAGTGGGCGCGGCGGCCGATCACGCCGCCGAAGAGGATGTTGAGGAGCGCGCCCGCGAGCGGCAACGCGGGGATCAGCCAGACGCTGGACACTCGGCCATGCTAGCCGGGCGTCCGAGGCAGGTCAAGCGAGCGG
>JACPCH010000118.1 GCA_016179875.1 Candidatus Rokuibacteriota bacterium | reverse complement strand
CAGACTCCTTTGAGAAAGATGGTGGCGACCGGCTCGGCCGCCTCGCTCAGGCGGTAGGCGCGCTTGCCCAGCACCCACGAGGTGGCGAGCTGGTCCATCGCGCCGAAGAGCATCTTGGTGGCGATCTTGGCCGGCAGATCCTTGCGGATCCGGCCGGCGGCGATCCCCTCCTCCAGCACGTCCGTGATCACGCCGAAGTACGCCGAGACCTCGTGGGCCGAGGCGCCGCGGAAGAACTTCTGGCCCTGGCGCAGCTCGACCTGCACGACCTCCGCGAGGTCGGGGTTGCGCTCGATCATCGTGAAGTGCAGCGCGACGATCCGCCGGATCTTGGCCACCGGGTCGCTCTCGCGCGCGACCTCCCGGCGCACGAGCGCCACCCACTCGGCCATCTTCTCCCGGAAGAGCGTGACGAGGATCTCTTCCTTGGTCTTGAAGTAGAGGTAGATCGTGCCGCTCGCGATCCCAGCCTCGCGCGCGATGTCCGAGACGCGGGAATTGTAGTAGCCGCTGCGCGCGAACACCCGGACCGCGGCGTCGATGATCTGCTGGGGCTTGTCGGGGTCGCGCATGGGTTGACTGAACCGCCGTTCATTCTACGGGGCGGCGCCCGGAAGATCAACCCCGTTGCCCGATCCAACGGCGCGAGGCTCGCGCAGTCCCGAGGCGCGCCACGGCTCCGCCGGGGCGTGCCGAGCGTTGGGGGGTTGGGGGGCCATGTCGGGGCCCCCCATCTCATTAAAGCCCGAGCAGCCAGCCGACCAGACCGCCGGCGAGCACGACCAGGATCGGCGGCAGCGGCGTGGCCGCCAGGATCGCGGCGGCGGCGACCGCGATCGCCGCGGTCGCGGCGTCGTTGATCGCGCCGCGCGCGAGGGTGTAGACGCCGGCCGCCATCAGGCCGAGACCGAGCGGCGTGAGGGCCTGCTCTGCCGCGCGGGCCCAGGGCCGTTCCCGGAGCACGGTCCACCGCCCGGCGACCACCGCCGTCAGGATGGACGTCGGCAGGAACGTCGCGACGCCCGCCACCACCGCGCCGGGGATCCCGGACACCCGGTAGCCGACGAAGACCGTGATCAGGATGTTCGGCCCCGGCGTGAGCTGGGACAGCGTGTAGCCGTCCACGAACTCGCGCGCCGTCACCCAGCCGTGCACCGTCACCACCTGGCGCTGCATCTCCGGCAGCACGCCGAGCCCGCCCCCGATCGCGAGACACGCGAGCCAGCAGAACGTCCAGGCCAGCTGGAGCAGGTCGGGCATCACCGCGGGCGGTGCCACCAGAGCGAGAGGGGCGCGACGAGAGCGATGGCGAGCACCACGTGCACGCGCAGCACCCCGACCAGGACGAACGTCAGCGCGGCGATCGCCAGCGCGCGGCGGGTGCGCAGTGAGGCCCGGACGAGCCGCCCCGCCGTGACCGCGATCAGCCCGATGACGGCGGCGCCCATGCCGTGCATCGCGTGGGTCGTGTCCGGCGTGAGGCCGCCGCGAAAGTAGAGGGCGGCGAGCGCCACCAGGATGACGGCACCCGGCACCACGATCGCCGCGAGGGCCCACGCGCCGCCCGCCCACCCCGCGAGGCGCCAGCCGAGGGCGACGGCGAGGTTCGAGAAATTGGGCCCGGGCAGGAGCTGCGAGAGCGTGAGGTCCTGGACGAACTCGTCGGTCCTGAGCCATGCGCGCCGGGTGACAACCGCGTCGTAGAAGTAGGCCATCCGGCCCCCGCCGAGGCTCGTGAGCCCCGTCCAGGAGAAGACCGCGACCAGCCGCGACAGCCTCACCCGGCGCATGGCGTGCTACAGTCTCCCGCATGCAGATCAAGTACCGCGTCGGCGTGATGCCCGGGCCGTGGCCCGCGGGCCCCGAGGGCCGCGACCTGCTCTGGCGCTTCATCGACCTGTGCGAGCGGACGGCGATCGACTCGGTGTGGTTCTCCGAGCGCCTGTCCTCGCCGCTCACGGTGCTCGAGCCCATGACGACGATGGCCGCCGTCGCCGCGCGCACGACGCGCCTCAAGTTCGGGCCGAGCGTGCTCATCGCGCCGTTCCGCGCGCCGGTGCTCGCCGCGCGCGAGCTGGCGATGCTCGACTACCTCTCTCAGGGGCGCGTGCTGCCGGCGGTCGGCGTGGGCGTCGAGCAGGAGCGCGAGTTCCACGCCGCCGGCGTGCCCTTCAAGGAGCGCGGGCGGCGCACCGACGAGGCGATCCAGATCATGCGCCGGTGCTGGGCCGAGCCCGAGGTGACGTTCGCCGGGCAGTTCTGGACGCTCGACCGCGTCACCGTGCTGCCGCGGCCGCTGCAGCAGCCGCTGCCGCTCTGGATCGGCGGCAACAGCGAGGCGGCCATGCGGCGCGCGGGCCGGCTCGGCGACGGCTGGATCCCGTCGTTCATCGCGCCCGAGCCGTTCCGCGCCGGCGTCGACAAGACGCTCGCGTTCGCGGCCGAGGCCGGGCGCACGGTGCCGGGCGACCACTTCGGCGCGCTCGTCTACTACGGCTTCGACCGCGATCCGGCCGCGGCGCGCGCCCGCGCGGCGCCCTACATCCCCAAGGGCCGGGTGGACGACGCGACGCTCGCCGCCTGCACGGCGTTCGGCCCGCCCGCGGTGCTCGTCGAGCGGCTGGAGCAGTACGTGCGGGCCGGCGGCTCGAAGTTCGTCGTGCGGCCCATGGTCCCGCCCGAGATGCTGCTCGACCAGCTCGGCGAGCTGGCGGCGGAGGTCGTCCCGATCTTCCACGGCCGGTAGCCCGGTCAGGCCGCCTGGAGGATCCGGACCAGCAGGTCCGGGGCGATGTTGCCGCCGGAGAGCACGACCCCGACGCGCGCCCCGCGCGGCACCGGCAGCTTCCCGGCCAGCGCCGCCGCCGCGCCGACCGCACCCGTCGGCTCGACCACCACGCGGGCGCGGAGCGCCAGGAAGCGCACCGCGCCGGTGATCTCCTCGTCCGTGACCAGCGCGATGCCGGCCAGGTGGCGCTGCAGGATGGGAAACGTGAGCACCCCGGGGCTGGTGACGCGGATGCCGTCGGCGATCGTGGGTGGCGGCGGGATGCTCACGCGCTCGCCCCGCGCGAGCGACAAGGCGGTGTCGTTCGCGGTGTCGGCCTCGACGCCGACGACCGTCAGCCCCGGGACGAGCGCCTTCGCCACCGTCGAGCAGCCCGCCATGAGCCCGCCCCCGCCCACCGGCGTGACCAGCGCGTCGAGCGACGGCACGTCTTGCAGCAGCTCGAGCGCCGCCGTCCCCTGCCCGGCCATGATCGCGTAGTCGTCGTAGGGCGGCACCAGCACGCGGCCCGTCTCCTTCACCAGGCGCGCGGCGAGCGCGGCGCGGTCATCCGTCTGGCGGTCGTAGAAGACGACCTCGGCGCCGTAGTTGCGCGTGGCCTCGAGCTTGAGCGCCGGGGCGTCGCGCGGCATGCAGATGATCGCGCTCGTCCCGGTCATGCGGGCGGCCAGCGCCACGCCCTGGGCGTGGTTGCCCGAGGAGTACGCCACGACGCCGCGGGCGCGCTCGGCCGGCGTGAGCGAGAGCAGCTTGTTGAGCGCGCCGCGGATCTTGAACGAGCCGGCGCGCTGGAGGCTCTCGCACTTGAGGAACACGCGGTAACCGCTCGCGTCGTCCACGGACTGCGAGCTGATGACCGGCGTGCGGTGGATGTGCCCGAGGAGGCGCCGGGCCGCGGCGTGGACGTCGTCGAGGGTGAGCGCGGGCGGCGCAGTCACGTCGGCGGCGATTATAGCGCCTCCGGTATACTCGTCACATGCGGCGGCTCGTCCTCCCGCTCCTGGCCGTGGCGCTCACCGGCTGCTCCCTCATCTCGCTCGACCTCACGCCCCGGATCCGCCCGCTCGAGGAGCAGGTGGTCGAGGGTAGCGGCCGCGCCAAGATCCTCCTCACCGACGTCTCCGGCTTCCTGTCCGACGAGGGCGTCACGCCGATTCTCACCGTGGGTGGCGCGCCGCCGCGGGTGCCGCTGCTCGTCCGCGTGCGCGAGGAGCTGAAGAAGGCGGCCGCCGACCCGGACGTCCGCGCCCTCGTGGTCCGCGTGAACAGCCCGGGCGGGACGGTGACGGCCTCCGACATCCTCTTCCGCGAGCTCACGACGTGGAAGCGGGAGACCGGGCGGCCGGTCGTCGCGGTCATGCTCGACGTCGCGGCCTCGGGCGGCTACTACCTCGCGCTGGCCGCCGACACGATCGTCGCCCATCCCACGAGCGTCACCGGCTCGATCGGCGTCATCCTGCTGAGCGTGAACGCCGAGGGCCTCCTCCAGAAGCTCGGCGTCTCGGCCGCGGCGATCAAGTCGGGCGAGCGCAAGGACATGGGGAGCCCCTTCCGGGCCCTCACCGACGAGGAGCGGAAGATCTTCCAGTCGGTGATCGACGACTTCCACCGCCAGTTCGTCGCCAAGCTCGCCGAGCGGCGGAGGCTCGCGCCCGACGCGGCGCGGGCGCTCGCCGACGGCCGGATCTACACCGCCGAGCAGGCGCGCGGGCTCGGGCTGGTGGACCTGGTGGGCTACATGCCGGACGCGCTCGAGGCGGCCCGTCGCGCGGCCGGCGTCGAGGAGGCGCGCGTGGTCGTCTATCACCGCCCGCGGGAGTACCGCGCCACCTACTACGCGCGGGCCGACGCCCAGCCGGGCGCCGTCGAGTCGGCGCTGGCCCAGCTCGCCACGCTGGCCGGCGCCGGGCCGAAGTTCCTCTACCTCTGGTGGCCCTGACAAGCTTCTGGCCAGCGTGCCTGCCGCCTGGGTCACAGCTTGCCAGAATCGCTCATGACGATCCGCCGGGGGGCGCGTCCAAATAAGCAAGAAGGTAGCGTGCTCGGCCGGTGGCGTCAGCGTGGCGTCTGTCTTGCACCGGGTGTTCTCCGGAAATCATGGAGACGGGCCACGAGATCGATCTGTTTGTCCACGATGCACTCACGAGCGCCGGCGCGCCGGCCCTCTGTCGGAGCGTGCTGGAGGCGCTCGCGGCGCGACCGGGGCGCGTATGGCTGAACCTGGAGGACGTGAAGGTCACCGACGTCGCCGGCCTGGCGGCCCTCCTGCAGGCCGTGCGGCGAGCCGAGTCGCACGGTGTGCCGTTGACGGTGCTCCCGAGTCCCACCGTCTACCGCGCGCTGCTGACGGCGGGCCTCCTCGACGACGTCCCGCTCGAGGGCTCGCGGCCGGATCGGGGCCTGGCGGAGCTGCCGGCCGGGCCGGCACCCGGGCTGACGGCGCCGCCGTGGCTCGCGCGCACCGAGCGCCTCCTGCTGCGCCCGCCGGCGTGGGACGAGCTGGAGATCTTCGAGCGCTGGGCCAACGATCCCCTGCTCGACCAGATGGTCGGCAGCCCGCTCCTCTACCTGTGCCGGCACGTCCGCGCGCACCACCCTGACTTCGTCGCCCGCGTCCTGCACGACGCGACCGCGCTCACGCTCCTCGTGCAGCCGGTCGGTGACTCCGCCGAGCCCGTCGGCTTCGTGCGCTTCCATGGCGTCAGCCTCGGGGAGGGCTTCGCGTTCCTCGAGACCGCCGTCACCGGGGTCCGGGGGCTCCGCGCCGGCTGGGGTGTCGAGGCCTCGCGCCTCGCGCTCGCCTACGCGATGGACGCGCTCGAGATCCGGCGCGTCGAGGCCAAGGTCTACGCCTACAACGTCCTGAGCATCAACGCCCTCCGCCGCAACGGCTTCCGGCTGGAGGGCCGCCTGCGCGAGGCGCGGACCTACGGCGGCCAGCGCTGGGACATCCTGGTCTTCGCGATCCTCGAGGGCGAGATGCGCGCGCAGCGCGCGCGCGAGCGGTTCCCGTACATGGGGTTCTGGCCGCCCGATGCTCGTCCATAAGCTCCTCCCGCTCGTGGCGCTCGGCCTCAACGTGCTGCTGCTGGGCAGCGCACTCACCGCCGACCGCCGGAGCCGCCGGAACCATCTCTTCGCGTACCTCACCGCCGGGCTGGCGGTCTGGAACCTCGGCGTGTTCGGGCTGCGCTCGACCACCGACCCCGCCACCGCGATTCTGTGGGAGCAGTTCCTGCACGTCGGTGTCATCCCGATCCCGGTGCTCTTCTATCACTACGTGCTCGCGTTCCTCGACGCGCCGCGCGCGCGCCGGACGCTCCTCGCCGGCTACGCGCTGTGCGGCCTGTTCGTCGCCGCGAGCCCCACGCCCTGGTTCCTGCACGGGGTCACCGACTCCACGTGGGGCTTCATGCCGGCCGCCGGCCCGCTCTACGCGCCGTTCTTCGTCTACTTCCAGAGCTACCTGCTCCTCGGCCTCGTGCGCCTGCTGCGCGCCTACCGCGCGCAGCCCTCGAGCTTCCGGCGCAACCGCACGCTGCTCGTGATCCTGGGCGCCGTCGTCAGCCTGCTCGGCGGCGTCGTGGACTTTGTCCGCTTCATCCTGAGCTGGGACTGGCTCTATCCGATCGGCATCCCGAGCAACGCCCTCTTCGCCCTCGCGCTCGGGGTGGCGATCGTGCGCTACCGCCTGATGGACGTCGGCGTGCTGGCCAAGCGCACGGTCCTGTACCTGTTGACCTCGGTCGCGCTGGCGCCGATCCTCTTCGCCGGGCTCTGGGTGTTCGACCAGGTGGTCGCCGACCGGGCCGTGCCGCCCACGTCCGGCCTCGAGCCGCTCGTGCGGGACACCCTGATCCTCCTGCTCGTCTTCACGGTGGCGCTGCCGCTGCTCCGCAAGCTCGAGACCGGCCTCGAGCGCGTGATGCTCCGCCGCCGGCGCGGCGTCCGCGCCGCCGTGGTCGCCCTCAACCGGGAGCTCGGCTCCCAGCTCGAGGTCGGCGCGCTCGGCCGCACCCTGACGCGTGGCCTCGTGATTCGGGTCCCGGTCCTCCACGCCAGCCTGCTCGCCTGGGACGAGCGCGCCCAGACCTTCGCGCCCCTCGCCCGCGCGACCTCGGAGGCCGCCGACGCCGGCCCGGCGGGACCGGCCGTGGAGGGCGCGCTCGCCCTCTGGTTCCGCGCGACCGGGCACACCCTCGTCGTCGAGGAGACGACGTTCCACGGCACGGCCCACGAGCGCCTGCGCCCGGCCATCGCGCGGCTCGACGCCGAGCGCGTCGCGCTCCTGGTCCCCGTCGCCCTCGGCGATGAGGTCGGCGCCGCCCTCGTCGTCGGTGAGAAGCTGTCGGGCGAGATCTTCGACGGTCAAGAGATCGAGCTGCTCGAGATGCTGGCCGGCGAGACCGCGATCGCCCTCAGCAACGCCGGCCTCTACGGCAGCCTCCGCTCGCGGATGGAGGAGCTGCGGCAGGCCCAGGAGACGCTCGTGCAGTCGGCGAAGCTCGCGGCGATCGGCGAGCTGTCGGCCAGCGTCGCCCACGAGGTGAACAATCCGCTCATGGTCATCCTCGGCAACAGCGGCCTGCTCCTCCGCGACGCCGCGCCCGGCTCTCCGCACTATGCCCGGCTCACCGCCATCGAGACCGAGGCCAACCGCGCCGGCAAGATCGTGCGGGACCTGCTCGACTTCGCCCGCCGCCGCGAGCCCGCCCGCGTGCCGTTGATGCTCCACGACGCGATCGAGCGGGCACTCGACCTGCTGGGGGCGCAGCTCGTGCGGGCGGGGGTCGAGGTCGAGCGCGTCTTCGATCCGGCGCTGCCGACGATCCGTGGCGACCGGGATCAGCTGACGCAGGTGTTCCTGAACCTCGCGACGAACGCCATGGACGCCATGCAGGGCCGGGGCGGCCTCATCGTCATCCAGACCCGCCGGGGGCGCGACGAGGCCGGCCGGCCCGTCGCGATCGTCACCGTGACCGACGCGGGGCCGGGCATCCCGCCCGAGCGGCTCGAGCGGATCTTCGAGCCCTTCTACACCACGAAGCCCGAGGGGCGCGGCACGGGCCTCGGGCTGTCGGTGAGCCAGGGCATCGTCCGTACGCACGGCGGCGCGGTGGAGGTTGAGAGCAAGGTGGGTCGCGGCACGACGATGCGGGTCACGCTCCCGGCCGATTGAGAACATGGGGGGCCTCGACGGGCCCCCCAAGCCCCCCAGCGCTCGCACGCGCCCCCGGGGACCCGGGGCGCGGCTCGACAGGCGATTCGTTCACGGCTCTGAGCCGGGCTAGCGCCCCGTCCAGCGCGGCTCGCGCTTTTCGAAGAACGCCGCGATCCCCTCCTTGGCGTCGTCGGACAGGAACACGAGAGTCGTCAGCTCTCTGAGATACCGGAGCGCCTTCGTGTATTCCATGTCGTGCAGCGTGAGGGCGGCTTCCTTGGCGATCCCGAGCGCCGTCGGCGACAGGCGCGCCAGCCCCCGGGCCAGCGCGGTCGTGCGGGCCTCGAGCTCCGCCCGCGGCACGACGACACTCACCAGCCCCATCTCGAACGCCTCGCGGGCGGAGACCGGCTCGCCCGACAGCACCATGAGCATCCCACGCTTCTCCCCCACCGCGCGCAGGATCGGCGCCATCACGACCAGCGGCAGCACACCCACCTTGATCTCGGGCAGGCCGAACCGGGCGTCGTCGGAGGCGACGATGAGATCGCAGCCGGCGGCGAGGCCGCAGCCGCCGGCCAGCGCGAAGCCGTGGACCTGGGCGATCACGGGCGTCCGCATCCGCGCGATCGCCTCGAGGATGCGCGGGAGCCCGCCGAAGGTCTCGCGCGCGGCGAGGGTCGTGCCCCGGTCGCCGGCGCCCTTGAGGTCGGCGCCCGCGCAGAACGCCCGGTCGCCGGCGCCGGCCAGCACGATCACGCGGGCGGCCGGGTCGGCCTCGTACGCCGCGAGGGCGCGCTCGAGCTCTCCCAGCAGCGCCGCCGAGAGCGCGTTGCGCGCCTCCGGCCGGTTGAGCGTCACCCGGGCGACGCCCTCGTCGAGCGAGGTCAGCAGCGTCTCGTAGCTCATCGCGCCTCCAGCACGAGGTCGAGGTAGTGCCTGAGGATCCGCGCCGTCGCGCCCCAGATGGTCTCGCCGCCCCAGTCGAAGAAGTGGATCTCGCGCAGCACCCCCTGGCGCTCCCAGAGCTCGACGCGGACGTTGGCCGGATCCACGAGCGCGGCGAGCGGGACCTCGATGACCTTCTCGATCTCCTCGCCGTCGGGCCGCCAGGCGATGGGCTCGCGCACCACGCCGACCCAGGGCGTGATCACGAACTGCGTGGCGACGGTCTCCGTGTCGTCGAGGGCCCCGAGCGGCTCGACGGCGGCCCGCGGCAGCCCCACCTCCTCCTCGCACTCGCGCAGGGCGGCGTCGAGCAGCGAGGCGTCGGCCGGGTCGAGCGTGCCGCCCGGGAACGAGATCTGGCCCCGGTGGGTGCCGACGGTCTCCGTGCGCTTGGCGAAGACGAGGTGCGGCCCGCCCGCGCGGTCCACCAGCGGCACCAGGACCGCCGCCCGGATGAGGGGGCCCGGCGGCACCACGCGCCGCTCCCGCGCGGCGAGGCGTGACCGCGTCAGCGCGACGAGCTCGTCCAGCGTCATCGGGGCGCCGTCACCGCGCCTTGAAGCTCGGCGTCCGCTTCTCGGCGAACGCCTTCGGCCCCTCGGCCGCGTCCTCGGTGCCGCGCAGCGTGCTCGAGAGGAACGCCTCCAGGCGCAGCCCGTCCGCGAGCGGCAGGCTGAGGCCGCGCACCACCGCCTCCTTCGCGGCCCGCACCGCCAGCGGCCCGACCTCGCAGAGCCTCTCCGCCCACTGGCGCGCCGTCGGCAGCAGCGCCGGCAGCGGCACGACGGCGTTGACCAGCCCGTACTGGAGCGCCTCCGCGGCGGTCAGCGTCTTCGCCATCAGGATCATCTCGAGCGCCTTGGCCAGCGGCACCGCCCGCGGCAGTCGCTGGGTGCCGCCGGCGCCCGGCATGATGGCCCAGCGCACCTCCGTGAGGCCGAACGTGGCGTTCGGGCTCGCCAGGCGCAGATCGCACGCGAGCGCCTGTTCGAGACCCCCCGCGAGGCAGAAGCCGTTGACCGCCGCGATCATCGGCTTCCAGATCTCGAGCCCTCGCGTGATGCCGCCGAGGCCCAGGCTGTTGTGCGCCCTCGTGCCGCCGCCGGTGGCGAAGGCCGCCGGGACGAGCTTCTTGAGGTCCGCGCCCGCGCTGAACGCCTTGTCCCCCGCCCCGGTGAGGATCGCGACCCACGCCCCGTCGTCGTCCCGGAAGCGCGTCCACGCCTGGACGAGCGCCTGCTGGGTCTCCGGATCGACCGAGTTCATCGCCTCGGGCCGGTTGATGGTGATCGTGACGATCCGGCCCGTCTGCTCGTAGAGAACGGTGCTCATCGTGGTCTCCTCGTGGCCCATCGGGGCCTCAGGCGAGCCTCACGCCGACCGACCCGAGCCGCGTGAAGGTCGCGCGCACGGAGTCGCCGGCCTTCGGCCGGAGCAGGACCGAGACCGAGCCCGACATGACGACGTCGCCCGCGCGGAGGCCGAGGCCGCGGGCGCCGAGGTGGTTGGCGATCCAGGCGAGCGCGTTGAGCGGGCTGCCCAGCACCTCAGCGGCGGTGTTGGTCGCCGCCACCGTCCCGTTGTGCTCGTAGACCAGCCCCTCCAGCGCGAGGTCGAGGCCGCGCACGTCCGTCAGCGGCGCGCCGAGGACGATCGCGTTGGCGGCCACGCCGTCGGCGATCAGGTCGCTCGCCGCCGGCTTGCCGGTGTAGCGGAGGTCGATCAGCTCGAGCGCCGGCAGGGCGCCCTCGGCCTCGACGACGGGCGTGACGAAGCGCGCCGCCGGCACCTCGGCGCGGCTCGGGAAGACGCCCGACGCCAGCAGGAACGCGCACACGGGCTCGGTCGCGCCGTAGGCCGTCTGGGCCGGCTTGCTGGTGAAGCCCGCCTTCCAGCCGGCCACGCGCTCGCCGCGCGCCACCAGCGCCTCGATCAGCGGGTCGCCCACGCCCTCACCTTCGCGAGCACCGCCGGCAGCACGTCGCCGGCCTTGCCGCGGATCACGAGATCCGCGCACCCGTCGAGCGGCGTCGGCGTCAGGTTCACGATCGCGAGCCGCGCGCCCGCCTCCCGGGCGTGGCGCGGGATGTACGCCGCGGGGTAGACGACGAGCGAGGAGCCGACGACGACGAGCAGGTCGGCCTCCCGCGCGGCCCGCTCGGCGCGCGCCATGGCGAGCGGCGGCATCGCCTCGCCGAAGAGCACGGTGTGCGGCTTGACGATCCCGCCGCAGCCCGGGCACGCCGGCACCCCGGCGCCGGCGTCGAGCCAGGCGTGCACCTCGTCGCGCGTGAAGCCGGCGCCGCAGCCCAGGCAGCGCGTCCGGGCCGCGTTGCCGTGCAGCTCGATCACGCGCTCCGGCGGGAGCCCCGCCCGCTGGTGCAGGTCGTCGATGTTCTGGGTGATGCAGGCGTGGAGTCGACCGAGCCGGTGGAGCTCGGCGACGGCGCGGTGCGCTGCGTTGGGCCGGGCCGCGCGGATCACCGGATACGTGACGTGGCCGAGCTCCCAGTACCGCCGCCGGCCCTCGACGCTGCCGATGAAGTTCGGCCACGTCATCGCGGAGGCGTCGAAGCGGTCCCAGACGCCGCCCGGGCTGCGGAAGTCCGGGATTCCCGACTCGGTGCTCACGCCCGCCCCGGTGAAGACGACCGCCGCGCGGGCGTCGGCGAGCCACGCGGCCAGGCGGGCGACGCGCTCGGTCACTTCCGCCGCTTCTTGGCGTGGCCGCTCTTGCGCGTGTGCTTCCGGGCCGCCCGCGGCCGCCGGACGGCCTTCGCCGCCGCCGCCCGGCGGGCGTGGGGCTCGTTGCGGCGGCCGACGTCGCCGCGCACGACCGGCCCGGCGGCGATGGCCCGCATCCACGCGTCGAGCTCACGGGCCAGCTCGGGGTAGCAGTGGTCACGGTAGGCGCGGAGCGCCGCGAGCGCGGCCGGATCCTTCCACGGCTTGAGCACGAACGCGCCGTCCGGGTCCGACGGATCGAACGGCTCCGGCGTCGCCGCCGCCATCACGACGTACTTCCGCACCAGCTCAGCCATCACGGTCTCCTCGGAGGCGCGTCAGGGTTGGGAGAGGACGGCGACGGCGGAGACCGCCCCGGGGCCGCCGAGGTTGTGGGCGAGGCCCATGGTGGCGTCCTTCACCTGCATCCGGCCGGCGCGCCCGAGCAGCTGGTCGTGGACGTTCGCGATCATCCGGACGCCCGAGGAGCCGATCGGGTGGCCGCACGACTTGAGCCCGCCCGAGGTGTTCACCGGCAGGTCGCCGCCGAGCCGCGTGACGCCGCTGGTCGCCCAGCGCCAGCCGGCGCCGGGCTCCGCCAGGCCGAGGTCCTCGTAGTTGACGATCTCGGTGATCGTGAAGCAGTCGTGGCACTCGGCCACCTTGATCTCCTTCGCGGGGTTCGTGATGCCGGCCATCCGGTAGGCGGCCTTCGCGGCCTCGCGGGTGGCCCGGAACGACGTGAACGACCACGACGGGTCGAACTGCGTGTTCCAGTAGCCGGCCGTCACCGCGTAGGCGACGCCACGGATCACCGACCAGCGGTCGGTGAGCTTCGACGCCAGGTCGGCCCGCGTCAGGACGACGGCCGCGGCGCCGTCCGTGGTCGGGCAGCAGTCGAAGAGCCCGAGGGGCTCGGCGACCTTCGGCGCCTTGCGATACTGCTCGGGCGTGATTTCCTTCTGGAAGTGCGCCTTGGGATTGAGGGATCCGTGATGGTGGTTCTTCATCGCGATCGCACAGAGGGCCTCTTCGTCGGCGCCGTACTCCTTGAAGTAGCGCGTGGCCACGAGCGCGAACATCCCGGGCGCGGTGCGGCCCTTGGCCAGCACCGGGTGGCCGCGGTTGACCGCCTGCGCCACCAGCGAGCCGCGCGACGGCACCTCGCGCATCTTCTCGGCGCCCACGGCCAGGACGACGTCGTACTCGCCCGAGGCCACCGCGAGCGCGGCGTTGCGGACCGCCTCGATGCCGGTCGCGCAGTAGGCGGCGACGCGGGTGACCGGGATCGGGAACAGGTTCAGCGGGTCGCTGACGAACGTGCCCGAGTTGCCCTCGAAGCCGTAGAGCATCGGCTCGTAGCAGCCGAGCCAGGCCGCCTCGAGACGCCCGCGCTCGATCTTCGCGTCCGCGAGGGCGAGGGTCACCGCCTCGTAGATCATGTCGGTGAGGCTCTGGTGGAAGTTCTCGCCGTACTTGATGACGCCGCTGCCGATGATCGCGACCTTCCCGCCGAGGCTCATGGGCGTCCCCCTGGCCTAGAGCCTACAGCGCCGGCAGCGCGCGGCGCAACCAGACGATGCAGGCGGCGAAGACGAGCACGCCGCCCGTGAGCAGCGCCGCGTTGACCGGGACCGCCTCCACCGTGCCGAAGAGCGCCGTGAGGATCGTGAAGAGGGCGTTGTTGACGACGTGGCAGGCGATCGCCGGGAGCGCGCTCCCCGCCCGCTCGGTGATCCAGCCCAGATAGAGGCCCAGGACGAACGCCAGGAGCGCGTGGAGCCACTCGAGATGGAGGAACGCGAAGCCGGCGCTCGTCACCAGGACGGCCAGGCCCGGGCGGAGCCGCTCGCTGAGCCGCGTCTGCATGTAGGCGCGGAAGAACAGCTCCTCCGCCGTGCCCGCGAGGACGCCGATGACGAGCACCGCGACGAACAGCTCGGGCCCGACGGCGCCCTCCAGCGCCTTGCGGATCGCCACGAGGGTGCCGTGCTGGCCCAGCCCCGCGAGCACCGTCAGCGAGTCGAGCGCCTGCCCGAGCGCGAGCATGCCGACGAGCATCACGACGAGCGCCCGGCCCGATTCCACGCCCGGCAGGAGCCGGAGCCCCGCGGGCGCGAAGGGCCGCGCCACCGCGAGCACCGTGACCAGCAGGCCGGCCGACGAGGCGATCCCGCCGGCGAGGAGGCCGGGCAGGCCGTCGAACACCTGCGACTCGGGCACGTCGGGATAGAGGCTCCGCACCACGCCCGCCGCCACGATCGAGAAGAGCACGATCGTGACGAACGCGAGCACGTACGCGGCGAACACCGGCCAGAGCCTCTCGCGCAGCCCGTCGGGCGCGGGCGGAGGAGTCGCGGCGGCGGCGCTCACGCGAGCTGGGGCCGGCGGACGGGGCCCCCGGCGGCCCGCTCGACGGCCCGGCCGAGCCGGAAGACCGTCGGCTCGTCGAACGGCCGTCCGACGATCTGCACCGCCAGCGGCCGGCCGTCGGCGGTGACCCCGCAGGGCACGGACAGCGCGGGGAGCCCGAGGCCGTTCCACGGCCGGGTAAGCCGGGAGAAGCGGCCCATCTTGCGCACGACCTCCTCGACCGTGCCCGCCTTCGCCCACGCGAGCGCGGGCGCGGGCTCCGGGATCGTCGGCACGAGGAGCGCGTCCACCCGCGCGAAGACGCCGCGCACGAACTCACGCGCGCAGCGCGCGCGCAGCCGCAGCGCCTGGAGATAGTCGTGGGCCGCGAGGTGCAGGCCGACCTCGAGGCGCGCGCGCACGGCGGGCTGGAGGTCCTCCGGGCGCTCGCGCAGGAGCCGGCCGTGGATCGTCGCCGACTCGGCGCGGGCGATGACGTTGCAGCCGTCCACGAGCGGCCGCGGGTCGGGCACGGCCAGCGGGATCACGACCGCGCCCGCGCGCTCCAGCGCGCGCGCCCCCGCCACGGCGCCGGCGGCGACCTCCGGATCGACGTCGTCGCCGTAGTAGTTCTCGGGGACGCCCACCCGGAGGCCCGCGACGGGCGTGTCGAGCGAGCGCACGCAGTACGGCACGCCGCGGCGGCTCGAGGTGGCGTCGGCCGGGTCGTGGCCGGCGATCGTCTCGAACAGGAGCGCCGCGTCCTCGACCGTGCGGGCGAGCGGCCCCAGATGGTCGAGCGACCACGAGAGCGGCATCGCCCCCGCGCGGCTCACGCGGCCGTACGTCGGCTTCAGCCCGACGACGCCGCAGCACGCCGCGGGGAGGCGGATCGAGCCTCCGGTGTCGCTCCCGAGCGCGCCGAGCGCGAAGCCCGCGGCCACCGCCGCCGCCGAGCCGCTCGACGAGCCGCCCGCGCAGTGCCCCGGCTTCCACGGGTTCTGCACGTCGCCGTGGTGGGCGTTGTCGCCGAACGGGCCGAGGGCCAGCTCCGTCATGTTCAGCTTGCCGAGCGTCACGGCGCCGGCCGCGGCCAGGCGCGCGACGGCGGTGCACTCGACCTCGGCGCTGAAGTAGGCGGGCGTCTTCGTCCCGCACGAGGTCGGCAGCCCCGTGACGTGGCAGAGGTCCTTGTGGGCCAGCGGCACGCCGTGAAGCGGGCCGCGCGGCCGCCCGACGGACAGCTCGGCCTCGAGCCGCCGCGCCGCGCGCAGCGCGCCCTCCGCGTCCACGGTGATGAAGCTCCGGATCCGCGCGTCGTGGCGGGCGATCCGGTCGAGGCACGCCTGCACGGCCTCGACCGGCGAGACCGTGCCCCCGGCGATGGCCCGCGCGAGGCCCGCGAGCGTCCAGTCAGTCACGGTCGGCCCGGAGCTCCGGCCCCTCCTCGAGCGCGACCACGAAGCCCGACGGCTCCTCGGCGAGCGCGAGGTCGGCGGCGGCGCGCCGGATCGCGGCGGCGAGGGTCGCGGCGTCACGACTGGGCTGGCGGTCGGGCTCGTTCATGCGCTCTCGGACGCGGAATGATAGCATTGGCGCGTGAGTCGCGTCGTCGCCCTCGCCGCCCTGCTGCTGCTGGCGCCGCCCGTCGCGACCGCGCAGCCCGGCTGCCGCCCGACCCCGCCCGACGCGCTCGGTCCCTTCTACGAGCCGAACGCGCCCGCGCGCGCCGTCACGGGCCGGGGCCTCGTGGTGACCGGCGTCGTGCGCTCGGCCGCCGGCTGCGCGCCGCTCGCCGGCGCCGTGCTCGAGTGGTGGTCGGCGGACGCGCGGGGCGCGTACGACGCCGCGCTGCGCGCCACCCAGCGCGCCGACGGCGCCGGACGCTACCGGTACGAGACGACGTTCCCGGGGCTCTACCCCGGCCGGCCGCCGCATCTCCACCTGCGCGTGAGCGCGCCCGGCCACCGCGTCCTCGTCACGCAGCTCTACCCGAAGCCCGGCCAGGCGAGCCTCGAGGCGGAGCTCGTCCTGCGCGCGGAGTAGACCGTGAGGCCGTGGGGCCGGGTCGCGCGCGTCACCGGGGCGGCCCGCGTCGCGAACATCGGCCCGGCCGGGCGGAAGCGGCGGGTCCTGCTCGGCGTCGGGTTCCTCGCCGCCGGCGTCACGCTCCTCGCGCTCCTCTGGTGGGCCGGCCACGGCCGGGGCCTGCGCCTGGCCGTCTTCCCGCTCTTCTGGATCGGCGCGCTCGGCCTCTTCCAGGCGCGCGGCCACACCTGAGTGCGCCTGGCGGCGCGCGGGCGGCGCGAGACCGACGGCGGCGAGGAGGCGATCGGGGACCCGGTCCTCGTGCGCACGCTCCGGCGGCAGGCCCGCGAGGTCCACGTGGAGTCGCTGCTGGTCGGCGCCGCCCTGACGGGCCTCGCCCTCCTCCTCCCCGGCTGACCCCACCGACGTCGGGCTACGCCCCCCCGAACGCCGCCGGCGCAGCGCTCTCGAAGCTCAGGCGGCGCCCGTCCGGATGCACGAAGGCGAGCCGCGTCGCGTGCAGGGCCACGCGCCCGAACGGATCGCGCCGGCTGCCGCAGGCGCGGTCGCCGACGATCGGGTGGCCGAGCGCCGCCAGCTGGACGCGGATCTGCCCGCGCCGGCCCGTGACCAGGGCGAGCTCGAGCAGCGTCGTGTCCCGCCGCCGCTCGAGCACGCGGTAGCGCGTGACCGCCTCGCGGCCCGCCCGGCGATCGCCGGTCGGGCGGACGCGGAGGGCGCGGTCCTCGACGAGCCGCCCGCTGAGCGTCCCCGCGGCCGCCGCCACCCGGCCCTCCACCAGCGCCACGTAGCGGCGCTCCACGCTCCGCGCCGCGAACTGCTCTTGCAGGCACTGCTTGGCGGCCGGAGACTTGGCGAAGACCAGGAGGCCGGACGTCTCGCGGTCGAGCCGGTGGACGATGAAGACGCGGCCGCCGTGGCGCCGCGCCATCGCGTCGCGCACCAGCCGGTACGCGGTCCGCTCGCGCTCCCGCGCCGTCGCGATCGTCAGGAGGCCGGCGGGCTTGTCCACCACGAGGATCGCGTCGTCCTCGTGGACGAGCCGGAGCTCGGCGGGGAGCGGCGCCGGCGCCGGCGCCGCCAGCTCGACGCGGTCGTCGGGCCCCACGCTGACGTCGCCGCGCCGGACCACCGCGCCGTTGACCCGGACGCGCGAGCCCTCGAGCCACTGCTTGAGCCGGCGGCCCGGGACGCCGGGGTGGAGCGCGCGGAGCCGCTCGCGGAGCGTCAGGGCTGGCGGCCGCGCGGGGCGCGGAAGCTGTCCGACGCCAGGAAGAAGCGCTGGACGGCACCGAGGATGTCCTTGATCTCGAGCGGCTTGCGGAGGAAGGGCGTCCGGATCGCGGACAGGATCTCGGCCGCCTCGGCGCCGACCGCGCCGCCGGTCATGACGATCACGCGCCGCGCCTGGTCCGGGTCGCGCTGCTGGAGCTCGCGGAAGAACTGCGCGCCGTCGAGCTCCGGCATCCGGACGTCGAGCAGGATCAGGTCGAAGGCGCGCCCGGCGAGGAGCTCGAGCGCGCGCCGGCCGCTCGAGGCCGTCGTCACCACGTGGCCGTCGCCCGCCAGGACGTCCTCGAGCACGCCGGCGAACGCGGGATCGTCGTCGACCACCAGGATCTGCCTGGGCGGGGTGGAGCCCTTCCCGGCCTGCTCAGCCACGATCACCGAGACTACGCGCACGGACGGAGCGCGTCAACTATAGTGCCGGCGCACCCGCTACCCGACCGGTCGGAACTTCCAGAAATAGCTCACGTAGTCCTCGCCCTCGTGGATGCGCCGGAACGTCAGCTCGACGGGCATCTCGAAGCCGACCGCCGCCGGATCGGCGTCCGTCAGCTGGGCGTAGAAGCGCCCGCCGCCCTCGAGGTCGGCCGAGACCATCACCGTCGGCGGGTCGGGGTTCGGCACCAGGTGGTCCTTCGTGAACGTGAAGACGCGGCCGCGCCGCGCGATCCGGTGCTCGGCGAGCCGCGCGGACGAGCACTGCCAGCAGAGGTGCCGCCGCGGATAGCTCACGGCACCGCAGTCCCGGCACTTCTGGCCGTACAGGCGGAAGTTCTGCCGCTCCTCCCGCACCATCGTCGGCACGCTCGCGAACGCCCTGACGACCTCCGTCTCCACGTGCCGCCGGAAGCGGAGCAGCCTGCCGTACTGCGCGAGGGGGACGCCGCGCTCGAGCTGCGCCGCGACGGGCCGCGCCGCGCGCCAGGCGGCGAGCGCGTCGGTCGCCTCGAACAGGAGCGCCTCGGCGCCGTTGCCGTAGGCGACGACGAGGATCTGGTCGCGCGGCCGGGCCTCCTCGAGCGCCGCCGCGAGCCCGAGCAGGCACGAGGCCGCCCCGGTGTTCCCCGCCCGGGCGATCACCGGCTCCCGCGGCAGCGCGGCCTCGGGCAGCTTGAGCTGGCGCGCCAGCGCCGCGTGGGTGCGCGCGTCGGGGGCGTAGAGCACGAGCCTCGCGATGTCCTCGCGCCGGCGCCCCGTCGCCTTCAGGAGCCCGTCCACGGCCTCGGGGACGTGCCGGTCGAGCCCGTGGGCCCGCACGAACGTCAGGTCGGCCAGCGCGGTGACGTACCGGTCGCCCTGGTTGCGCCAGACGTCGGTGAACTCGTGGCTCGCGCTGAACGCGCCCTCGAACGACGCGATCACGCCCGCCCGGCCCACGAGCGCGGCCCCCGCCCCGTCGCCGAGCTGGCCCTCGAGCTCGCTCCCCGGCGCGGCCGGGCGCATGTCCGACGCGACCACCAGGGCCTCGGCCGCCGAGCCGGCCCGCACGGCGTCGAGCGCCAGGCGGAGCGCCGTCGTCCCGCACCGGAGCGAGCCGCCCAGGTCGGCGGTGAGGACCTCGGTCCCCAGATCGGCGACGGTCGCGACCAGGGTCGCGCTCGACTTCTCGACGTACGGGGCCGACGTGGACGCGAAGAAGCAGGCGCCGACGCGCGCGACGTCGCGGCCCTCGACGGCGCCGAGCGCCGCCGCCACGCCCATCGTCAGCGCGTCCTCGTCGTAGTTCGCGACGGCCCGCTCCCCCGCCCCGCTCCCCCACACCTGGGCCAGGAGCGTGCCGGTGAGGCGGTAGCGCGGCACGTAGCCGGCGGCGCTGATGAGCCCGATCGTCTCCCCGGCCATCAGGCGAGCTCCCCGATGAAGTACCGCCGCGGGTCGAACAGGCGCACGAGGCGCAGCTCCTCCGGCGCCGGCGGCTCGACCCGGCGGAGCGACGGCGCCACGCGCAGCTCCCAGCCGCACGCCTCGCGCGCGGCGGCCACGGCCTCGGCCTCCGGCCGCCCGGCGAAGACCCCCGTGAGCACGAGCTCGCCGTGCTCGTCGGGCTTCTCGTAGACGCCGAGGTCCGACACGACGGCGGTGACCCGCCGGCCCGGCGCCGTCACGTACGGCACCTTGTCCAGGAACCGCGCCCGGCTCTGCGCGAGGGAGACCACCACCTCCTGCGCGGACGACGCGATGTCGTTCGCCCCGCCGGAGCCGGTGATGTACAGGGCGCCCGGTATCACCGTCGAGTTGACGTTGCCGTGCTTGTCGATCTGGCCCGCCGCCAGCGACCCGATGCAGCGGTTCCAGCGCCCGCCCATGAAGATGCCCATGGTGTGCAGGATGTCGGTCAGCATCTTCGAGGAGGGAAAGTTGCGGAAGGAGAACACGAACGGCTCGGCGGGGCGCGGCAGGTACCCGACCATGCCGGTCTCGGCCATCACCTCGACGTCGCCGCCCGCGGCCTTGACCTCGTACGCCGAGAGCCACGCCGCCAGGTTCGAGTTGCCGACGCCGGCCAGGTAGCTCCGGTAGCCCCGGGCCCTGACCTTCTCGGTGAGAAGCCGCGCCGCGGCCACGACCATCATCTCGGAGCGGTTCCAGCGCTCGTCGGGCCCGAGGCGGTCGGCGAGCATCTCGAGCTCCGCGACCCAGGCGTCGGCGTGGGCGCGCCCCTTGATCTGCATGATGCGCGGGTAGCCGAGCTTCGCAGCGTAGGCGGCCTGGTCCGGGATGTCCAGCATCCACTCGCGGATCCACGCCTCGGCCGTGTCGCGCTTGCGGAAGGCGCGGCGCAGCTCGACGATGAAGTCGAGGTCCTCGGCGTAGCCCTCCAGCTCCGGCACGTTCACGCCGTACATGCCCCCGGGATGCGCGCCGAGCGGCGCCTCCACGACCGCGGCCACGTACTGCGCCGGCAGCCGGACCAGCGTCGCGTGGCGGCGGATGAACTCCGTCGGCACGACGCGCTCGACGGTGACGATCGCGCCCCCGCGGGCCGCCATCGCCGCGTAAAAGTTCTCGTTGAGGGGTGCGGCGGTGAGCACGTTGCCGGCGCGGTCGGCGGCCCAGGCGTGGAAGAGCGCGATGTCGGGAACCAGGGCGCGCACGTAGCCGACGCGCTCCCCCCCGCCGAACGGGTCGTCCACGGCCAGGAAGTCGCCGTCCCGCGCGTTGTCCTCCTCCATGGAGGAGCCGAGGATCGAGCGCGTGGGCAGGAACGGGACGCCCATCGCGCCGGCCAGCGTCCGGAGCGGCAGGGTCAGCATCGTCCAGTTCTGCACGGCGACCTCGCCGGCCAGGATCGCCCGCCCGGCCAGCGGCTGCGGCGACGGCGACGGGTACCCTTCGCCGATGAACGTCGTGACGAGCCGCTTCACGAGCCCGCCCACCAGCAGCGCCGTCATGGGCGAGCCGAAGCCGGTGAGCGCGATGGTCCAGTCGGGGCGCTTGCCCCACCACTGTCGGACCAGCTCGCGCACGAGCGCGGCCGGCCGGCCGTGGGCGGCGCCGACGTAGATCGTCTGCCCGGCCGTGACCAGACGGCCGACGGCGGCCTCGAGCGTGGCCGTCTTGTCGGGCCCCTCGACCGGCGGGACGTCGAGGCGCCGGCGGATCAGCTCCGCGTACTCCGGACGCATCCTACGCGCGCCCCGCGAAGATCTTCAGCTTGAGCCGGCGCGGCACCCAGGCCGCCAGGACGCGCGCCGCCCGCGCCACGCGGTCGAGCGACTCGGCCGTGCCCGGCCAGTACTTCAGCACGAGCCCCCGGTCCACGTAGTTCAGGACGCCGTCCACCAGGAGGGCGGCGAGCAGCAGGTCGTCGAGGTAGCCGAGGACCGGGACGAAGTCCGGCACCAGGTCCAGAGGGCTCACGAGGTACAGCACGGCGGCCGCGAGCGCGACCTTCGCCGCCCGCGGGAGCAACGGGTCGGCGGCGAGCCGCGTGACGGTCCGGGCGATGGCCGGCAGCGCGCGCAGCAGCTCTTTCATGCGAGGCTGTCGGCGACCAGCTCGGCGATGTCCCGCGTCTTGATCCGGTCGGCCACGCCCTTGCCCTTCACGCCGTCCTCGAACATCGTGAGACAGAACGGGCAGGCCGAGGCCAGC
>JACPCH010000169.1:1323-8581 GCA_016179875.1 Candidatus Rokuibacteriota bacterium | reverse complement strand
GAGGTTGCCGCCGGTCCCTTGCGCCGTGGAGGCACCGGCCGGCGTGGTGAGGCGCAGCACGCGCGCGCCGGGAGGCGCGCTGGTGGCGATCGACAGCTCAACGGTCGCGCTCGTCCCGGCGCCGTCCACCGTGAGGCTCATGACCGTGACCGTGGGGTCGGCCGCATTGTTGCGGAGCACGTCCACGGCGGTCGCGCCGCTGAAGCCGGCGCCTGTGAGCGTCACCAGCAGCGTGGCCGTGCCGGCGGGGGCGGCGGCGGGCGTCACGGCGGTGATCGCGGGCGCCCGGGTGACGGCCAGGGCCGCGCTCGCCGCGAAGGTCGTGCCGGCCGCGCCGACGGCCACGCTCAGCGCGCTCACGAGAGTCCGGTCCACGCTCGGCGCGGGCGCCCCCCGCGCGACGCTCACCGCGGCGCTCGCCCGGAACGCGGGCGCCGGCGGCCCCGCCACGCTGAACGGCAGCGCGGCCACCGTGAGCCCGCGCACCTCGCACGCCGCCGGGCCGAGCGGGGCCGTGGGGGCGATCGCCAGCTCCAGCGTGATCTGGTCGAAGTCGGTGCGGACGTTCTGCGCCGTCACGCCCGGGCTGGTGCACACGACGGTCGCGCCGATCAGGTTCGTGCCGGCGATCGTGACCGGCACCGTGGCGCCCTGGCCCGCGCTGGTCCGCGAGAGGGACGCGATCGCCGTCGTCTGGCCGACGCCGCTCTCGCGCGTGATCTGGAGGATGTTGCCGACGGGATCGTAGTGGTAACTCGCCGCCTCGCCGTCCTCGCGGATCACGCGCACGAGACGGTTCAGCTCGTCGTACAGGTAGACGATGTCGGCGGCGGCCGGGCCGGCGCCGACGAGGAGCGCGGGAGCGACAAGGAGCGCGCGGGTAAACATGAGCACCTGTGGGTGCGCACGATAATCACTGGTCCGGTGGGAGTCACAGCAAGGCGCGGGCCAGCCGCAACAGCGCGGAATCGCAGAGAGGCCGTGCGCGCCGGCGCCCGAGATCGGCGGCACCGTGCACCGCCACGTGTGCTAGGCGCGTCCCTCCCGCGGCGCGCGCGGGCCCGGGTAGCCGTCCCAGGTGAGCCGGGGCCCGTCGGCCGAGAAGCCGGCGGCGAGGAGGGCGTCGAACGCCTCGGTGTCGCGCACGGGCCGGCCGTCCCACGCGAGGACCTCGAGCCGCCGCACCGGCCGCTGGGTCAGCGGGCGGTCCATCACCGCCGCCAGTGCCCCGATCGCGCCGGGCAGGTCCACGGCCTCCCAGCCGGCGAGCGGCGTCAGCTCGCGGCCGTGACCCTCGGCGAGGAGCACCGGGCGGCCGGCGCGGGCGACGAGCCAGTTCTGCGGGATGCGGGTCGCGGGGACGCGCGAGCCGTCGCGGCGGGCCAGCGTGAAGACCCGGCCCCACAGGTTCGCCGGGTCCGCCAGGCTCACGAGCGTGTGAGGCTCGGCCCGGCGCGGCGCGGCGCCGAGATCGGGCAGCGCGTCGGCCAGGGCGTACTGCTCGCCGGACAGGCCCTCGACGAAGTAGCCGCGGACGACCTCGCCGCCGTATTCCATCCGGAGCAGCGCGTGGCGCAGCGCCGACCAGTCGCCCTGGGCCAGCTCGCGCGCCAGCACGCCGTAGCGCGCGAGCAGCAGGTGGGCGCGCGCCTCGTCGCGCGCCTCGGGGGAGAGCCGCTCCTCGTCGCCGAGCGCGCTCCAGCGGCCGATCACCGGCCCGCGCGGCAGCACGCCGCGCGTCTGGCCGCGCCGCCTGCCGCTGCGGGCGACGCGGTGTGGTGTCGCCCGGCGAGGGGGACTCGTGGCGGCGGCGATCGCGCTGTACGTGTCGGGGCTCACGAGCCCGGCCCAGAACAGCTCCCACAGGGCCGCGAGCGCCTCGGCGGTCGAGAGCCCGGTGGCGCGCGTGAGGTCCTGGGCGAAGGACGCGCCGCGCAGCTGCAGGTGCAGCAGCACGTTCTTGGTGCGGGCGTCGAGCGCGGGCGGCGCCGCCGGCGCCTCCCGGAGCCAGCCCGCGTTCTCGCGGAGCGCCACGCCCACACG
This sequence comes from Candidatus Rokuibacteriota bacterium, assembly GCA_016179875.1. Classification (GTDB taxonomy): domain Bacteria; phylum Methylomirabilota; class Methylomirabilia; order Rokubacteriales; family CSP1-6; genus GWA2-73-35. The sequence goes on along the minus strand of JACPCH010000169.1, from coordinate 6,538 downwards.
GCCCGACCGGCTCCGCTCGAACACGGTCCAGACGATCTCGCCCGAGAGCCCGAGGCGGTCGAGCCACTCGCGCTCGTAGCCCTCGACGCGCGCCGGCAGGAAGTCCTGCTCCCAGACGCGCACCGGGACGTCCTCGCCCTGGAGCAGCTCGAGCGCGGCCAGCACGCCGGTCGGGCCCGCGAGCCGGTGGTCCGGGTGGAGGTGGTGGCGCCGGAGCAGGAAGGCGGCGAACTGCTCGGGCGCCGCGACCGGGCGCGGCACGCGCCGGGCGTGGACCTGCCGCCGCTGGACCTCGTCGAGCACGGCCAGGTGGACGTACTGGGGCGCCGCCGCGGCGGCGAGAAAGGCGCCCTGCCGCACGAGGCCGCGGGCCACGAGCCTGTCGAGAGCGCGCTGGCCGTGTGCTTCCGCCAGACCGTACCGCGCGGCGAGCCACGCCGCGGTCACGGGCCCGCGCGAGCGGAGGAGCCGGAGCGCGACGCGCTCGAGCCCGTCGTCGGTCTCGAGCGTCGCGTAGAGGGGCGCGTCGGTCGCCGGGATCCACGCCCGGCGGGACGCGCCGCTCTCGATCGCGGGACACGCGATCGGCTCCACCCGGCGCTCGGCCCGGAGCTCGGCGAGCAGGCCGTCGGGGTCGCCGGCGACGCGCGCGGCGATCTCCTCGCGCGCGAGGTCGCCGAGGTCGTCGAGGAGCGCCGCCAGCTCGTTGGCGTCCCGCGCGCGGCGGCCGGGCGCCGTGCGCTGCAGCTCGGCCTCGACGGCGGCGACGATCTCGGGCCCGAGCGGCCCGGGCGGCGCGCTCCACGCCTTGCGCAGCGTGACGGCGTCGCCGCGCCGCTCCTCGGCGTGGCCGGCGTCGAGGTAGGCCCAGTCCCACGCGAGCAGGAGCGGGTACACGAACGGCGAGGGGAGCGCCGTGTCCACGTGGCGCGTCCACAGCTCGCCGTCGTGCAGGCGCTCGAGCAGGCGCGTGAGCCGCGGCACGTCGAGGGCGTCCTGGAAGCATTCGCGGAGCGTCTCGGCCACCAGCGGGAATTCGGCCAGGCCGCCGACGGTCTCCAGGAGCGCGTCGGCCTTGAGACGCTGCAGGTACGCCGGCGTGCGCCGGCCGCGCGACATGCGCGGCACGAACAGGGCGCGCACGGCGGCGTGGCGGAAGCGCGTCGCGAAGAGCGGCGAGCCGATGAGCGCGCGGCCGAGGAGCGCGGGCACCTCCTCGGGCGCGACCAGCGTCGGCAGGCGCGAGGGGTCGGGCGGCGCCTGGCCCGGCGCGAAGGACAATAAGATGCCGTCGTCCACGTGGCTCGCCTCGGCGACGAGGCCGTGGGCCCGCCGGAGCTTCTCCCGGAGCGCCATGCCCCAGGCGCCGTTCACCCGCATGCCGAAGACCGAGTGGAGCATGGCGTGGCGCCCGCCCAGCTCGTCGGCGAACGACTCGACGACGATGCCCTGGTCGTCCGGCACGCCGTCGAGCACCTCGCCGGCCTTGACGAGCCAGGCACGGAGCGCGGCGGCGGCGCGAGCGTCGAGGCCGCACTCGTGCCGCGCCCACTCGGGAAAGTCCGGCGCGTCCAGGCGGTCGGCGGCGTCGCGGCGGAGCCGGCCCACGGCGAGGCCGAGCTCCCAGGAGCGCGACGGGTGCTCGCCCTTCCAGAACGGGATCGTCGGCGACATGCCCTGGGCGTCCTCGACGAGGACGCGGTCGGCGCGCACCTTGAGGATCCGCCAGGCGTGCGAGCCGAGGAGGAACACGTCGCCCGGCAGGCTCTCGGTGACGAACTCCTCGTCGAGGGTGCCGACCTTGAGATCGGTGTCGGCCACGAAGACGTCGAAGAGCCCGGCGTCGGGGATCGTGCCGCCGGAGGTGAGGGCGAGGAAGCGGCTGCCCCGCCGCGCGTGCAGGCGGTCGTTCACCCGGTCCCACAGGATGCGCGGCGCGGCGCCCTTCACCTCGGCCGGCAGCGGCTCGGCGAGCGCGGCCACGACGGCCAGGAAGTCCTCGCGCGACAGGCCGCGATAGGGGGCGGCGTTCGTGAAGCGCCGCCAGAGCGCGTCGACGCCGACGGACTCGGCGGCGACGGCGGCGACGACCTGCTGGGCGAGGACGTCGAGCGGCGCCTCGGGCGTCGCGACGCGGTCGAGCTCCCGGCGGCGGATGGCGCGCACCACGGCCGCGGCCTCGACCAGCTCCTCGCCCTTGGTGACCACGATGCGGCCCTTCGAGACGCGCGAGAGCAGGTGGCCGGAGCGGCCGACGCGCTGGAGGGCCGCGGCGACGTTGCGCGGCGACTGGAGCTGGACGACGAGGTCGATGGCGCCGACGTCGATCCCGAGCTCGAGCGACGAGGTGGCGACGAGGGCGCGGAGCTCGCCGTCCTTCAGGCGCTGCTCGGCCTCGAGCCGCGCGCGGCGGGACAGCGAGCCGTGGTGGGCGGCGACCCGGCCGCCCGCCACGCGATCGGCGAGGTCGCTGTCGCTCGGCGCGGTGAGGAAGTCGTCCACCGGCGCCACCACCTCGAGATCGAGCTGGCGCTCGAAGCCCGCGTCCACGGCGACCGGGTCGCGCGCGGTGGCGCCCGCGAGGAAGTCGAGCGCGGCCGCGACCGGACTGACCGTCGCCGAGCAGCCGATCCGCTGGGGCCGCGCCCCGGGCTCGCGCGCCTCGACGAGCGCGCCGAGGCGCTCGAGCGACAGCGCGAGGTGGGCGCCGCGCTTGTTTCCCATCAGCGCGTGGACCTCGTCCACGATCACGAACCGGGCGCCGGCCAGCGCCGGCCGGAAGCGCTCGCTCGTCAGGAGGATGTAGAGCGACTCCGGCGTCGTGATGAGCACGTGCGGGGGCCGGCGCGTCATCGCCTGGCGCGCCGGGGCGAGCGTGTCGCCCGTCCGCACGGCGACCCGGATCTCGGGCGGGTGCAGGCCGTCGGCCTGCGCCGCGGCCCGCAACCCCGCCAGCGGCTCGCGCAGGTTCTTCTCGATGTCGTTGTTGAGCGCCCGGAGCGGCGAGACGTAGACGACGTACACGCGGTCCTCGAGGCGGCGCTCGAGCCCGAGGCGGTGGAGATGGTCGAGCGCCCACAGGAACGCGGCGAGCGTCTTGCCCGAGCCGGTGGGCGCGACGATCAGCGTGTCGCGCCCCGAGGCGATCGCCGCCCAGCCCTCGCGCTGCGGGCGCGTGGGCTCGCGGAACGTCGTCTCGAACCAGCGGCGGACGAACGGCAGGAACTCGGGCATCGAGGCGATTCTATAATGGCTGTCGATGAGCCTCCACGGGTGGACGATCGCCGCGTCGCTCGCCGGTCTGCCGTTCATCCTTCCGCACGTCGTCGAGGACTTCGCGGAAGGCATCGCCCAGCGCGTGGGCCTCTCGACGCCCGCCGGCGCGTTCCTGCTGGGCGGGTATCTGGGGGTGCAGGCGCTCGGCCTCGTCCTGCTCGGCCAGGGCCGGCGCGCCGGCTGGATGCTCGCGTTCTCGACGAGCGCGATCTGGACCGTGGGCGCCGTCGCGGACCACGGGCCGGCGGTCCTGGCGGGCGGTTTCCGAGGCGGCGCCGTCTCGACGCTCTGGGTGCTCGGGCTGGTCGCGACCCAGGCGACCGCGGCGGCGCTCGCGTGGCGCGGCTGGCGGCGCGGGCGCGCCGCGTGAGGCCGGCGGCGGACGCGATCGTCGTGGGCGGCGGGCCCGCGGGCGCGCTGGCGGCGCTGACGCTGGCGCGCCGCGGCGTCGGCACGCTCGTCCTCGACACGAAGCGCTTCCCGCGCGACAAGCCGTGCGGCGGCGGCATCCGTTACGGCGTCTACCGGCGCTTTCCCGAGCTGGCCGGCTACCTGCGCGAGGCGGTCGCCGTCCACGAGATCCGCCGGGTGCGCATGGAGTCGCCGTCGGGCGCCTCGGTCCTCGCCGAGTCCGACGGGCCCCTCTACCTCACGCTCCGCCGCACCGAGCTCGACGCCGCGCTGGTCGCCCGGGCGCGCGCGGCGGGCGCCGAGGTCGTCGAGAGGGCGCGCGTCGTCGAGGTCGAGCGGCGGGCGGAGGGCGTCACCGTCCGGACCGTGGACGGACGCGCGTTCGCGGCACGGCTGGTGATCGGCGCCGACGGCGTGAACAGCGTGGTCGTCCGGGCGGCCGGCCTCTCCGACGGCTTCCCGGAGGCGGCGCTCGCCCTGGACACGATGGAGGAGACGGCGCTCGACGAGCTCTCGGTCGCCGACCCGGAGACGATGTACGTCGCCTACGGCTACAAGGGCTGGCCCGGCTACGGCTACGTCTTTCCCAAGCGCCACCACGTGGACGCGGGCGTCGGCGTCCTCCTGCCGTTCTTCAAGCGGACGCTCGGCGGCGCGCCCGCGGAGCACCACCGGCGCTTCCTCGAGGAGGCGGCGGCCAAGGGCGTCGTGCGCGGCCGCCCGAACCCCGACAACTTCAAGGCCTACCGCCTGCCGCTCGGCGGCCCGCTCGCGCGCACCGTGGCCGACCGCACGCTCGTCTGCGGCGACGCCGGCGGGTTCGTCAACGCCTACACGGGCGAGGGGATCTACTACGCGATGGTGACGGGCGAGCACGCGGGCGAGGCGGCCGCCGACGCGCTTGGCCGCGGCGACTGCTCGGCGGCGGGGCTCGCGAGCTACGAGGCGCGGTGGCGGCGCGAGATCGGCGCCGAGCTCGCCGGCTCGCTGCGCATCCAGCGGCGGCTCTTCGCCCGGCCGTGGCTGGCCGACGCCGTGATCCGCGCCGCCGCCGGCGACCCGAAGCTCTGCCGCCTCTTCGCGCGCGTGGCGCTCGGCGAGGACGATCTGAGGGCGCGCAGGCTGGAGATCGCCGCCCGCATGCTCCTCGCCGCGCTGCGCGGCCGGATCGGCTTCGCGGCGCTCGTTCGGCGCTGACGTCCGTCGCAAACAGTTCACGCTGAGTTCACGCCGTCGTGACAACCGGCCGCCGCGCGCCCGCTACGCTCCACGACGGAGACGGTGCGGTGCACTCCATTCCCGGGAGGCGCGTATGCGGACGTGGATCGTGGCGGTGGCGGCGGTGGTGGCGCTGGCGGCGGCCGGCTGCGCTCAGTCGATGGGCGACGGCAAGATGAGCGGCGACGGCAAGACGATGGACAAGAAGGACGGCATGATGATGGAGAAAAAGGACGGCGGGATGATGGAGAAGAAGTAGCGGCGTCCGGTCAGGCCAGCCCCAGCTGGCGGCGGAGCGCGCGGGTGAGCG
>JACPCH010000169.1:0-1311 GCA_016179875.1 Candidatus Rokuibacteriota bacterium | reverse complement strand
GTCACGATCGAGAAATGGTGGAGCCCCGGCAGGTCCAGCGTCTGGCAGGGCAGGCCGCGGCTCCGCCACGCCGCCGCGAGGTCGTCGGTCTGGCGGTGGTACTCCGGGCCCTCCAGCCCGCCGACGGCGAGCAGCAGGGGACCGGAGCGTGAGGGCACCAGGTTCACCGGGCTGTTCAGGCGCGCCGCCTCGGGGGTGAGCGCCAGGATCTCGTTCAGGTAGCAGAGGCGGATCGGCTCGAGGTCGTAGAGCCCGCTGATGCCGCAGCCCGCCTTGAGCACGTCGGCGGGGGCGCCGCCGAACGCCGGCCAGTCGGTGGACATGAGCATCGCGGCCAGGTGGCCGCCCGCCGAGTGGCCCGAGATCGTGATCCGGTCCGGGTCGCCGCCGAAGGACGGGGCGTTCCGGTACGTCCACACGATGGACGCGCGACACTGGCGCACCAGCTCGTCCATGTCCACGGTGGGAATCAGGGCGTAGTTGATCACGACGGCCGCCGCCCCGGCCGGTACGAATGCGCGCGCCACGAAGCTGACGTCGCGCTTGTCGAGGCGGTGCCAGTAGCCGCCGTGGATGAAGACGTGGACGGGCGCCGGCCCCGCGCCCGCGGCGGGGAAGACGTCGAGCGTCTCCCCGGGGTGGCTCCCGTACGCCACGTCGAGCCGGCACGCCAGCTCGCCTCGCGTCTTCGCGCTCGCGGTCGCGTAACGCGCGAGCCAGGTGGCGGCGTCCGCCACCTTCTCGCGGTTGTTGTACTCGGCGTCGAGCGCCTTCCGGTCGTAGCCGCGGAAGACGGCGCCGGCCACTACTTGTCCCTGATCGCCGCCTGGACCTTCTGGACCATCTCCGGCGGGATCGTCGCGATCCCGTGATCCTTCTTCGCGTGCTCCGCGCCCTTGGCCATGACCTCGGCGACGTCCTTGCCTTCCGCCACGAAATTGCAGCCGGGCATCAGGTCACCGCATCTCAGGATCTTCGCCATGGGTCCGTCTCCTTTCGACGCCGGTCGTCACTTGCCGAGAAACGCCTTCGCCTGCTTCACCTCCGGCCGCTCGCTGTCGGCCCTGTCCGTCAGGGCGACGAGCTGCGCGTAGTAGCTCCGCGCCTTCGCCGTGTCGCCGGCCAGCTCGGCGGCCCGCGCGGCGCCGGCCACGGTCCGGAAGCGGTTCGGCTCCACCCGCATCGCGGCCTCGAACTCCTTCAGCGCCTCGGCCGGCTGGCTCGCCTCGAGCAGCATCTCGCCCAGCAGCTCACGCGCGGGCGCCAGCGGCCCCGGCGTGACGGGATGCTTCTCCGTCGCGTCCTCGCGCT
>JACPCH010000271.1 GCA_016179875.1 Candidatus Rokuibacteriota bacterium | reverse complement strand
CTGGCCGGCGAGATCGCCGACGGCGTGATCCTCTGGCTCTGCCCGCCCGCCTACGCGCGCGACGTGGCGGTGCCGGCGCTCGAGCGCGGCCGCCGGCGCGCCGGCAAGCCGCTGGCCGGCCTCGAGATCGTCGCGAGCGTCCCCCTCGCGATCACCGACGACCCCGCCGCCGCGCTGAAGGCGTTCCGCGCCGAGCTGGCGCGCTACGCCGCGCTGCCGTTCTACCGGACGATGCTCGAGGCCGGCGGCCTCGGCGAAGGCCTCGCCGCCTTCGACCGCGCCGGCGAGGTGCCGGAGACGCTCGCCGCCGCGCTCGGCGCCGTGGGCGACGCCGCCGCGGCGCGCCGGTACGTCGAGGCCTACCGCGCCGCCGGCGTCACGCTGCCCGCGATTCGCCCGATCACGTTCCCCGACGCGCCGTGGTACCGGCGCACGCTCGAGGAGGCGGCCGTATTCTGACGCGCGGCCTGGCGGCGCTCGCGCTCGTGCTCGCCGGCTGCGCCGGGGGGCGCGGCGATGCGGCGCGCGCGCTGCCCGCCGACTGCTCGGCGCCGGTCGTCTACGCGGCCCTCGGCGACAGCACGGTCGAGGGCGTCGGCGCCTCGCGCCCGGAGCTGAACTACGTGAGCCGGCTGCACTCGCGCCTGCGCGCCGCGTATCCGAACGCGCGCAGCGTCAACCTCGGCGTCGCCGGCGCCGCCTCGGCCGACGTGGCGGCGGGCCAGCTGGCCCGGGCCGTCGAGCTCCAGCCCGGGCTCGTGACCCTCTCCGTCGGCCCCAACGACATCACCGGCCGCGTCCCGGTCGAGACGTTCGCGAAGAACCTCGACACGATCCTCGGGCGGCTCGCGCGGGAGACGCGCGCGCTGGTCGTCGCGAACCTGCTGCCCGACCTCGCCGTCACGCCGCGCTTCCACGCGAGCCGCGCGCGCGAGGCGGTGGGCCGCCAGACGGTGCTCTTCAACGAGGCCCTGGCGCGCGCCGCGCGGACCCATCGCGTCGCGCTGGTGGACCTCTACGAGCCGAGCCGCCGCGAGGTGCCCGAGCGGCCGGAGCTCGTCTGGTCGGACGGCTACCACCCCTCGGACGCGGGCTACGCGCGCTGGGCGGAGCTGGTGTGGCGGGGCGTCGAGGCCGGGATCCCCGCCTGCTGACGGCCGTTGAATAGGGCGCCCCCGCCGGGCGTCGGAGAAATACCGTGGGACTCCACGTCGCGCTCGCTCTCGTGCTCGCGGCCCTCGCGCTGGCCGGGGCGCCGGCCCCGGCGGCGGCGGACGTCAGGATCATCATCGGCGGCGGCCCGCGGCACGCCCATCCCCCCGGCCACCACCCGACGCGGTTCATCACCGGCCGGCCCGCCGTCGTCTGGCCGCAGCCGGTGTACGTCGCGCCGCGCCGGTGCCAGGCGCCCGGCTACTGGACCCAGCAGTGGATCCCGCAGACGCAGATCTACTACGTGTGGGCGCCGGGCCGGTACGACTCCGACGCGCTCTGGGTCGAGGGCCACTACGAGCCGCGGGCCCACCAGACGGGCTACTGGCAGCCGCTCTGGGTGGACGCGCGCTGGGTGGACTGCTGACGCGACACGCGTGATACAACAGTAGGCCCATGCGGGCCTACGTCCTCTCGCGCCTCGCGCAGACCGCGCTCGTCGTCGTGCTCTCGCTCACCGCGGTCTTCGGCATGGTGCGCCTCTCGGGCGACCCGGTGCTCCTGTTCATGCCGATGGACATCCAGGCCAAGGACGTGAACGAGTTCCGCCAGCGCCTCGGCTTCAACGACCCGCTGGCCGTGCAGTACGCGCGCTTCATGGGCGGCGCCGTGCGGGGCGACTTCGGCGAGTCGCTGCGCTACCGGAGCGACGCGCTCGGTCTCGTCCTCGAGCGCCTGCCCGCCACCCTCCTGCTCGGCGGCACCGCGCTCGGCCTCACGCTCGTGCTGGCGATCCCGCTCGGCGTCGTCTCGGCCGTGCATCGCGACAGCCCGTTCGACCACGCCGCCACCGTCGCGACCGTGCTCGGCCAGGCCACGCCCGGCTTCTGGCTCGGCCTCATGCTGATCTACCTCTTCTCGGTGCAGCTGCGCTGGCTCCCGACCGGCGGCACCGGCACCCTCGCCCACCTCGTGATGCCGTCGGTCGTGCTGGCGGCGTTCTTCGCCGCCCGGATCGCGCGGCTCACCCGCTCGGCGGTGCTGGAGGTGCTCGGCGAGGACTACGTGCTGACGGCGCGCGCCAAGGGCCTCGCCGAGACGCGCGTGATCGCCAAGCACGCGCTCCGGAACTCGGCGATCCCGATCGTCACGCTGGCGGGGCTCGAGGCGGGCCAGCTCCTCGGCGGCGCCGTCATCACCGAGACGATCTTCGCGTGGCCGGGCCTCGGGCGGCTCACGGTGCAGGCGCTCCTGAATCGCGACTTCCCGGTGGTCCTCGCCGCGGTGTTCCTGATCTCGGTGATGTACACGCTGATCAACCTCGCGGTGGACCTGCTCTACGGCTGGCTCGACCCGCGCGTCCGCCTCCGCGCGTGAGGCACCTCAAGGCCTGGCTCGGGATCGGGCTGACGGCCGCGACCCTCGTCGCCGCGGCGGCCGCGCCGTGGCTGGCGCGCCACGACCCGCTCCGCGCCGACTTCGCGCAGAGCCTCAGGCCCCCCGGCACGCCCGGCCACGTGCTGGGCACCGACCAGCTCGGGCGCGACCTCCTGGCGCGCGTGCTGCACGGCGCGCGCCTCGCCCTGTTCATCGGCGCCTGCACGGTGCTCATCACCGCCGTGGGCGGCGGGCTGCTCGGCCTCGTCGCCGGCTTCGCCGAGCGCTGGCCGTCGGCGGTCCTCATGCGCATCGCCGACGTCCAGCTCTCGTTCCCGTTCATCCTGCTCGCGATGACGATCAACGCCATCACGGGCCTGGGCCTGCGCAACATCATCCTGAGCCTTTCGGCGGCCGGATGGGTCGTGTATGCTCGCGTGGTGCGCGGGGAGGTGCTGTCGGTGAAGCAGCGCGACTACGTGCAGGCGGCCGCGGCGCTCGGCATGAGCCGCGCCCGCGTGCTGTTCCGCCACGTCCTGCCGAACGTCGCGCCGTCCATCGTGGTGGTCGCGAGCCTCCAGTTCTCGCAGTTCATCGTCGCGGAGGCGGCGATCAGCTTCCTCGGCTTCGGCGTGCAGCCGCCGACGCCGGCCTGGGGCAGCATGCTGTCCGAGAGCCGCGACTTCCTGTACGTCGCGTGGTGGCTGGCGGCGTTCCCGGGAGTCGCGCTCGCGCTCACCGCCCTCGGCGTCAACCTGCTCGGCGACTGGCTCCGCGACACCCTGGATCCCAAGCTCAGAGTCTGAACGGAGCCCGAGAAGGAGAACCCGTCATGCGTGGCCTGCGATGCCTGCTCGTCGTCCCGCTCCTGCTGGCCCTGGCCGGCGCGCCGTCCGCCGCGGCCCAGGACCGCGTCAAGACCCGGGAGATCGTGGTCGGGCTCGGGGCCGAGCCGCGCACGATGCTCGCCGTGACCATCGTGGACTGGACGACGAACACCCAGCTCGAGCACATCTACGACCGGCTGCTCGACCGCGACGCCCGGACGCTCAAGCCGAAGCCGATGCTGGCCACGGCGTGGAGGGTCGTCAACGACACCACGTGGGAGTTCACGCTGCGCCCGGGGGTCAGGTTCCACAACGGCGAGCCGTTCAACGCCCAGTCGGTCAAGGCCACCATCGACTACATCAAGGACCCCGCGAGCAAGAGCCACTACGCGGCGTACTGGCGGAAGGTCAAGGAGGTCCAGATCGTCAACGACTCCACGGTCCGCCTCGTCACCGACGGGCCGTGGCCGAGCCTGATCGACCGCGCCTCGCTGACGGACGCCCTCATGCTGCCCCCCAAGGCGCTCAAGGAGCTCGGGCCCGAGAAGCTCAACCAGAAGCCGATCGGCACCGGGCCGTTCCGGTTCGTCGAGTGGAAGCGGGACGAGCGGCTGGTCCTCGAGCGCAACCCGGACTACTGGCAGGGCCCGGCCGACGCGAGCCGGGTGACGTTCCGCTTCATCCCCGAGTTCAGCGCGCGCATGGCGGCGCTCCTCTCGGGCGAGATCGACATCATGAAGGACGTGCCGCCCCACGCGCTCGAGCCCGTCGAGCGGAGCGGGCGGGCGAAGATCCGCTCGGCCGTGTCCTCGCGGATCAACTACCTCGCCCTCGTGAACCTCAAGCCTGGCCCGATGCAGGACCTGCGCGTGCGCCGCGCGATGAACCACGCCGTCAACGTGGACGAGCTGATCGCCCTGGTGCTGAAGGGGCGCGCGACCAGGATCTGCGGCCCGCTCTCCCCCGCCAACGTGGATTTCGCGCCCGTCGAGTGCTACCAGCACGACCCGGCGCGCGCCCAGGCGCTGTTCAAGGAGGCGGGGCTGGACCCGGCGAAGCTCCAGCTCACGCTCGACACGCCGTCCGGGCGGGACAAGATCAAGAACCGCAACACGGGCGACATGTTCTTCCTCGGCTGGGGCCCGTCGGTCTTCGGCCAGGGCGTGATGGAGCCGCTCTTCCAGGCGAGCCAGACCTACTCGTCCTACGGCAACAACAAGGCGATCGACGAGAAGATCGCCCGGACCATCACGGTCGTGGACGCCCGGGGGCGCGCCCAGGCGTACGCCGAGCTCCACCAGATGGTCCGCGACGAGGCGCCGTGGGTGCCGCTGTGGCAGCAGCACGACCTCTACGGCGTGGCCAGCCACGTCGAGTGGGCGCCGCGCGCCGACGAGAAGGTCTGGATGTACGACGCCAGGATCATCGCGCGATGAGCCTCACCGTCTTCACCGGCGCGCTCCTGATCGACTGCACCGGCGCCGACCCCGTGGAGGGCGCCGCCGTCGTGGTCGAGGGCGACCACATCAAGGACGTGCTCCCGAACGGCAGGGTCGGCCCGCTGCCCGGGCCGGTGACGACGCTCGACTGCCAGGGCGCGGCGCTCATGCCCGGGCTGACCGACGCCCACGTCCACATCTGCGCCGTCACCGAGAACATCACCGACCAGCACCGCTTCTACCCGCCGAGCTACATCGCCGCCCGCGCGATGCGCCGCGCCGAGGAGTGCCTGCGGCAGGGCTTCACGACGGTGCGCGACGCCGGCGGCGCCGACTACGGGTTCCGGCAGGTCCTCGAGGAGGGGCACTTCCCGGGCCCGCGCCTGCTCGTCTCCGGCAGCTACATCTCCCAGACCGGCGGCCACGGCGACAAGCGCCGGCGCGCCGAGTGGGTCGAGCCGATCGGCTGCTGCCTCGGCATGATCGGCTCCATCGCCGACGGCGAGGCCGAGGTGCGCAAGGCCGTGCGCGAGCAGCTCCGCCGCGACGTGGACCAGGTCAAGATCATGGCCTCGGGCGGGGCGATGTCGCCCTCCGACGAGCTCGACACGACGCAGTTCACCGTCGCCGAGATGCGCGCCGCCGTCGAGGAGGCCCAGGCGGTCGGGAAATACGTGCTGTCGCACGCCTACTCGGACGCGGCGGTGCGACGGGCGGTCGAAGCCGGCGTCAGGTCGATCGAGCACGGCAACCTGATCCGCGAGGCCGCGGCCCGGGCGATCAAGGACGCGGGCGCCTTCCTGGTCCCGACCATGGTGACCTACGAAGCCATCTACCGCGAGGGCAAGCGTTACGGGATCGGCGACCACCAGATCCAGAAGATCGACCTGGCGCGCCAGCAGTCGGTGCAGGGCCTGACGCACGCCTACCGGGCGTGCTGCCAGATCGGCTCGGGCTCCGACCTGCTCGGCGACATGATGGTCCAGCGCGCCGTCGAATTCGAGCTGAAGGCCCAGGTGATGAAGCCCATGGAGGTGCTGCTGTCGGCGACGAAGGTGAACGCCGCGCTGTTCCGGATGTCGGACAAGATCGGGACGGTCGAGCCGGGAAAATATGCCGACCTGATCGTGATCGCCGGCAACCCGCTGAAGAATCTCCGCGTCTTCCAGGTCCAGGACAACCTGAAGCTCATCATGAAGGGCGGGCGGATCTTCAAGCGGGCGCTCTCATGACGCTCGACCTGCGCCTGGCGCCCATGGCGGCCGTGACGAACGCGCCCTTCCGGCTCGTCGCGCGCGAATGCGGCGGCGGCCTCCTCACGAGCGAGGAGATCGACGCCCGCGCCCTCGTCGCCGGCAGCGCCCGCACGCTCGAGCTGGCGCGGTATCTTCCCGGCGAGCGCCCGATCGCGCTCCAGCTCCTGGGCGCCGACCCCGACGTGCTGGCCGAGGCCGCGCGCCGGCTCGAAGCCCTCGGCGCGGACGCCGTGGATCTCAACATGGGCTGCCCGGTGGCGAAGATCGTCGCCAAGGGCCAGGGCGCCGCGCTCATGCGCGATCCGTTCCACGCCGCCCTCGTCCTCCGCGCGATGCGCAAGGCCGTCGGCGTGCCGCTCACCGTCAAGATCCGCGGCGGCTGGGACGACCGCACGCTGAACGCGGTCGAGATCGCCCGCGTCGCCGAGGCCGAGGGCGTGGACGCGATCACCGTCCACCCGCGCACGCGCTCGCAGCAGTTCGCGGGCGCCGCCCCGTGGGAGATCATCGCGGCCGTGGTCGCCGCCGTGCGGGTCCCGGTCACCGGCAACGGCGACGTGCGGAGCGTGGCCGGCGCGCGCGCGATGGTCGCGGCGACCGGCTGCGCCGCCGTCATGATCGGCCGCGGCGCCCTCGGCGCGCCATGGATCTTCGGGGGCGCGGAGATCGCGCGCGAGGAGAAGGCGCGGATCGTCCGCCGGCACGCGGCGCTGATCGAGGCGCATCTGCCGCCGCGCACCGCGCTCGTGCAGCTCAAGAAGCACCTGGCCTGGTACTGCCACGGCCTGCCCGGCGCGGCGGCGACGCGCGAGGCCCTCTTCCAGGCGCCGAGCCCGGCCGAGGTCCAGGAGATCTTCTGGGCGCTCTGGTGAGCCGGC
>JACPCH010000270.1 GCA_016179875.1 Candidatus Rokuibacteriota bacterium | reverse complement strand
CGCGATCTCGTGCGAGCCGCGCCTGCTCATCGCCGACGAGCCCACCACGAGCCTCGACCTGACGATCCAGGCCCAGTACCTGAGCCTGCTGCGCGACCTCCAGCGCGCGCACGACCTCGCGCTGATCTTCATCACCCACAACCTCGGCATCGTGGCCAGGATGTGCGACCAGGTGGCGGTGATGTACGGGGGGCGCCTGGTCGAGTCCGGGCCCGTCACGCAGATCTTCGACGCGCCCGCCCACCCGTACACGCGGGCGCTCATCGAGTCCATTCCCCGGTTCGGCGACGCGCGCCGGCGCCTCACCGCGATCGAGGGGCAGCCGCCCGACCCCGCGAACCTGCCGGCGGGCTGCGCCTTCCACCCGCGCTGCCCCGTGGCGATGGACCGCTGCCGCGCCGAGGCGCCGCCCGAGTTCACGCCGGCCCGGGGCCAGACGAGCCGCTGCTGGCTCTCGAGCCTCGACGGCACGGCCTGATGGCCCCGGTCCTCGAGGCCGACCACCTCACCAAGCACTTCCCGCTCAAGCGCGGCCTGCTGGCCCGCCAGGTCGGCGTCGTGCGCGCCGTGGACGACATCACGTTCGCGATCGAGCCCGGCCGCACGCTCGGCGTCGTCGGCGAGTCGGGCTGCGGCAAGACGACGACGGCGAAGCTGGTGCTGGGCCTCGAGACGCCGACCGCCGGGGCCATCCGGTTCGAGGGGCGCGACCTGACCACGCTCGACGCCGACGGCCGCCGCGCCTACCGGCGCTCGGTCCAGGCCGTCTTCCAGGACCCGTTCGCGTCGCTCAATCCCCGGATGCGCGTGGGGGCGATCATCGCCGAGCCGCTCGTCACGAACGAGGCCCTGGGCGCGGCCGACGTCGCCAAGCGCGTCGCCCGGCTGCTCGAGCTGGTCGGCCTGCCGGAGCGCTCGGCCGAGCTGTTCCCGCACGAGTTCTCGGGCGGCCAGCGCCAGCGGATCGCCATCGCCCGCTCGCTCGCGCTCAACCCGAAGCTCGTGGTGCTCGACGAGCCCGTCTCGGCGCTCGACGTCTCGATCCGCGCCCAGATCCTGAACCTCCTCCGTGACCTCCAGGCCGAGCTCGGCCTCGCGTACCTCTTCATCGCCCACGACCTCGCCGCCGTCGCCCACATGAGCCACACGATCGCGGTGATGTATCTGGGCCAGGTCGTGGAGATCGGCGAGGCGGACACGGTGGCGGGCGCGCCCAGGCACCCCTACACCCAGGCGCTCTTCTCGGCGGCCCTGCCGTCGCACCCCGGGGACAAGCGCGAGGAGGTCATCGTGACGGGCGAGGTGCCGAGCCCGGTGGCGCCGCCGCCGGGCTGCCGCTTCCACCCGCGCTGCCCCCACGCGATGGACCGCTGCGCGGCCGACCTCCCCGCGCTGCTGCCGCACGCCGGGCGCCAGGTCGCCTGCCACCTCTATTCGGCCTGACGCCCGCCCGGTCACCGGTCGGCGTGTGTATCGCTAGCGTGACAGTTGCCGAACGCCGCGGTCACCGTAGAATGGGTTGGCGATGGGACTCTTCCACGTTTCCGCCCGCCTCACCGGTCCCACGGGCCGGAGGGCGACGCTCGAGTTGCTGGTCGACACGGGCGCGACGCTCCTCGTCGTTCCGCGCCCGCTGGCCGACCACCTCGAGCTCACCGTGCAGCGCACCCAGCCCGTTCAGATCGCCGGCGGCCGGAGGGAGATCTGGCCCATCGCCGAAGTGCGCCTCGCCGTCGACGGAGGGGAGGTGACCACGCCTTGCTTCGTGGCCCCGGACGGACCCGCTCTCCTCGGCGCCGTGGCCCTGGAGAGTCTGTTTCTGGCCGTCGATCCCGTCGCGAAGCGTCTCGTCCCCGTGGAGGGGTTCGTCGGGCCGTGCGCTAGGCTTTCAGGCGGGCGACGTTGAAGGCGGGGACGGGCCTGGAGAAGCCCTTGAGCGTGAGGCCGCCGAGCTCCTCGGCCTCGACCAGGTTCTCGACCGCGCCGAGGACGCGCTGGGACACGAGGATCTGGCGGGGCCTGGCCTCGCCACAGAGACGCGCGGCGAGGTTGGTCACGGTGCCGATCGCCCCGTAGTCCATCCGCCCCTCGAAGCCGATGGCGCCGATCGTCGCGTAGCCCTGGGCGACGCCCACGCCGAAGTCGAGGTCGTAGCCGCGCTTCTTCCACCGGACGAGCAGCTCGTCCACGCGCGCGCGCATCGCCACCGCCATCCGGATCGCGCGCTCGGGCGCGTCGGGCACCGGCACCGGGTCGTTGAAGAAGATCATCATGCCGTCGCCGGTGAAGCGCTCGAGGGTGCCGTCGTGCTCGAGGATCAGCCGGCCCATCTCGGCGTGGTACTCGCGGAGCACGCCCATGACCTCCTCGGGCTCCGAGGTCTCGGCGAAGGCCGTGAAGCCGCGGAGGTCGAGGAAGACCACCGTGACCTCGCGGCGATGGCTCTTCAGGGGATCCTCGGCGTCGCCGCTCACGATCAGCTCGGCGAGCTGGGGCGAGAAGAATCGCTTGAGCTTGCCGAGGCGCTCGAGCTGGGTCACCTGCTCCTGCACGCGCTGCTCGAGCGTCCGGTTCCACCCGGCGAGCTGGTCGTGCAGCTGCTTGACGCGCAGGAGCGAGCGGACGCGCGCGAGCAGCTCGGGCTGGTTGATGGGCTTCGAGAGAAAATCGTCCGCGCCCGCCTCGATCCCCTTCACCCGCTCCTGTGCGGGATCGAGCGCCGTCACCATGACGACCGGCAGCATGGCGGTCTCGGGGTTGTCGCGGAGCTTCCGGCAGACCTCGTAGCCGCTCATCCCCGGCATCATCACGTCGAGCAGGACGAGGTCCGGGCCCTCCTTCGCGACCGTCGCGAGCGCCTCGGGGCCCGACGACGCCGTGAACGTCGCGTAGCCCTTCGCGGTCAGCAGGTCGGCCAGGAGCTTCACGTTGACGGCGGTGTCGTCCACCACCAGGATCTTCGCCGGCTGGTTCATGTCCGGTCGAGCATCTCCCGCACGGCGCCGAGGAACTCCTTCACGCGGATCGGCTTCGACTGGTAGCCGTCGAACCCCGCGGCCATGATCTTCTGCCGGTCCTGGGTCATGGCCGAGGCGGTGACCGCGATCACCGGAATCGCCCGGGTTGCCGCGTCGGCGCGGAGCTGGCCGAGCGCGGTGATGCCGTCGATCCCCGGAAGCTGGATGTCCATCAGGACGAGCGCCGGGCGCCGCTCCTTCGCGAGCCGCACCCCGTCCTCCCCGGTGCCGGCCTCGACGGTCTGGTAGCCCTTCGCCTGGAGCACGTCCCGCACCAGCTTCAGGTTCTTCTCGTTGTCCTCGACGATCAGGATCAGCTCGCCGGCCATGATCTCTCCGGTAGTGTGAAGGTGAAGGTGGAGCCCTGGCCGGGCTCGCTCTCGACCCAGATCTTGCCGCCGTGCAGCTCGACGAAGCGCTTGGTGAGCGCGAGCCCGAGGCCCGTGCCCTCGCGCTTCTTCGCATAGTCGGTGCCGACCTGGCGGAACTCCTCGAAGATCGCCTCCTGGTCCTCGGGCGCGACGCCGACGCCGGTGTCGGTCACCGCGATCTGCACGCCGCCGTTCGCCGGCGCCGCCCGCACCTCGACGCGCCCGCCCTCCGGCGTGAACTTCACCGCGTTCGACAGCAGGTTCACCAGCACCTGCTTGATCTTGCGCTCGTCGCCGACGAACTCGCCGAGCCTTGGGTCCGCGGCGAGCGACAGCGCGATGCCGTGGTTCGCGGCGCGGCCCTTCACGAGCGTCAGCGCGTTGTCGATCGCGGCCGGCAGGTCGAAGCGCGCCAGCTCCAGCTCCATCCGGCCCGCCTCGATCTTGGAGAGGTCGAGGATGTCGTTGATGAGCGAGAGCAGGTGCCGGCCCGAGGCGAAGATGTCTTTCAGGTACTCGTCCTGCTTCTCGTTCAGCTCGCCGAACATCCGCTCGACGAGGACCTCGGAGAAGCCGATGATCGCGTTGAGCGGCGTGCGCAGCTCGTGCGACATGTTGGCGAGGAACTCCGACTTGTGGCGGTTCGCGACCTCGAGCTGCCGGCTCTTCTCCTCCAGCTCCTCGAAGAGCCGCGCGTTCTGGATGGCCAGGGCCGACTGGGTGGCGAACGTCTGCAGCACGTTCACCACGTTGTCGGGGAAGCGCCCCGCCTCCTTCCGCCAGACCACGAGTCCGCCGACGATGCGCTCCTCGGCCACGAACGGCACCGCCAGGAGCGACCGGTAGCCCCGCCGGATCATCACGACCCGCACCGGCGAGACGACGCCCTCCGCCTCCGCCTGGAGGTCCGCGACCTGGACCGGTGCCCGCAGCGCCGCGGCCCGGCCCACCGCCCCCTGGCCGAGGCGGATCGGCTCCGCCCGGATGCCCGCCAGCAGCTCGTCCTCCGCGCCGTGGCTCGCCCGGAGGCGGAACGCCTGCGTCGCCTCGTCGTACTCGTGGATCACCCCGCCGCTCGCCCCGGCGAGCTGCACCGCGCGCGGGACGATCGTGGCCAGCACCTTCTGGAGGTCGAGCGTCGAGCTGACCGCCTGGCCGATCTCACCCATCGCCCGCAGCTCCTCGACCGACCGGCCGAGGTCCCGCGTGCGCGCCTCCAGCTCGGCTCCTCGACCGACCGGCCGAGGTCCCGCGTGCGCGCCTCCAGCTCGGTGAACAGGCGCACGTTCTCGATGGCGATCACGGCCTGGTCGGCGAAGGTCTTGACGAGCTCCACTTGCTTGTCCGTGAACGGTCGGACCTCGGACCGCCACGTGGTGATCACGCCGACCAGCGTCTGCTCCCGCAGCATCGGCACCGAGAGCGCCGTCCGCACGTTCTCCCGGCGATGCACGTCGGGCGGTGAGAAGGCCGGATCCCCCGTGAGGTCGTGGACGTGCACTACCCGTCGCTCAAGCGCGGCAAGGCGCGTGGTGGTCTCCCGGCTGGGCCGGATCCGACCGCGGACCAGATGCTCCGCGAATTCGACGGAGCGGGTATGGTGGGCGGCCGCCCCGAGCGTCTCGCCGTCGAAGAGGAACAGTGCGGCGAACTCCGCCTCGCACAGCCGGGCCGCGCTCTGCACGATCGCGTCGAACACCGGCTGCACGTCCGTCGGCGAGCTGGAGATGACCCGGAGAATCTCGCTGGTCGCCGTCTGCTGCTCCAGCGACTCGGTCAGCTCGCGGGTGCGGTCCTCGACCTTCTGCTCCAGCGTGGCGTACGACTCACGGAGCTGCGCCGTCATGCTATTGAACTGCTCCGCCAGCGCCTCCAACTCGTCGCCGGTCCGGATCTCGAGGCGATGCGCGAGGTCGCCGGCGCCGATCCGCGCCGCCCCGGCCTGCAGCGCCTGGATCGGCGTCACCATCCGGCGGGCCAGGAAGAGGCTCGCCACCACGGAC
>JACPCH010000269.1 GCA_016179875.1 Candidatus Rokuibacteriota bacterium | reverse complement strand
AGACCGTCGGCTATCGGTTCGAGGCGGACTGAGCGTGCCGGGCGGCCTCGTCCACTTCCTGCGGCGCAGCATCGCGCGGAAGCTGGCGCTCACGCTCGTCGGCTTCGTCGCCGTCACCACGCTGCTGGCGGGCCTGTACCTGACCCGCGCGCTCGAGACCTTCGCGGCGGAGACGCTCGAGGCGCGCCTGGCCGGCACCGGGCGGCTCCTGCACGACGAGGCGCGCGCCCTCCTGGCCCGCGGCGGGCCCGCGGCCGAGGTCCACGCCTTCGCCGTCCGCGTGGCCCGGCCGACCGACTCGCGCGTCACCCTCATCGCCGCCGACGGGCGCGTGCTCGGCGACTCGGAGGTACCCGTCGAGGACCTCGGGCGGGTGGAGAGCCACGCCGCGCGCCCCGAGGTCGCGGCGGCGCTGGCGGGGCGCGTCGGGCGCGACCTCCGGACCAGCGCGACGATGCAGGCGCCGCTCCTCTACGTGGCGGTGCCGGTCGGCGACGGCGGGCGCGTGGTGGGCGCGCTGCGCGTGGCGCTGCCGCTCTCGGCCGTGACCGCGTCCTACGCCACCCTGCACCGCGTGATGGCCGGCGGCGGACTGGTCGCGCTGGTCGCGGCGCTCGGGATCGGGCTCTTCGTCGCGCGGCGGCTGACGCGGCCGGTGGTGGAGATGCAGGCGGTCGCCGGGCGCATGAGCGAGGGCGACTTCGGCGCGCGCGCGTCCGTGCGCTCGCCCGACGAGATCGGCGCCCTCGGCCGCGCGCTGAACGCTCTGGCGGCGCGCCTGCGCGACCGGGTCCAGGACCTCGAGCAGGAGCGGGCGAAGGCGACGGCGATCCTCGACGCGATGGTCGAGGGCGTCATCGCCGTGGACGGCCGCGACAGCGTCGTCCTGCTGAACGAGCGGGTGCGCGTCATGTTCGGCCTGGGTCCGGCCCGCGGCGAGGGCAAGCCCTTCCTGGAGGCCATCCGCAACGTCGACCTCCGCGAGATCCTGCACGAGAGCCGGGCGGCCGGGGAAGGCGCGGTCTCCCGCCGCGAGCTGCGGCTGGCGGGGCCGGTCGAGCGTCGCGTGCAGGTCAACGCCGTCCCGCTCCGGCTGGCCGGCGACGAGACCGGCGTGGTCATGGTGCTCCACGACGTCACCGAGCTGCGCCGGCTCGAGCAGGTCCGCACGGAGTTCGTCGCCAACGTCTCGCACGAGCTGCGGACGCCGCTGACCGCGATCCACGGCTACCTCGAGACGCTGCTCGGCGGCGCGCTCGAGGAGCGGGACAACGCCCGGCGCTTCCTCGAGATCGTCTTCCGCCACACCGAGCGGCTCGGGCGGCTGCTCGACGACCTGACCGACCTCTCGAACATCGAGCTGGGCCGCGTGTCGCTCCGGCTGGAGCCGGTGCGGCTCGACGAGGTCGTCGACTCGGTGCTGGCGATCATAGGGCCGAAGGCGGCGGCCGGACGCGTCGCGCTCGCGGCCGAGCTGCCGGCGGCGCTGCCGCGCGTCCAGGCCGACCGTGACCGGCTCGCCCAGGTCCTGATCAACCTGGTGGACAACGCCGTGAAGTACACGCCCGCGGGCGGGCGCGTGGTCGTGCGGGCGCGCGTGGTGGAGGGCCGCGTCGAGGTCGCCGTGAGCGACACGGGCGTCGGCATCCCGCCCGCCGACCTGCCGCGGATCACCGAGCGCTTCTACCGCGTGGACAAGGCGCGCTCGCGCGAGCTCGGCGGCACGGGCCTGGGCCTCGCCATCGTCAAGCACCTCGTGCTCGCCCACGGCGGCGAGCTCGCGATCGAGAGCGAGCCCGGCCGCGGCACGACCGTCCGCGTCGTCCTGCCCGCGGGCCCGCCGGCCGCCTGACTCCATGGGGGGCTCCGGGCGCCCCCCAAACCCCCCGACGCTCGGGACGCCCCGGCGCAGCCGTAGCGCCCCTCGATGACTGTCGTCCCCGAACATTTACGTCCGCGTCACCGTCCCGTAACGCCGCCCGCGCACACTCGACGCTGATGGGGAGCGAGACTTCCGCGCCGCCGGATCGTAACGCATCCGTAACGTGCCGTTCACGGCGTCGCAACACGGACGGTCGATGATGAACACCGACGAGGACAAGGAGATCACGAGATGAACAGACGTGGCATCGTCGTGCTGGCGGCGGCCGCCGTCCTGGCCGGGGGCGGGGTCGCGAACGCGCAGGTCAAGGTGGATCCGGCCCTGCCGGCCTACAAGGCGGTCAGCGGGGTGAGCGGCAACCTGTCGAGCATCGGCTCGGACACGCTCAACAACCTGATGACGCTCTGGGCCGAGCGCTTCAACAAGTTCTATCCGAACGCCAGGATCCAGATCGAGGGCAAGGGCTCCTCGACGGCGCCGCCGGCCCTGATCGCCGGCACGGCCCAGCTCGGCCCGATGTCCCGGCCGATGAAGGGGACGGAGGTCGACCAGTTCGAGAAGAAGTACGGCTACAAGCCCCTGCCGGTCCGCACCTCCGTGGACGCGCTGGCGGTGTTCGTCAACAAGGACAACCCGGTCACGTGTCTCACCGTCGCCCAGGTGGACGCGATCTTCTCCAAATCGCGCCGGCACGGCGGGAAGGAGGACGTCGCCACCTGGGGCCAGCTCGGCCTGACGGGCGAGTGGGCGAGGCGGCCGATCAGCCTCTACGGCCGCAACTCGGCCTCCGGCACCTACGGCTTCTTCAAGGAGCACACGCTGAAGAACGGCGATTACAAGGACGCGGTGAAGGAGCAGCCGGGCTCGGCCGCCGTCGTGCAGGGCGTGACGGTCGACCGCGGCGCCATCGGCTACAGCGGCATCGGCTACGCCACCGCCGGCGTCCGGGCCGTGCCCCTCGCCGGGAAGGCCGGCGGCAAGTGCGTGGAGGCGACCGCGGACAACGCGTACAGCGGCGACTACCCGCTGGCGCGGTTCCTCTACGTGTACGTGAACCGGGCGCCCGGCAAGACGCTCGACCCGCTGACCCGCGAGTTCGTGAAGCTCGTGATGTCGAAGGAAGGCCAGGAGGTGGTCGTGAAGGACGGCTACTTCCCGGTCCCGGCGTCCATCGCGAAGGAAGAGCTGGGCAAGATCCAATAGTGGCCGTCACCTCGCTGACGCTCAGCCGGGCGCGGACGAGCCGGCGGATCCTGCTCGACAGGATCTCGCGCCGGCTCGTCGTGTCCGGCGGCCTCGTCATCATCGCGTCCATCCTGGCGATCCTCTTCGTGATCGCCGCCGAGGTGTACCCGTTGTTCCGGCCGCCGACCGTGACGCTGGTCGGCGGCCACGCCGCGCCCGGCGTCGGCGCGGGCCCGGCACCGGGCGAGGCGGCGGGCGTGGACGAGTACCGCGAGATCGCCTACTGGATCACCGCGGGCGGGCGCCTCGAGTTCACGCCGCTCAAGGACGACCGCCCGCTGCCGCCCGTGCCCGTGCCCGGGCTCGACGGCGCGCGGGTCACCGCCGTCGCCGCCGTCGGCGGATCCCGGCACGTGCTCGGCACGTCGGACGGCCGGCTGATCCCGCTGGAGATGACGTTCGACGTGACGTTCACGGCAGGGCGCCGCACGGTCGTGCCGGCGCCGGCGTTCGGCGCGCCCACCCTCCTCGACGGCGAGCGCCGGCCGGCCGTGCGGCGCATGGTCACGGCGGCGCCGCCCGCCGGCCCCGTCACGATCGCCCAGGTCGGCCCGCGCGAGCTGCTCGTCCAGACCGTCGTCGAGAAGAAAGCGCTGATCGGGCCGGGCCGGAAGGAGACGGCGGTCCGGCCGCTCGAGGTCGCGGGGGACGGCGAGATCACCGCGCTCGCGCTCGACGGCCGCGCCGAGGATCTCTTCCTCGGCACCTCGCGGGGGCGCGTCGTCCATTACGATTTGCGGGACCCCGAGAGCCCGAAGCGCGGCGAGGCGGCGCCCGTGACGGCCGCCGCGGCGCCGGTGACCCAGCTCGGCTTCCTGATCGGCGACCGCACGCTCGTGGTCGGCGACGGCGCCGGGGGCGTCTCGACATGGCAGATGGTCCCGCCCCCCGCCGGCGGCGAGCGGCGGCTCACGCGCGTCTACCAGTTCCAGGGCCACGCGGGCCCCGTCGCGGCCATCGCCGCGTCCAAGCGCGACAAGGGCTTCGCGACCGCCGACGCCGCGGGCCGGATCCTGGTCCACTACGGCACGTCCGGCCACACGCTCCTCGCCCTCACGGCGGAGGCCGGCGCCCCGCTCCAGTCCCTCATCCTCGCGCCGAAGGCGGACGGGCTCATCGGGGTGGACGCCGCCGGCGCGGTCTCGCACTGGCGGCTCGACAACCCGCACCCCGAGATCACGCTCCGGACCGTCTTCGGCAAGGTGTGGTACGAGGGCTACGCCGAGCCCGCGTACGTCTGGCAGTCCACGGGCGGCACCGACGACTTCGAGGCGAAGCTCAGCCTCACGCCGCTGGTCTACGGGACGCTCAAGGGAACGTTCTACGCGCTGCTGTTCGCGGTGCCGCTGGCCCTGCTCGCCGCCCTGTTCGTGAGCGAGTTCATGCATCCCGCCGTGAAGGCGTACGTCAAGCCGGCCGTGGAGATCATGGCGGCGCTCCCGAGCGTGGTGCTCGGGTTCCTGGCGGGGCTCTGGCTGGCCCCGATGGTCGAGCGGATCGTGCCCGGCCTGTTCCTGCTGCCGCTCGTGCTGCCGGTGGCCATC
>JACPCH010000117.1 GCA_016179875.1 Candidatus Rokuibacteriota bacterium | reverse complement strand
GACACGCCGAGCGTCTCGGCCATGATGAACGCCGCCGCGCCCATGACGGGCGGGATGAGCTGGCCGCCCATCGACGCCGTGGCCTCCACGCCCGCCGCGAAGCTCGGCCGGTAGCCCGCGCGCATCATGAGCGGGATCGTGAAGGCGCCCGTGGTGACGGCGTTGGCGATCGCGCTGCCGTTGACGGTGCCGAAGAGGCCGCTCGAGATGACGGCGACCTTGCCGGCGCCGCCCCGCGTGTGCCCGGCGACCGCGAGCGCCGCGTCGGTGAAGAAGCGCAGGAGCCCGCCGTGGGACATCACGCCGCCGAAGAGCACGAAGAGATAGATGAACGTCGCGGAGACCAGCGTCGGGATGCCGAAGACGCCGCCGGTCGTGAACATCTGGGCGTCCACGAGCTTCAGGGGGGCCTCGCCGCCGTGCGACAGGAAGCCGGGCAGCCACGGCCCCACGAAGGCGTAGGCGACGAACGCCAGCGCGAGGATCGGGAGCGCCGCGCCGATGTGCCGGCGCGAGGCCTCGAGCAAGAGGAGCGCGAAGAGGACGCCGACGGCGACGTCGCCCGGCGGCAGGTCGTCGACCATCGCCATGCGCGTGACGAGCCGCGGGTGGTGCCAGAGGTAGTGCGCCACGCAGGCGCCGGCCAGGAGCGCGCAGGCCCCGTCGAGCCAGCGCCGGCGGCGGCGGGCGCGCAGCGCCGCCGCCTGGGCCGCCGACTCGGGCGTCGGGTCGGTCAGGAAGCCGAGCGCGACCGCGAACCCGACGTGGACCGGGAGCTGGATCAGCAGGTCGTAGAGCCCCGCGTAGGCCGTGTAGAGCTGAAACAGCGACCAGGCCGCGGCCAGCCAGACGCGGGGCGACCGCAACTACTTCATCCAGCCTTTCTCGCGGAACGCCCGCTCCGCGCCCGGGTGGAGCGGGATCCCGACCTTCTCGGGCTGCCACGCGGTCTTCGGGTCGAACGCGGCCAGCCCCGCGTGACCCCGCACCAGCGCGTCCTTGTTCTCGAGGAGCGTCCGGGTGATCGTGTAGGCGACGGGCTCCGGCAGGTCCTTGTTGGTGATGACGACCGTCGGGAAGCCGACGGTCTGGACCGGCTCGGTCTGGCCCTTGAACGTGTTGGGGGGCATCGTCGCCGGGACGTAGCCGAGCGGCGCCAGCGCCTTCATCGTCTCGGCGTCCAGGCCGAGGAACTTCACGTCCACCGCGTTCGCGATCTCGGTCACCGACGGGTGCTTGGGGGTGACGACGGCGATGAGCATGTCGGCGCGGCCGTCCTTGAACGCGTCCACGATGACGTTGTAGCCGGCGTGCTGCATCGAGCCTCCCCAGGCCTTGATGTCCGCGTAGCTCATGCCCGCCGAGCGCATGAGCTGGCGCGCGGCGAACTCGCCGAGCGAGCCCACCGGCTGCGTCGTGCCCTTGACCGCGAGCTTCTTGTCCTTGAGGTCCTTCACGCCGGCGAGGCCGAGCTTCTTGGGGACGACCGCCACCAGGTAGTAGGTGTCGAGGCCGCCGACGAGCGCGCGGAGATTGTCGAGCTTCGCGTCGTAGGCCTCCTTGCCCTCGTAGGCCCAGCGGTTGGTCACGGTGAAGCTGAGCCCGAGCGGCGTCTCGTTCTTCGCCACCAGGCGCGGGTTGCCGACGCCGCCGGAGCGCGGCTTCACGTCCACGTTGGAGCCGGCCGGCAGCGCCTTGCGGAGCATCTCGGCCATCGTCGCGCCGTACACGTACCAGGCGCTGCCGGTGTCGAGCGTCGAGAAGGCGAGCGTCACGGGCTGCTGCGCCCACGCGCCGGCGACGGTGACCGCCAGCAGCAACAGAAGGGTGATTCGGGCGATGCGCTTCATTCCCCGCTCCTTTCCGGTCGCCGTCACGCGCCGAGCGCGAGCCGCGCGCCGAACGTCTTGGTTTCGTCCAGGGGCCCGGCGGCCCCGCCGCGCGTCCTGAGCGTGGCCGCGTAGGGCGAGGCGCCGCGGGTCCGGAGCCAGGCCCCCAGCGGCCCCCCCGGCCCGGCCGGCGCCAGGAACTCGAACGCGTGCGGGCCGATGTCGAACCGCGCGCCGGCGGCGTCCAGCTCCGGCCGCCGGACGTCCTGCCCGGGCTGGCCGAGCACCGCCGCGTACCAGCCACGCACGCGGGCCACGTCGTCCACCGCCACCACGACGGTGCCGACGCCCGTCACGCCGTTCGGGTGGCCGCGCTCGCGCGGGACCCGCTCGTCGCGCGGGGTCCGGTCCGCGATGACGAAGGGCGCGACGCCGCGGTGGGCGCCGCGCGCGAGCGCGAAGGTCCACTTGACCTCGTAACCGTCGGGACGCTTGCGGTCGCGCTGCTCCGGCTCGCCCATGTCGATGCCGGCCCGCCGGAGCGCGGCGGCGTCGCCGGCGAGGTCGTCGGTCTGCAGGCAGAAGTCCACGAGCCCGCCACCTCTCTGGAGCGGCGCCCACCACCGGTGATCCGGGCGCGGCTCGTAGAAGGCGATCAGCTCGAGGTACGCGGTGTCCTGGAAGGCGATCAGCGCGTTGTAGGTGCCGATCCCGGTGTGGCGGCCGCCCGGCACGACGGTGAAGCCGAGGCCCGTGTAGCTCGTGACCGCGGCCTCGAGATCCGGCACGGCGATGATGAGGTGGTCCACCGCGGTGAGCATGGCCTAGCGACGCCCGAAGGCCGGCGCGACCTCGTCGAGGAAGCGCTTGAGCTGGCCCGCCTGGTCCCACGAGGTGAGGCGCAGCGCCATGTGCCCGACCCCGGCGTCGAAGTAGGCGCGCAGCTCGTCCACGCACCGGCGCGGGCTTCCGGCCACCGTCCACTGCTCGACGAACTTCGCGCTGAAGTTCGCCGTGTAGTAGGTGTCGAGGAACTTCTTCGACTCCTCGAGCGCCTTCTGCCGGTCCTCGTTGACGTGGAGGTTGTGGTAGAGCGCGCTCCCGAGCGCGGCCGGATCGCGGCCCTCCTCGCGCGCCATGGCCCGGATGCGGCCGAACTGGGCGCTGAACTCGGCCGGCGAGAGCTTGTTGGTCATCCAGCCGTCGGCGTGGCGCGCGACGCGGCGGAAGGAGCGCTCGACCACGGCCTCCGAGGCCGAGGCGCCGCCCTTCCAGGTGAGGCCCGTCGGGTTCGAGGCGATCCAGATCGGGCAGGGCTGCTGCACGGGCCTGGGCTCGAGCGTGACGCCCTGGAAGCGGTAGAAGCGGCCCTCGTGCGTCACGTTCCTCTCGTGGAAGAGCCGGCGCAGGACGACGATGCCCTCCTCGAGGCGCCCGATACGCTCGGCCGACGCGATCCCCATGACGGCGTGCTCGGCGGCCTGGGCGGCATTCGCCTCGCTCGGCCCGCCGAGACACACCGCGAGCCACGCGCGGCCGCCCGACAGGACGTCGAGGCTCGCCCACTGGTGGGCGAGCATCACCGGGTGGCGGTGCACGAACGTCGCCATGCAGCCGACGCCGAGCCGGACCCTCGACGTCGCGCCCGCCAGCGCCGAGAGCAGCGTGACCGACTCGAGGCGCGGCTTGGCCAGCAGGCTGTCGCCCACCCACACCGCGTCGAACACGCCCGCCCTCTCGCCCTGCGCCGCGAGGCCGAGCAGGTCGCGCACGGTGACGGCGCCGAGGACGACGGCGCGGTTGGCCAGGATGAGTCCGAACGAGTGCGCCACGGCGCTACCTCCCCGTGTACCTCGGCGGCCGCTTCTCCAGGAACGCCGTCACGCCCTCGGCGTAGTCGTGCGTGGACCGGAGCCACGCGTACGCCTTGCGCTCCAGCTCGAGCGCGGTGTCGAGCGGCGCGTCGGCGCCGCGGTTCAGCACCATCTTGAGCGTCCGGAGCGCGAGCGGCGCCTTGTCCGCGAGCTCGGCCGCCAGCGCGCCCACCGCCGCGTCGAGCGCGTCGTCGGCCACCGCCTGGCTGACGAGGCCCCACGCCTCGGCCTGCGCCGCCCCGATCCGCCGGCCCGTCATCATGAAGAGCTTGCCGCGCGTCATGCCCATCAGGCGCAGCGCGCGCTGCGTGCCGCCGCTGCCCGGGATCATGCCGAGCCTCACCTCGGGGAACGCAAACTCCGACCGGAGTGTCGCGATCCGAAAATCGCAGGCCACCGCCAGCTCGAGGCCGGCCCCCATCGTATACCCGTCGATGGCCGCGATGACCGGTTTCCGGCAGCGCTCGGCGGCCGTGAGGGTGTCCCCCCACAGCTCGAGGTCGGCCGGCGCCAGCGTGAGGAACTCGGCGACGTCGCCGCCCGCGCTGAACGCCTTACCGCCGGCGCCGCGCACCACGATGACCCGCACCGCCTCGTCGGCCTCGAGGGCCGCGAAGATGCCGGGAAACTCGTTGCGCATCGCGACGGTCATCGTGTTCATCCTGGGCTGGCGGTCGATCCAGACCGTCGCGACCGGGCCCTGCCGTTCGGTCCTCAGGAACTCGCTCATGGGCGGACCTCCGTGTACTGCCCGTCGCGGAGCAGGCGCCTCAGGATCTTGCCCGAGGCCGTTTTGGGGATCTCGTTCACGAAGACGACGCGGCGGGGCCGCTTGAAGTTCGCGAGGTCCGCGGTCGCGCGGCAGTGCCCGTCGAGGTCCTCCGCCGTGAGCCCGGGGACGCCGGGCACCACGAACGCCACGACGCGCTCGCCCCATTTCTCGTCGGGCTCGCCGATGACCGCGACGTCCTTCACGCCCGGGTGGCGGGCCAGCGCGTCCTCCACCTCCACCGGATGGATGTTCTCGCCCCCGCTGATGATCATGTCGTCCACCCGGCCGGCGACCCAGAGGTCGCCGTCGGCGTCCACCCAGCCCATGTCGCCGCTGTAGTACCAGCCGGCGCGCAGGGCCCGGGCGTCGGCGTCGGGCCGGTTCCAGTAGCCGGCGAACGCCTCGTCGGAGTCGAGGCTCGCGATGATCTCGCCCTTGGTGCCGGGCGGCACGACCTCGTCCGGGCCGACGCGGCGCTCGGGGCTCGCGACCACGACGCGAAGCTTCGCGTGGAGCCCGGGCTTGCCGGCGCAGCCGGGCTTCAGGCGCACGTCGGGGAGGATCGAGAACGTGTAGATCTCGGTGGAGCCGTAGTGGTTCACGAAGACGTCGGGGCGGAACGCCTTCGCGCACGCCTCGGTGAGCGCCACCAGCATCGGCGCCCCCGCGTAGGCGAGCTTCCGCACCGACGACACGTCGGTCCGGGCCAGCTCCGGCGCGTGGACCAGCTCCCAGAAGAGCGTGGGGATCAGGTAGAGCGCGGTGAGCCGCTCGCCGGCGACGAGCCCGAGCGCGCCGGCCGCCGACCAGTCGGGCTGGCACGCGAAGCAGCCGTTGACCGCCGCCATGCTGGTCAGCGAGTGGATGCCCATCGTGTGGTAGAGCGGCATCACGCCGAGCGTCCGCTCGCCCCAGGTGTAGCCGCACTGGAGCGCGTGGGCCAGCGCGCCCGCGTAGTGGTTCTTGTGCGTGCGCGGGACGCCCTTGGGCCGCCCGGTGGTGCCGGACGTGTAGAGGATGAGCGACAGATCGCCCTCGGTCACCGGCCTGGCGGCCGGCGTGGGCCCCGCGCGCTCGAGCTCGGCGAACGGCAGGGCGCCCGCCGGGACGTCGTCCCCCACGCCCACCAGGCGAACGTCGCGGCCGCGCGCGGCCTCCAGCACCGCGGGAGCGGTCGCGGCCTCGAAGAGGGCGACGGTCGCGCCGGAGTCCTCCAGCACGTACGTCATCTCGCCGGCCGCGAAGCGGAAGTTCACGGGCGCCGGCACGCCGCCGAGCCGCTGGAGCGCCCAGTACGCGACGACGTGCTCGAGCCGGTTCTTGAGCGCGAGGAGGACCCGGTCGCGCGGGCTCACGCCGAGACGCGAGAGCCCGCCCGCCACCGCCGCGGCGCGCGCCGCCAGCTCGGCGTAGGAGAGCCGCCGGGCGCCGTCCACCACGGCGGGGGCGTCGGGCCGGCGGAGGGCGGCGCGGTCGAGGAGCTCGCCGAGGGTCACGAGACGAGGAGGACCTTGCCCTTGTTCCTGCGGTCGAGCACGTGCTGCACGGCGGCGCGGGCGTCCGCGAGCGGGAAGGCGCGGTCGATCACCGGGCGCAGCCGCCCCTCGGCGACGTAGTCGAGGATCGTGCGCAGCTCGAGGATCGAGCCTAAATTGGTCCCGACGATCCGGAGGTTCTTCGAGTAGACGTGGCGCAGGTCCAGGCGGCTCCAGTGCGTGTCGTGCGAGCCGATCGTGACCAGCGTGCCGAGGCGCGTGAGCGCGTACGTGCTCTGTTCCAGCGTCTCGCCGCCGATGTGCTCGATCACGACGTCCACGCCGCGCTTGTTCGTCCACCGCTTCGTCTCTTCCACGAAGTCCTGTGTCCGATAGTTCACGACGCGCTCGGCGCCGAGGGCCTTCGCCAGCTCGACCTTGTCGTCGCTGCCGACCGTGGTGATGACGCGGGCGCCCATGAGGCGGGCGATCTGGATGGCGGCGCTCCCCACGCCGCTGCCCGCCGCCTGCACCAGCACCGTCTGGCCGGGCTCGAGCCGGGCCTTCACGACCAGGGCGTGCCACGACGTGAGGAACGCGAGCGGCAGCGCCGCGCCCGCCTCGAACGAGACGGCTTCCGGCAGCGGCAGCAGGTTCGCGGCGGGCGCCTTGACCAGCTCCGCGTAGCCGCCGTCCTTGTGGGCGCCGAGGTAGCCGTACCGGACGCACACGGTGCGCTCGCCCCGCAGGCAGTACTCGCAGCTCCCGCAGGAGAACCCGGGGAAGATGATCACCC
Organism: Candidatus Rokuibacteriota bacterium; assembly: GCA_016179875.1. Classification (GTDB taxonomy): domain Bacteria; phylum Methylomirabilota; class Methylomirabilia; order Rokubacteriales; family CSP1-6; genus GWA2-73-35. The sequence continues at coordinate 14,860 of JACPCH010000117.1, read as the reverse complement.
TCTGGCCCGTCGTGAGCCCCTTCACCGCGGCACCGGCCGTCTCCACGGTGCCCGCCACCTCGCAGCCGTTGACGTGGGGCAGGCCCTCCGGCGGCGGGAAGCGGCCGTCGAGGAGCAGCATGTCCACCTGGTTCAGGGCGCAGGCGCGGACGCGCACGACGACGTCCGTGGGCTCGGGCGCCGGGTCCTTGTACTCGCCGTAGACGAGCTTCTCGGCGCCGCCGTGCTCCTTGAAATACGCGGCCTTCAAAACGGTACTTCGGTGCGCTCGTCCTTCACGCGCCGGGCCTTGTGATCGAAGCGGGGCAGCGAGCCGGGCTCGCCGATCGCGACCGTCACCCGGATGCCGAGCCCCGTGCGGAGGCTCTCGGCGAGCTTCGCGCGCAGGCCGTCGCGCTCGGCCGGCCCGAGCGCCGGCGCCGGGTCGATGCGGATCAGGATGTCGTCGAGGCCCTCGTGACGGCGGAAGACGATCTGGAACTCGTCCACGCCGGCGTGCGGGCGCACCAGCTCCTCGATCCGCCGCGGGTACACGATGATGCCGCGGATCTTCTTCATGTCGTCGAGCCGCGCCAGCACGCCGCCCTCGAAGGCCAGCAGCGTGCGCCCGCAGGGGCACTTGCGATCCGCGACCTGGACGACGTCGCGGGTGCGGTAGCGGATGAGCGGCATCGCCTTGCGGAAGAGACTCGTGAAGACCAGCTCGCCCCGCCCGCCGGGGCCGACCGGGCGGTCGTTCTCGTCGAGCACCTCGGGGTAGCACCAGTCCTCATGGACGTGGGTGAGGCCGGTGCGCGCGTCGCACTCGAAGCCCCACGCGGCGATCTCGGTGAGCCCGGGCAGGTCGTAGGCCTTCGCCCCGAAGGCCGCCTCGATCTTCGCCTTCGTCGCCGGGATCGACGCGCCCGGCTCGCCGGTGTGCCACGTGATGCGGACCCTCGTCTGCTTCGCCAGGTCGATCCCCTTCTTCGCCGCCGCTTCCGCGAGGAAGAGCGCGTACGAGGGCGTGCAGCCGAGCACCGTGATCGGATAGCTCAGCAGCGCGTCGATCCGCTGGTCGGTGGACAGCCCGCCGGCGGGAAACACGAGGCATCCCAGGTCCTGGGCCGCGTAGAAGCCGCCCCAGTAGCCGATCCACGGGCCGTACGAGAACGCGGCCATGACCATGTCGTGCTGGCGCACGCCGTAGGCGTAGAGCGACCGCGCGTAGGAATGGTAGAAGACGTGCCAGTCCTCCTTCGTGTCGAGGAACGCGAGCGGGCGGCCCGTCGTCGCCGAGGTCATGTGGACGCGCAGCACCTCGGCGAACGGCACGGCGAGCAGGTCCCCCCACAAGGGCTTCTCGGCCTGGTTCGCCTTCAGCTCGTCCTTCGTCGTGAACGGAAGCGTCCGGAGGTCGTCGAGCGTCCGGACGAGGCCGGGCCGGACACCCGCCTCCTTGAACTTGCGCCGGTAGAACGGGCTGTGCGCGGCGACGTGCGCGAGCTGCGCCCTGAGACGCCGTGTCTGCAACCGCGTCAGCTCGGCGCGCGACGCCCGTTCGACGCGCGGTTCGAGATAGCGGGAGGCCATGGCGGGAGCGGGCTAGGCCTTGAGCAGGTCGGCCATCTTGTTGAAGAACTGATCGGCCATCATCTTGGATACGCCGCCGAGCATGCGCTGCCCGACGCCGGCGATCAGCCCCCCCACCTGCACGTCGGCGCTGTAGGAGACGCGCGTGCCGCCCTCGATGTCGGTCAGCGTGATCACGGTGTCCGCCTTCATGAAGCCGGGGCCGCCGCTGCCCTCGGCGGCGAGCCGGTAGGAGTCCGGCTTCTTCTTGTCGGACAGCCGCACCTTGCCCTCGAACGTCCCCTTCACCGCCGCCACCCCGATCTTCAGCGTGGCCTTGAACTCGTCGTCGCCGAGCGCCTCGAGCTTCTCGCAGCCGGGGATCGCCTTCTTGAGCTGGCGGGGGTCGAGAAACGCGTCCCAGACCTTCTGCCGCGGGGCCGAGACGTCGTACGAGCCTTCGAGCTTCATCCGGGTCTCCTTTGGCTCCGTCGGCTGGGGACCGCGCGCGGAGCGCGCCTAGTATCGGGACTTGTCACGCGCCGTGTCAAGGCGCGGCCGTGACGACCGAGGAGGGCCTGCTGGAGTTCGCCCGGCGCGGCCGGCGCCGCAGCACGCCGCGCCGCCCGGTCTCAGGCGAGCGCCGCGATCGCGGCGCCCATGCGCGCGAGCCCCTCGCCGATGAGCCGGTCGCTCGTCGCGTAGGAGAGGCGCACGTGGGCGTCGGAGCCGAAGTCGAGGCCCGGCACCACGGCGACCCGGGCCGCCTCGAGCAGGAACGCGGTGACGTCGACCGAGCCCCCGAGCGTCGCGGTCGTGCCCTCGGCGTTCTGCCACGTCCGCCCGCGGAGGCCGGAGACGTTGGCGAAGGCGTAGAAGGCGCCCTTGGGCATGACGCACGACACGCCGGGAAGCGCGTTGAGCCCCTGGACGATCAGGCGCCGCCGCCGATCGAACTCGCCCGCCATCTTGGCGACCTCGTCCTGGGGCCCGTTGAGCGCCTCGACGGCCGCCCACTGGGCGATGGACGACGGGTTCGAGGTCACCTGGCTCTGGACGTCGGTCATGGCGCGGACCAGCTCCCGCGGGCCCGCGCCGTAGCCGATGCGCCAGCCGGTCATCGCGTAGGCCTTCGAGCACGTGTTGATGACGAGCGTGCGCGCCTTGACCTCGGGGCCGAACGAGGCGACCGACACGTGGCGCCCCTCGAAGGTGAGCGCCTCGTAGCACTCGTCGGAGACGAGCCAGAGCCCCCGCTCCACGGCGAGCCGGGCGACGCGTTCCAGCGCATCGGGCGAGAACACCGCGCCCGTCGGGTTGTTCGGGCTGTTGAGGACGATCGCCCTCGTCCGCGGCGTCACCGCCGCGCGCAGCCGGTCGGGATCGAGGTCGAAGCCGGTCCGCTCCTCGGTCGCCACCGCGACCGGCACCCCGCCCACCAGGCGCGCCTGCTCCGGGTAGGACACCCAGAACGGGCTCGGCACCAGCAGCTCGTCGCCCGGGTTCAGGAGCGCCGTCACCATGTTGAAGAGCGTGTGCTTGGCGCCGCAGGAGATCAGGACCTCGTCGGGCCCGTAGTCGAGCCCGTTGTCGCGCTTGAGCTTGGCGCACACGGCCCGCCGGAGCTCGAGGATGCCGCCGACCTCCGTGTACTTCGTCTGCCCGCGGCGCAGGGCCTCGATCGCGGCCTGCTTGATGCGCTCCGGCGTGTCGAAATCGGGCTCGCCGGCGCCGAACGAGATCACGTCCACCCCGGCGGCGCGCAGGGCCTTGGCCTTGGCCTGGACGGCGAGCGTGGAGGACGGCGCGAGGGTCTTCAGGCGGTCGGCCAGCACGGAGGCGCTCCTCTATTTCGGGGGGAACTTCTCGCCGAGGCGCTTCTCGACGATCGGCGGCACGAGCCCGGCCACCGAGGTCCCGAAGCTCGCGACCTCCTTGATGAGCCGGGACGAGATGTACGTGTACTTCTCGTGCGGCATGAGGAACACCGTCTCCACGGTGCTCTTGAGCTTCCGGTTCATCAGCGCCATCTGGAACTCGTACTCGAAGTCGGACACGGCCCGGATCCCGCGCACGATGCAGTCGGCCCGCTCGCGGGCGACCAGGTCGATGAGCAGGCCGTCGAAGGCGACGATGCGGAAGTTGCTCGAGAGGTGGCCCGTCGCCTCGTCGATCATCTCGAGCCGTTCCTTCACGGTGAAGAGCGGCTCCTTGGACGGGTTGGCGACGACGGCGACGATCAGCTCGTCGAAGATCTGCAGGCTCCGCTGGATGACGTCCACGTGGCCGTTGTGGATCGGGTCGAACATCCCGGGATAGACCGCGCGCTTGGCCACTGGTCGCCCTCTTTCACCCGTCGGGGGAATCTGGCTCGGCATTGTGCCCGCCGGCGCGAAAGAAAGTCAAGGTCGTCTCCCCGAACCGCCGCGACCGGAACGCTCGCAGCTCGCCCACTCGGGCGGCGGGCGGGCGCTTGGTGAGGTGCTGGGCGACGACGAGCGCCCCGGGCGCCAGGAGCGCGCCCGCGCCGAGGGCCGCGAGCGTCGCGGCGGCGAGCGCCCCCTCGTAGGGCGGGTCGAGGAACACGATCTCGAACCGGGCGTCCTCGCGCGCCAGGAGCCTCAGCGCACGCTCCACCGGCAGGCGGAGCACGCGCGCCGCGTCCCCGACGCCGAGCGCCGCCACGTTGGCCGCGAGCGCGGCCAGGGCGCGCGCGTCGCGCTCGACGAAGGTGGCGTGCGCGGCGCCGCGCGAGAGGGCCTCGAGCCCGACCCCGCCCGCGCCCGCGAAGAGGTCGAGCACGCGGGCGCCCGGCAACCGCGGCACGAGCGTGTCCAGCAGCGCGATGCGCACCTGGTCGGCCGTCGGGCGCGTCGTCGCGCCCCGCGGCGTCACGAGGCGCCGGCCCTTCAGGGCGCCGGCGATAATCCGCATCTATTGAACGGGGCACGGGCACCCGGGCTTCGCCACGCCCGTGCCCCGCCGCGATCACCCGCGGCGTCTGATCGCCCACGTGATGTGAGCCGGGACGCCATTGGTTACCCGGCCGAGGCCAGGGCGAGCTTGCCGCGCCAGCGGGCCAGCAGCAGGGCGCGGAGCGTGCGGTGGGCCGGGTCCCGGAGCTCGGGATCGCGGGCGACGATCGCCTCGGCCTCGCGCCGCGCCTCGGCGAGCAGCGGGGCGTCCCGCAGGAGGTCGGCGACGCGGAACTCGGGCAGGCCCGACTGGCGCGTGCCGAAGAACTCGCCGGGGCCGCGCAGCTCGAGGTCCGCCTCGGCGATCCTGAACCCGTCGTTGGTCTCGACCATCACGGCGATCCGCCGCGCGGCGTCCTCGCTGAGGCGCCCGGCGGTCAGCAGAATACAGTAGGACTTCCACGGCCCGCGCCCGACGCGTCCCCGGAGCTGGTGGAGCTGGGAGAGGCCGAAGCGCTCGGCGTGCTCGACGAGCATGACCGAGGCGTTGGGCACGTCGATCCCGACCTCGATGACCGTGGTGGACACCAGGAGCTGGATCTCGCCCGCCTTGAACCGCCGCATGATCGCGTCCTTCTCGTCGAAGCCGAGCCGGCCGTGCAGGAGGCCCACCGTGAGGTGCGGGAAGACGTCCTCGGCGAGGCGGCGGGCCATGTCGGTCGCCGCCTTCAAGTCCAGCGCCTCCGACTCCTCGACGAGCGGGTAGACGACGTACGCCTGCCGTCCGGCGGCGGCCTGCTCGCCCAGGAACGTGTAGATCGCGCGGCGCTTGGCCTCCGTGCGCGCGGCCGTCGTGACGGGGCGCCGGCCCGGCGGCAGCGCGTCGATCACGGAGACGTCGAGGTCGCCGTAGAGCGTGAGCGCGAGCGTTCGGGGAATGGGCGTCGCCGTCATCACCAGCAGGTCGGGGTGCTCCCCCTTCGCCTTCAGGCGGGCGCGCTGCTCGACGCCGAAGCGGTGCTGCTCGTCCACCACGGCGAGGCCGAGGCGGCGGAACCCGACGTCCTCCTGGACGAGCGCGTGCGTGCCGACCGCGCAATGGGTCTCGCCGGCCGCGAGCGCCGCGCGCTCGGCCGAGCGAGCGCGGGGCTTGAGCGACGAGGTCAGCAGGCTCACCCGGAGGCCGAGCGGCTCCAGGAGCTGGCGGAAGGTCATGAAGTGCTGCTCGGCCAGGATCTCGGTCGGCGCCATGACGGCCGCCTGGTAGCCCGCCTCCACCGCGGTGAGGACGGCCAGCGCCGCCACCACCGTCTTCCCGGAGCCGACGTCGCCCTGCAGGAGCCGGTGCATCGGGTGCGGCGCGGCCATGTCGCGCCGGATCTCCTCCCATACCCGCTCCTGCGCGGCGGTGAGCGCCCAGGGCAAGGCGGCGCGAAGCCGCGAGACGAGGTCGCCGGGCGGGCTCATCGCGACGCCCCGCGCGCGCGTCGTGCGCGCGCGGAGGATCGAGAGCCCGAGCTGGAGCAGCAGGAAGTCGTCGAACGCCAGGCGCCGCCGCGCGGCGGCGAGCGCGTCGTCGCCGTCGGGAAAGTGGGCGTCCCGGAGCGCCGGCGCGAGCCCGACGAGCCGGTGCCGGGCCCGCACCGCCTCCGGGAGCGGCTCGGCGACGCCGGCGGCGAACTGGTCCACGAGCCGGCGCAGCAGCCCGCGGAGCCACCGCTGGTGGAGCCCTTCGGTCGACGAGTAGATCGGCACGAGGCGGCCGGCGTGCAGGCCCTCGTCGTCGTCCGGCTCGACGATCTCCCAGTCGTCCGCCCGGATGACGATCTTGCCCTGGAAGCGGTCGCCCTTGCCGTGCAGGAGGAGCCGCTGTCCGCGCTTGAGCACCCTGCCCAGGTAGGCGCGTCCGAAGAACACCGCCTGGGCGTAGCCGCTCTCGTCGCGCAGCATCGCGACGAACGGGTGCCGCGTGCGGCCGGGGGGCGGGGGCGAGAGGCCGGCGATCGTCCCCGCGCACGTGTAGGCCTGGCCCGGCTGGACCGCCCGCAGCGGCGTGAGCCGGGTGCGGTCCTCGTGGCGGGTCGGGAGGAAGAAGAGGGCGTCCTCGACGGTGCCGAGGCCCTTTTTCTCGAGCTGGGCCGCGCGCTGGGGGCCCACGCCTTTCAGGAACTGGAGCGGCGTCCCGAGCCCGGGCGGGGCGGGCGTTTGCTTCGGCGCCCCCCCCGTGTTATACGTTGCCTTCGTCTCCGTCGTTCGAACGGCGACTCCAAGGGGTGGTCATGGCGCAGCAGTGTGACGTCTGCGGGAAGAAGCCGTCGGTCGGCAACACGATCAGCCACGCCCACAAGCTCACGCGGCGCCGCTGGCTTCCGAACCTGGTCTCGATGCGGGCGCTGGTCGCCGGCCGCGCCCGGCGCGTGCGCGTCTGCACCCGCTGCCTCAAGGCGGGCAAGGTCACGAAAGTCATTTAAACACAAACGGGAGGGGGCGATGCCCCCTCCCGAGTGGTCACGTGGTGGGAGGCCGCCACCCCCCACCGGGCACGACCGATCCCTACTTCTTCTTCTTCTTCTTCGTCGCCTTCTTCTTCGCCATTGAGGTTGTCACCTCCTCCCGTTCGGGGATTCACTTCGACCACTCTTCAGTAGCCCATCGCCTCGCGGCGCAGATGCTCGGCCTGCTCGCGCCCGCGCCGCTCGTAGTGCGCGAGGTCGGCGTAGAGCTGCGGGAGGCACACCACCTTGAGCCCGCCCTTCTCGAGGACGCCGTGGAACACGCCCGGGTCGTACGGCGCCAGGAAGTGCAGCGCCGCGTCCGCCTCCGCCGCGGGCCGGAGCCCGAGCGCGGCGGCGACCGGGGCGGGATCGCCTTCGAGGTAGCAGTGCACGAGCGCGGCCCGGAGGTGCGGCGCCACCAGCGAGACGCCGGCGTTCAGCGTGAAGGCATAGCGCCGGCCGTGCGCGGCGGCCACCCGGGCCACCTCGCCCATGAACTTGCGCGTGATCCGCTCGGGCGCCACGTACGAGGCGAGCTCGTTGACCCGGTACGTGTACGAGTCGCACCAGCTCTCGAGCAGGTCGGCGGGCTTGCCGAGCCGGATCCGCTGCCGGTCGTCATGCTCGACCCAGGCCAGGTCCGCGAGCCGCTTCACCACGTTGTGGGAGTGGCCGAGACTCACCTGGGCGGCCTTGGCCAGCTCCTCGAGCCGCCAGGCGCGGCCGGGCTCGGCGAGGAGTGCGCGCACCACGCGCGTGGCGCGCGGCGCGAAGAGCGAGCGGAGCGGCCGGCTCCCGGGGCGGACGTTGCGCTTGCCCTCCTTCTCGATCAGGACGTTATCGAAGGCCAGCGCGCAGTTGCCCGAGAGGTCCACGTAGCCGAAGCCGTTGTTCTTGAGGATCCGGGCGCTCTGGGGGCCGATGTAGACGGCGGCCGCCACCGGGTAGGCCACCGGCAGCTCCCGCCTGACCTCGGCCAGCCGGGTCACGGTGGCCCGAATCTGGCGCGGTTGTCCGAGCGACGTGACCTCAACGACCATGACGTGCTCCTGGTCGCCCAGGCGAAACTTCACCAGCAAATCGGCAGCCTGCGCGCCAATCTTGAGATCGGCGACTTCCTCCCAGCCCCTGGCCTTCGGCAGCAGCTCTCGGAGCCGCTGGGCCACTTGTCGCCGAATCTCCGCGGATTTCAGCATGTTTCGCTTGCTCCATAAGTTTCAGCATCCGCTGAAACCATACGAATTAATGAAACTACCTGTCAAGCGAAAACTTAGGGCTCGGACCTGGAACACCGGGGCGGTCGGTCCTGACAGCGGCGCGCTCAGGCGCGGACGGCGGCCGTGAGGCCCCGCCGGAAGCGGCGGTGGCCGTCGAGCCGGCGCGCGTAGGCGCGCTCGCTCCCGCTCCCCTTGGCGCGCATCAGCGCGACCAGAGCGCGGCGGTCGGCGGCGGGCCACGCGGCGAGATCGGGGATGAGCGCGGCGACGAGCGCGAGCCGCTCGAACGCGCGGCGCTCCGCCGCGGGCCAAGCCGTGCGGCGCCGGGCGCCGAGCGCCCGTCCGACGCGGGCGGCGCACTGGCGCGTCGCGCGCGCGCGGTCGCCGCCGAACTCGCGCGCGACGAGGCGCGCGACCCGCGCCGCCACGTCGGTGGCGCGCAGGCGCTGCTCCGGCTCGGGATCGCCGCCGGGCAGCGTCAGGAAGACCTCGTCGCCGGCGAGGCGCTTGAGCACCGGGATCGGCGAGCGGTAGCCGGGATCGGCGGCGATCTTCGCCCGCTCCGCCTCGAGCACGCGCAGGATGCCGGGGTCGCGCGGCCGGAAGCCGAGCCGGTGATAGAAGTAGAACGAGCCGGACTGGAGCGCCTCGGCGCTCTCGTGGCCGAGCTGGTAGCGGTCCACGACGATCGTCCGCATGCGGAAGATCCGCCGGTACGCGCGGAGCAGCGCGGTCGCCAGCAGCGCCGACTCGCCCTGGCGGAACGACGCGAAGATGTTGATGGCGAAGTCCAGCGTGCCGAACAGCTCCCAGCCGCCCCCGTACGCCACCGGCACGCCGTTCTTCAGGGCGAGGAACGCGTAGTAGCCCTCCAGCGGCAGCCGGAAGCCCGGCCGGATCCCGAAGAGCGCGATCGTCACGCCGCGCCCGGCGTCAGCGAGCAGGACGTCGTCGGGGTTCGGGTGCGAGAAGGCGTGGAGCTCGCGCTGGCGCGTCGCCATCGCGACGCGGGCCGCGTCGATCAGCGATGCGGCGAGCGCGGCCGGCGCCCGCCGGAGCGGCGGCGGCGGCCCCGCCAGCGCCTCGGCGAGCGGCGCGCCCCGGCGATCGAGCCCGGCCTCGTGGAAGAACGCGCGCGGCGGCCGGGCCCGGCGCGCCAGCGTGCGCGAGGCGCCGGCGCCGCGCGGCGTCCAGCGCACGGGCAGCGCCAGGTTCTCGAACAGCCAGTCGCGCGTCTCCTCGGGGAGCCCGGTCCGCTCGAACAGCTCGAGCAGCAGCTCGAGGTCCGTCATCCGGCGGCCGCCCTTGGCGACGCGGAGCCACGCGCGCCAGCCCATGCCGCCCTCGCTGAAGGCGTCGCCCTCGGCCGGGCTGGCGAGGAGCGAGACCGTCTCGTCGAGCCGGTCGGCCTCGTCGAATTTCGCCCAGGCGATATCGGCGTCCTTTCCGAAGCGGCGCGCCAGCCACAGCGCCATCGGGTAGCCGAAGGGGTAGTCGAGCGTGGTGTGCGCGATGCCCGAGTCGTAGAGCCGCGCGCGCGCCGCCGGCGAGAGCCGGTCCACGCGCGGGGGGACGCCGGCCAGAGCCCGGTCCACGCCCTCGAGGACGTCGGGGCAGTCGGGATACGCCTGGAGAAAGCAGAGGGCCTCGTGGAAGCGGATCAGCGCCCCCGCGGCCCGGAGGGGGACGGCCTCGAGGGCCTCGAGCAGGCGGAGCTTCTCCTTGCGGTCGTCGGGAGCGTAGCGGGGGGCGACGGCGGCGAGGGCGTCGACCAGGCGGCGGCCCTCGGCCATCTAGGGCTCGCCGTCCTCGATCCGCTCCATCGTCTCGTCGTCGAGGCCGAAGTAGTGGCCGATCTCGTGGATCACCGTGTCGCGGACGAGCTCGGCCATCTCCGCCTCGTCGGCGCAGTCCTCCTCGATCGGCCCCTGGTAGATCGTCACCGTGTCGGGCAGCGTGTTGCCGTAGGTCGAGTCGCGCCGGGTGAGGTCCACGCCGCGGTAGAGCCCGTAGAGGGTGTCCGGCGGCTCGATCTCGAGCTCGGCCAGGGTCGCGTCGTCGGGCCAGCTCTCGACGACGACGGCGATGTTGGCCAGCTTCTCCTTGAACGGCCGCGGCAGGCGCCGCAGCGCCCGCTCGACCAGCGCCTCGAATTGCCGGCGCGTCATGCTAGAGCCCGCGGACGCGCTCGACGTTGATGACGTCCCGGACCTCGCGGATGGCGCCGATGATGTCCTGGAGCTGGTGGAGGTCGGCGACCTCGACGACGAAGTGGTTGATGCCCTTGCGGTCGTCCGTCACCGTCACCTCGGCCTTCGTGATATTGCCGTTGCGCGAGGAGATCGCCCCGGTGATCTCGGACAGGAGTCCCGGCCGGTCTCGCCCGATGTACACGGCGATCTTCACCGGCCGCTTGGCCGGCTCCTCCACGTCCCACTCCACGTTGATGAGCCGCTCCCGGTCGAGCACGCTCTTGGCCACCGTGAGGCAGTCGCGCGCGTGGACCGTGAGCCCGCGCCCGCGCGTGATGAAGCCGGTGATCGGATCGCCGGGGAGCGGGTTGCAGCACCGGGCGAAGCGCACCAGGAGGTCGTCCACCCCGCGGATGCGCACCCCCTGCTCCGTCTTCGTGCGGGCGGCCGCCGACGGCCGGGGCTTGTCGGCCGGCTCGACGAGCGTCGTGGGCGCGAGCTTGTTCAGGAGCTGGTGGACCGAGCTCTTCCCGTAGCCGATCGCGGCCAGCAGGTCGTCGGGCCCCGGATGGCCGAGGTCCGCGGCGGCCTTCTTGATCTCCTCGCCGCCGAGGAGCGCCGCCGGGTTCAGGTGGTACTTGCGCGCCTCCCGCTCGAACAGCTCGCGCCCGAGCTCGATCGAGCGCGCGCGCTCCTCGACCTTGAGCCACTGGTTGATCTTCGACCGGGCGCGCGTGGACTTGACGATCTTGAGCCAGTCGCGGCTCGGGTGCTGGCTGGGCGACGTCACGATCTCGACGATGTCGCCCTGCCGCAGCGTGTAGCGCAGCGGCACGAGCTTGCCGTTCACCTTGGCGCCGACGGTGTGCTCGCCGACCTTGGTGTGGACGGCGAACGCGAAGTCGATCGGCGTGGCGCCCTCCGGCAGCGCCTTGACGTCGCCCTTCGGCGTGAACACGTAGACCTCGTCGGGGAACAGGTCCACCCGCACGGTATCCATGAACTCGCGCGGGTCCTTCATGTCCTGCTGCGTCTCGATGAGCTGCCGGAGCCACAGGAGCGACTCGTCGAGCTTGTCCTTGCCCGACTTCTTCTCCTTGTAGAGCCAGTGCGCCGCGATGCCCTCCTCGGCGATCCGGTGCATCTCGCGCGTCCGGATCTGGATCTCCACCGGGTCGCCCTTGGGCCCGATGACCGTGGTGTGGAGCGACTGGTACATGTTGACCTTGGGCATCGCGATGAAGTCCTTGAACCGGCCGGGGACGGGCTTCCAGAGGGAGTGGATCACGCCGAGCGCGCCGTAGCAGTCGCGCACCGACGTCGTGACGACCCGCACCGCCGTGAGGTCATAGATCTCGTCGAACTCGCGGCCCTGCTCGTGCATCTTCTTCCAGATCGAGTAGAAGTGCTTGGGCCGCCCGCGGATCTGCGACTCGATGCCGACCTCGGAGAGCTTCCGCTCGAGGATCGCGATGACCTGGTTGATGTCGGCCTCGCGCTCGAGGCGCCGCTTGGCCACGCGCTTCTGGAGGTCCACGTAGGCCTCGGGCTGCAGCGCGCGGAGCGCCAGGTCCTCCAGCTCGGCCTTGACCTTGGCCATGCCGAGCCGGTGGGCGAGCGGCGCGTAGATGTCGAGCGTCTCCTGGGCGATCTTCCTCGTCTTCTCGTGCGGCAGGTAGTCGAGCGTGCGCATGTTGTGGAGCCGGTCGGCCAGCTTGATCATGAGCACGCGCAGGTCGCGCGCCATCGCCACCAGCATCTTGCGGAAGTTCTCGGCCTGGCGCTCCTCGCGGGAGGAGAAGGCGAGCTTGCCGATCTTGGTGACGCCGTCCACCAGCTCGGCGATCTCGCCGCCGAACTCGCGCTCGAGGTCGGCCTTGGTGGCCTTGGTGTCCTCGAGGACGTCGTGCAGGAGCCCGGCCGTCACGGTCGTGACGTCCATCCTGAAGCCGACCAGGAGGCTGGCGACCTCCAGGGGATGCGAGAGGTAGGGCTCGCCGGAGGCGCGCTGCTGGCCCCGGTGCGAGGAGGCGGAGAACTCGTAGGCCCGGGCGAGGAGGTTGAGGTCAGCGCCCGGCTGGTACTTCGGAATCTCCTCTATCAGTGTCTCTAGTGGCGTCACGGCGCGAAAACCCCTGATTAAACATGTGATTTTACACGTGCTTCAGGCTTTCGCCACCGCTTTTTTCGGCTTGCCGATCTTTCCCTCCACGTAGCTGGTCCAGTCCACCACCAGGGCGCCCGCGATGTACACGGTCGAGTAGGTACCGGTGATCACGCCCACGAAGAGCGTGAAGGCCATGTCCTCCAGCACCTTGCCGCCGAACACCAGGAGGATCGCCGTCGAGAAGAACACGGTCAGCGCCGTGAGCACGGTCCGACCCAACGTCTGGTTGATGGCCACGTTCATCTGCTGCTCGAAGGTCTGCCCCTTGGGGACGAACTTCCCGCGGTTCTCGCGGAGGCGGTCGTACGCGACGATCGTGTCGTTGACCGAGTAGCCGATGATCGTCAGGAGCGCGGCCAGCACGGTCAGCGAGAACTCGCGATCCGTCAGCGACAGCGCGCCCAGCGAGACGAGCACGTCGTGAAAGACGGCGACCACCGCCGCCACGCCGCCCTTGAGGTCGAAGCGGAAGGCGATGTACGCCGTGATGCACACGAGGCCGGTCAGCACCGCGTACAGGGCCTGCAGCTGGAGATCCTTGCCGACCTGCGGCCCGACGAACTCCACGCGGCGGATCTCGAACGTCCCGAGCGACGCGTCGCCCGCGAGCGCCGCCTGCACGCGCCGGCCGACCTCCTCGGACGCCGCCGCCTGGAGCGGCAGGCGGATGATGAACTCGCGGCTGTCGCCGAACTCCTGGATGATGCTGTCGCCGAGCTGGATCGTCGCGAGGCTCGCGCGGATCTTCTCGATCCGCGGCGGCTCGGCGAAGCGCACCTGGACGAGCGAGCCGCCGGCGAAGTCGATGTCGTAGCGGAGGCCGCCCCGGGCCACCATCGAGGCGAGCCCGATCCCGATGAACACCGCCGACGCGACGTACGCCCACCGGCGCCGGCCGATGAAATTGTAGCTCGGGTTCCGGAACAGCTCGATCATGCGCCGGCGCTCATATGGACACCTGCGAGACCCTGCCGCGGCGCAGCCCGTAGCGGAGGTCGAACAGCAGCCGCGAGAAGAAGTAGGCGCTGAACAGGCTGGCGGCGAGGCCCACGAACAGGGAGACGGCGAATCCCCGCACGGGCCCCGTGCCGAAGTTGTAGAGGATCATGGCCGTCACCAGCACGGTGGCGTGCGTGTCCACGACGATGGTGAGCGCCCGGCGGAATCCCGCCTCGATCGCCGAGCGCGGCGTCTTCCCCACCCGCAGCTCCTCGCGGATCCGCTCGAAGATCAGGATGTTCGTGTCCACCGCCATGCCGATCGTCAGCGCGATGCCGGCGATGCCCGGCAACGTGAGCGTCGCGCCGAACGCGGCCATGCACGCGATCAGCATCAGGAGGTTCAGGCCGAGCCCGATGTCGGCGATGAGGCCCGACACCCGGTAGTAGACCAGCATGAAGACGAAGACGAGCACCGCCGACGCCCCGATCGCGATGAGCCCCTGGCGGATCGAGTCGGCGCCGAGCGAGGGTCCGACGGTGCGCTCCTCGAGGATCGTCACCGGCGCCGGCAGGGCGCCCGCGCGCAGCACGATCGCCAGGTCGCGCGCCTCGTCCACCGTGAACTGGCCGGTGATCACGGCGCGCCCGCCCGGGATGCGCTCGTTGATGCGGGGCGCCGAGTAGACGTTGCCGTCGAGGATGATCGCGAGGTGCCGGCCGACGCTCTGCTCCGTGATCTCGCCGAAGATCCGCGTGCCCGTCGCCGTGAACTCGATCGCCACCTGCCAGTTGCCGGGCGAGTTCGGGTCGGCCTGCACCTCGGCCCGCGTCAGCTCGCCCCCCGTGAGCAGCGTGCGCTTCTGGACGACGAACGGCGTCTTCCGCTCGGCCTTGGTCTGCTTGTCCACGTCGCGCCGGTAGAGGAGCTCCGACGCCTCGGGCAGCTGGCCGGCCAGCGCCTGCTCGACGGGCGTGCGCTCGTCGAGCAGCTTGAACTCGAGCAGCGCCGTCTTGCCGATGAGCGCCTTGGCCCGCGCCGGGTCCTGCACGCCGGGGAGCTGGATCAGGATGCGATCGCCGCCCTGGCGCGTGATCGTCGGCTCGGCGACCCCGAACTGGTCCACGCGGTTCCGGATCGTCTCGAGGCCCTGGCGGACGGCGTCGTCGCGCAGCTGGCTGACCGCGCGCTCGCCCATGACGAGCCGGAAGCGGCCCGCGGCCTGGTCCTCCCCCTGCCGGTCGAAGCGGGCGGTGAACTCCGCGGCCACGGTGAGGGCGTCGTTCCAGTTGGCGGGGTTGGCGAGCTCCACGGCGATCGCCGCCTCGCCCTCGCGGGCGATCCGCCGGAGCGCGACGCCCTTGCGCTCGAGCGCCGCCTTGAG